>DAOWEV010000061.1 GCA_030638325.1 Bacteroidales bacterium
CCGGAGCGTAAGCAGTTGATAAGAAAGATGGCAATTGGTACATCTGGGATAGCCAAGGGGTCCTGCTTTACGAGATGCATTACTGTAAGGGAGAAAAGACAGGAACCTGGAAGATGTATGATAAAGACGGCAAGCTGATTAACGAACGAAAATATTAATCCCTCACGCTTCACACTTCACACCTCACGCTTCACGCTAAAAAAAGCTAAGCCCGCAGATGCAGGCTTAACCCAGCAATGACTTAGCATTTTCTAAACCAAACAGAATGAGCCTTATCATTGCATTTTTTTAACCAAAGCAGAAAATGAGAAAATTGACGCTAAATACGTTTTTAGGCTGGAACGGGCCCTGAAAAATGGTCTGTCGGTCACGGTTAAAAATTATTTTGATATTTCCAACTTGATTTCAACATGGTTACTATTAATGTCCAAATTATAACCCTCTAATAAACTCTTCTTGTAAGAGATCAAAGAAGCAATGAGATTGTACTTACCTGGTGCGATATTATCAATCGTGAAATTGCCGTCGAAATCAGTATACGCTTTTGCATCTATACCTTCTATTTCCACTTCTACACCGGTCAACACTTCGCCCGTTTGTATATCAAGTACCTGTCCTGAAATTGAAATCATCTGGGCAGCAGTGGCCTTGCCGGTGCCGGAATCATCTTTTTCTTTGCCTTCATTACCGGCAAAAACATATCCGGCGATCAAAACAAATACTATGGACAAAAAGATATTTTTCATGGTTTTCATTTTTTTATAATATGCTACAAATGTAGTGCGACAATATTTAGGTAATATAAACCATTGATTAAGTTAATATTAAGTTTCATGGCTTGATTCATCCATTATATCTTTCCGAATTAACATTAACTTAATATCAGGTTAATTATAGGTTAATAAGCTGCTTCTATCTTTGCATTCTTATTATTAATATTTAAAACCAAACAGAATGAAAAGAATTTACCTTGTTTTTCTTTTAATTATAATTGTGTCCTGCGGTTTCAGCCAGGATGAGACTAAGTTTAAAGCATACTGGAAAGAAGGGTTTCGCGTGGAAAGCACGACAGGAGATTTCAAATTGAAGTTTGGGGGCCGGATCATGCTTGACGGGCTGGTCGTTTTTCCGGATGCTTCTTTGGATACCATGATAACCAACAGGACTGGCGTCGAGTTCAGGCGTATCAGGTTATATAGTTCCGGACAGGTCTACAAGAATATCAAGTATAAATTGCAATTTGATTTTGCCGGGGGAAGTGCCCAGCTAAAGGATGCATACATTACCATAACCAAAATCCCGGTTATAGGAAACATCCAGGTGGGGCATTTCAAGGAGCCTCTTGGTTTAGAGTTGCTTACCAGCAGCACGTACATTACCATGATAGAACGGTCTTTAACCAATCCTTTCTTCCCGGAACGTAATACGGGTATCATGCTGTTCAATACTGAGCTGGACAAGCGCCTGACCTGGGCAGCGGGTTATTTTCTCCCTTCAGATAATTTCGGAAAATACCAGGGGAGTAAATATCATCTTACAGGCCGGGTAACAGGCTTACCTGTTTATAATACTGAAGATAAATACCAGGTATTGCACCTGGGCGCTGGTTATACATATCAGTACCAGAACAACGATAAATATGTCCTCAAGTCCAGGCCGGAGTCTCACCTGATACCAACGCTTGTCCTGGCAGAAATTGATCATGCGAAAGCAGTGAATGAGTTTACTGCAGAGGCAGCCCTTGTTTTAGGCCCTTTTCACCTGCAGACTGAATATGCTGCCTCGGTAGCTAAAACAACTGAAGATTCTGAATTACAAAATGACAGCTATTATTTTCATGCCTATCATGGCATTGTCAGCTGGTTTATTACAGGTGAACACAAGAATTACAACACAAGCGCGGCTGCATTCGGCAGGGTCAGGCCTAAGAAAAACCTTGGGACTGGAGGTGGGCCCGGCGCATTCGAACTTACATTGCGCTATTCAAATATTGACCTGGAAGATACCGATGTTAAAGGAGGGTATATGAGTAACCTCACCCTGGGACTGAACTGGTACCTGAACCCGGTTACAAGGTTCATGTTCAATTATGTGTTCACGAATATCAGAGATACAGGTAATGCGAATATTCTTCTGGTGAGATTCCAGATAGACTTTTAACAAATTTTTTAAAAACCTGGGTTATTTCAAAACAAGGATTGAATTAAAACCACTTGCAACAAAAAAACAGACAACATGTTGGTAAATTTTGCGAATTAAGAACCTAAATTAAATGATTATGAAAACAAATCTAATCTCCATTGCATTGATCGCGTTGATCACTTCATGCGGCGGTCCGCAGCAGTCAGGTGAAAAATCAGGAGCCAAATCCTTATCCGGTGCGATAAAGATCGATGGCTCCAGCACCGTTTACCCGATCACCGAGGCAATTGCAGAAGAATTCAGGGTAGACCATCCAAAAGTTAAAGTAACGATCGGTATTTCAGGCACAGGAGGAGGCTTTAAGAAATTCTCCAGGGGGGAAACCGATATTTCAGATGCATCCAGGCCAATAAAAGACAAGGAGAAGGCTGCCTGCAAAGAAAACAATATAGAGTATCTCTCCCTGACTGTGGCCTATGATGGCATGGCGGTATTGATCAATCCCGGTAACGACTGGGTTGACTATCTGACAACCGCAGAACTGAAAAAAATGTGGGAACCGGAAGCTCAGAATAAGATCATGAAATGGAACCAGATCAGGCCGGAGTGGCCCAACCTGGAGATGCACCTTTTTGGCCCCGGGGTTGCCTCCGGAACATTTGATTACTTTACTGATGTCATTGTCGGTGAGAGTGGTAAAAGTCGTGGCGACTTCACCGCCAGTGAAGATGATAACGTCTTGGTACAGGGCATTGCTACTGACAAAAATGCCCTTGGATTTTTTGGCCTGGCTTATTATGAAGAGAACAAAGACAAGCTGAAGCTTGCTGGTGTTGACAATGGGAATGGACCGGTCTATCCTTCTATAGAAACAGTAAAAAACGGTACTTATGCACCCTTGTCAAGGCCAATCTTTATTTATATCAGTTCTGCTGCCGTAAAAAGAGCTGAAGTTGTCGAGTTCATCAGGTTCTATTTAGAACACGCCGGTCACCTGGTCAGTGAAGTAGGTTATATTCCGTTACCCAAAGAAGAGTACTCCGCTCAGCTGGAAACATTTAACGAATTTGCAGTTAGCTATCAATAGATATTTAGCGCTGCTTGCTATAAGGGATGAAGATTTCTGAAAAAATAATCGAAAAAGGACTCTGGTTAAGTGCCTTTATCACAGTCGTTACAACTGTGGGAATAATCTGGGTATTGTTTTCTGAGTCCTTCACGTTTTTCCGGGAAGTATCTCTTGTAGACTTTTTTACAGATACACAATGGACCCCATTGTTTACAAAGAAACACTTTGGGATACTGCCCTTGCTGACAGGCACCCTGTTAACAACGGTCATTGCAATTGCTGTGGCCTTACCCGTGGGGCTGACCATTGCGGTTTATCTGAACGAATATGCCCCAAAGAATTTGACGAGGGTAGTCAAGCCTTTATTAGAAGTCCTGGCAGCTATTCCAACAGTCGTTTATGGTTTCTTCGCCCTGATTGTGGTTACCCCGTTTCTCCAGGGTATCTTTCCCGGAATGGCAGGGTTTAATGCATTGTCACCTGGTATCGTGATGGGTATTATGATTATCCCTTTCGTCTCCTCGCTCAGTGAAGATGCCTTGCGCGCCGTACCAAACAGCTTGAGGGAAGCATCTTATGGGATTGGGTCAACCAGGTTCCAGACTGCCTTCAAGGTACTCGTACCTGCAGCTGCATCCGGGATTATCGCCTCGGTGATACTGGCTATTTCGAGGGCTATCGGTGAAACTATGATAGTAGCCATCGCTGCAGGCCAACAGCCACGCCTGACACTTAACCCAATGGTTCCCATTGAAACCATTACAGCCTATATCGTACAGGTCAGCCTTGGGGATGTGCCCCATGGTTCACTGGAGTACAAGACTATCTTTGCTGCAGGTTTGATGCTGTTCATGCTGACTTTCGTCTTAAACAATATCAGCTTCTGGATTAACAGGAGGTTTCGGCAACAATATGAATAATGCACTGAAAAATAGGCTTATCGACCGGGTTTTTAAATATTTTGCCATTCTCAGCACCCTGTTTGGCCTGGTTATGTTATTCATCTTTCTGATAGACATCCTGAATCAGGGATTATCAAGGATTGACTGGTCTTTTATCACCAGTTTACCCTCTCGCTTTCCGGGTAAGTCAGGTATCCTGACTGCCCTTACCGGTACGATATGGGTGTTCTTACTGACTACGATCATATCTGTTCCTATAGGAGTTGCTGCGGGGATTTATCTTGAAGAGTATGGCAAGAAATCAAGAATGGCCAATATCCTGGAGATAAACATATCTAACCTCGCTGGTGTTCCATCAATTATTTATGGAATTCTCGGACTGGAGATCTTTGTACGGATCATGGATCTGGGAGCCAGTTTGCTTGCCGGAAGCCTGACCCTGGCGCTACTGATTTTGCCTATCATTATTGTGGCAACAAGAGAAGCTGTCAGGGCAGTGCCCAAAACCATAAAGGAAGCATCTTATGCCTTGGGGGCAACAAAGTGGCAGACCATATGGAGGCAGGTCCTGCCGGTTTCTTCCGGTAATATCATCACGGGTATTATCCTGGCTTTATCCAGGGCGATCGGTGAAACAGCGCCCCTGATCGTTATCGGGGCCCTGGCATATGTTCCATTTGTTGCCAGAACGCCAATGGATGAATTCACCGTACTGCCCATCCAGATATTTAACTGGATTTCGCGCCCGCAAAAAGGCTTTATCATTAATGCTGCCTCCGCGATTATCATATTACTGGCATTTGTATTTATCATGAACGGGATAGCTGTGTACATAAGGTACCGGACCCAGAAGAAAATCAAGTGGTAATTTTTATCATCAATGAAAGACAATAAGAATTCATATAAACTGCAGGTAAAGAACATCAATGTCTATTATGGGCATAATAAGGTCCTGAAAAATGTCTCCATGCATATAGAGGCCAATACTGTTACGGCCTTCATAGGCCCATCGGGCTGCGGCAAGTCAACGTATCTGAGGCTTTTCAACAGGATGAACGATTATATCGGTAATTTCAGGAAAGAAGGCGATGTGTTTATCGATGGCAGAAATATATATGATAAGAAGATTGAGGTAGAAGAACTCAGGAAGACTGTCGGGATGGTATTTCAAAAACCCAATCCTTTTCCGAAAACGATTTATGAAAACATTGCTTACGGCTTGAGAATACAGGGTATCAATAAAAAGAATCTCCTGGATGAAGTAGTGGAGCATTCTTTAAAGCAGGCAGTCCTGTGGGATGAAGTTAAGGATGAACTGAAAAAATCAGCCCTGGAATTATCGGGGGGGCAACAACAGAGGTTATGCATCGCCCGGGCACTGGCTGTTGAACCTTCTGTAATATTGATGGATGAGCCTGCATCCGCACTGGATCCCATCTCAACGTCGAAGATCGAGGAGCTTATTTTTGAATTGAAGAAAAATTATACCATCCTTATTGTGACACATAATATGCACCAGGCCGGTAGGGTAAGTGATAAGACAGGTTTCTTCTACCTCGGTGAGTTAATCGAATTTGGCGATACGAAAGAGTTATTCACCAATCCTTCAAATGAAAGAACTGAAAATTATATTACCGGCAGATTCGGATAAGGAGTATGCATATCATCGGATAAATCTTATGGAATTAGTATATTAGTAAAAAAAACAATCATGCCTAAACTTGAGAATGAATTAGACCAGTTAAAAGGTGCTGTTATCGAAATGATGGAGCTGGTGAACATGCAGCTTCAGAAATCCAGGGAAGCCTTAATGAATATGGATACTGATCTCGCCCAGGAAATCATCAACAACGAGACCCGGATCAATGCCATGGAACTGAGCATTGACAGGGACTGTGAAAATTTCTTTGCGCTGTTGTACCCGGTTGCCATAGATCTCCGGTTTATCATATCGATATTAAAAATCAATGCAGACCTGGAAAGGATGGGAGACCATGCCGAAGGTATGGCTAATATAGTGATGGATATGAATGCACCATTTCCACAGGATTTATTTGCAGAGATCCAATTCGAGGAGATGTTTGAGGTAGCTATGGATATGCTCGACAATGTTATTGAAGGTTTTGTTGATGAAAACACCAAAATTGTCAGGCAGGTCTTCAAGAAAGACAAGATCCTGGACCGGATAAATGAAAAGTCCGGTTCAGTGATAAGTAAATTTATCAGGAAAGATCCCAAATTGATCAGCTCCGGTCTGTACTTGTATGCAGTAATAAAAAAGCTGGAAAGGGTAGGGGACCTGTCAAAGAATATTGCAGAGGACATTATTTTCTACATCGACGCTAAAGTGCTTAAACACAAAAAGACGAGGAAAAAGATTAAGAGAGGGGAGGTTTGATTAGGCACTTAATTCGCAAAACTTACCAACATGTTGTTTGTTTTTTTGTTGCGGGTTACAAGTTGCAGGTTCTCAACTTGCAACCTGTAACCTGCAACCTGCAACCTGTAACAGTCAATTAATTCCTACCAAAGGTGGTTCTAATTCGATACTTGTTTTGAAATAGATTAGATTATGGACAAACATTAACTAATTTAAATCGATTTCAAATAACTACTTCATTACGGTTGTTTAAATCGATTTTGTAATTTTATCCGGCTGTTAATCTGAAAAAATCAATACAAAATATCATGACTGCAAAAGGAAAACAATTTTACCTTGACGCTGCACAGCGGTCGGCAGAATGGCACAAAGATTACATCCGGAAGATGAAACAATGCCGTTTTGATACCATCGCTGTGCATGGCGTCTATTCTATGCAGGAATCCCTGGATTTTAACCAGGGATCCATCATAGAACCCATGTACATGTCTACATCCCAGACTTATCGCGATTCGGATGAGATGGAAGCCGCCCTGGGGTATGAGATACCCACCTGGTGTTATTCGCGCATTGCCAACCCGAGTATGTTTTATTTGGAAGGGGTGCTGGCTCTCCTGGAGGGATATGGCTCGGATGCGGATACCTCATGCGTGGCCACTTCATCAGGCATGGCTGCCATCCATAGCGCCGTGGAAGAGTTTCTGGTGGTGGATCCGAAAAAACCCGGTCAGAAGATAAACTTCGTGGCTACCTGCCAGGTTTATGGAGGTACTTTTCAACAGTTTGCCATCCGGAAAGACCAGGAACGTAACATCGAATGGCGGAAAGTCATCAACTCGCATGATATTGATGAATGGGTTTCCCTGATCGATGAAAACACCCGTTTCCTGTATGGTGAGATGCCCAGCAATCCCGGACAGGCCTTCTTCGACCTGGAAAAAGTGGCCCAAATTGCCCATGCACATAATCTTCCGATGATCGTGGATGCTACCGTGGCATCACCTGCCCTGATGAGGCCCATTGAATGGGGCGCGGATATCGTGGTGCAGTCAGTGACCAAATCACTCATGACCAGCGGCTTCGGGATTGGCGGAGCAGTGATCGCACGCAAAAACCTAATCTCCAACATTGATAATGATGAGATGAAGGCCGATTTTGCCATGTACCTGAAAGCCCTTCCAAACCGTGATAACGGCCCGAATATCTCACCCATGAATGCCATTTTGGCCCTGAATGATGTACGTTTGTTGCGGACACGCATGGACCTTTGCAGTCGCAATACAATGAAAGTTACTGAATTCTTAAGCCGGCATAAACATATCGAACAGGTCGATTACCTTGGAATGAAAGATCATCCCCTGCACGAACTTGCAAGCAAATATATGGTTCTTGTCGACTCGGAATATGATGAACTGTATAATGAGAAGGTAAACAGGTATGGACACCTGATGTCATTCAGGGTTAAAGGCGGGGCACAGGCAACACGTGATGTGTTTGATGCATTCCAAAGGATTTGGCGGGCAACCGACCTTGGCCGTATCAAATCGGTAGCCACCATTCCTGCCATATCAACACATTCACAACAGGGTGAAGAAGGCAGGAAGATCTCAGACATCCCTCTAAACCTGGTCCGCCTCTGCGTAGGCGCTGAGCACCCCGATGATGTCATCGCCGACCTTGAACAATCGCTGGCAGTCCTCGACGGGAAAAAGATCTATGTAAGCTCTCCGGAGTTTTCTGCCGGGGGGGCTTCCTCTGCTACCTTGAGGTAGCGTGTTGGTAATGCGGTTGTAATACCATTGAAATACTATTAAATTACTAATGAGAATCAAGGGTTGAGATTTTATTTAACCACAAAGGCACACAAAGTATTTCACAAAGTACTTCACAAAGTATCAAAGAAAAAATTTGATTCTTATGATTATAGAAAATATTTCAAATGGCACAAATACTCACTTATTTGAAGCTTTCAGGATGTAAGTTAGGCTTATGGCAAACTTTAGCCAGAAATTTGAAAGATGGTATTAACGGGTAGTTCTTTAGTCCTTAGTGTAACTTTGTGATATCCTTTGTGCACCTTTGTGGTAAAAAAAAGAAGCTTATTTCAACCATTGAATTACTATTGAATTACCATTGAATGACTATTGAATGACTATTGAATGACCATCGAATGACTATTGAATGAATATTGAATTACTTTTAATCATGAAAAACCCCATAAAATTCTACTCCACCAACCAAAACGCCGAACTCCTGAGTTTCAGGGAGGCATTGCTGAAAGGTCTTGCACCGGATAAGGGATTGTATATGCCTGAATGGATACCGCAGGTGTCAGCAGGTGAGATAAGATCGTTTGCCGAAAAGCCATATTATGAAATAGCTTACGAGGTTACGAGGAAATTCCTGGCAGGGGAGATCCCCGACGATGACCTGATGTGGGTGGTAAAAGATGCCTATGATTATGATGTCCCACTTGAACCGGTATTTGAAAAGAAATATGTAATGCGACTGGATTGTGGGCCTACCGCCTCCTTCAAGGATTTTGCCGCCCGGATGATGGGGCGCCTGATGCAGTATTACATAGAGCAGGAGAACCGGGATCTGCTGATCTTAACGGCCACTTCAGGCGATACCGGAAGCGCTATAGCCAACGCATTCTATGGCCTGGATAATATCAAGGTGGTGGTGCTGTTCCCGGAAAAGGAGGTCACCCCGCGGCAGCGCAAACAGATGACTACCCTCGGTAAAAATGTCCGGGTTATTTCAGTGACCGGTAAATTTGACGATTGCCAGGTATTGGTCAAAGAAGCATTTACCGACCCCGGGCTTTCGTACCTGAACCTGTCATCGGCCAATTCCATCAATATCGGACGACTGGTACCGCAGATCGTATACTATTTCTATGCCTTTGCCAAACTCAGAACAGGCAATGATGACGATGATGTGATCTTTTCAGTCCCCTCCGGTAATTTCGGGGATATGATGGGAGGCATGCTGGCCATGAGAATGGGATTGCCTGTAAAAAGGTTTATCAGTGCCGTGAACGAGAATGACGAGTTCCCGGTGTACCTTTCAGGCGGGGAATACAAAAAGACAGAACCTTCAAAGAATTGCATCTCCAGCGCAATGAATGTGGGCCATCCCAGTAACCTGGCGAGACTGGTGGCACTCTATGGCGGGATCATGGATGAGAAGGGAAACATCAGCCGGCAGGCCGACCTGAAGCTTATGCAGAAGGAAATATATTCGGTCAGTATCAACGATAACCAAACCAGGCAAACCATAAAAGATGCCTGGCAGCGGTATAATCTATTACTGGAGCCTCATGGAGCAGTCGGCTGGGCCGGACTTCAGAGTTTCCTGAAAGAGGAGGGAGATAAATACCCGCCAGACCAGCTTTACGTGTCCCTGGAGACGGCTCACCCGGCCAAGTTCCCGGAAGAGATCAACCGCATCCTTGGCATCCAGCCAGACCTGCCACCCAGCTTAGAAGGCATTGAGGATAAAGAAGAAATGTTTGATCATATCGAGAATGACTATGGGAGGTTTAAGGAATACCTGGTGGAGAACTATAAGTAATTTGGCAGTAAAATGTAATTATTTATCTGTGACATCTATTTCATCAGTGTTAAATAAATCACTATAGTAGAATATCTAAATCCGAATACCTAAATCCTAAACAATACCAAATGACAAAAGCACAAAATTCAAAACCGTGTGTTCTTATAGTTTTAAACATTGGAAAATTTGAATTTTGACATTGTTTAGGATTTAGAAATTAGTGCTTAGGATTTATATAAAGAAAACGTTCGTATAATATAAGGCACCCAAATAGTTACTTTAAAATAAAGAATTTATGTATGTAATTTGTTCAGACCTCGAAGGCGTTTTTGTTCCGGAAGTGTGGATCAATGTAGCAGAAAAGACCGGGATCAGCATATTGAGAAAGACAACCCGGGATGAACCCGATTATGATAAGCTCATGAAGTGGCGTATCGGGATCCTGAAAGAACATGGCTTGAAATTGAAGGATATCCAGGATGTGATTGCCCTGATAAAACCACTTGAAGGCGCTAATGAGTTTATTGACTGGATTAAACACCGTTCCCAACTGATCGTTGTCTCCGACACCTTTGCCCAGTTTGCCGATCCCCTGATGGATCAGTTGGACAGGCCAACGCTTTTTTGCCACGAGCTGGTGATCGATGGTGAAAATAATATTGTGGGTTATAAAATACGGCAGCCTGATCCTAAAAGAAAAGTTGTGGAGGCCTTGCAAAGCCTGAAATATAAAGTGATCGCCTTTGGCGATTCTTACAATGATACCAGCATGCTCAACCAGGCAGATGTCGGGATATTGTTCCGGCCCCCGGACAACGTGATCCGGGATTTCCCCCACCTGCCTGTAACGCAGAATTACAAAGAACTGAGGCAGTTGCTGGAGAAATATATTTAGGATCTTTAATTGCTGACGCACTTGAGGGAAAGTCGGAAGTCCGAAGACCGAAGTTGAAAGCAATTTTACTTTTGGCTTTTAAAAAAAATCTCAAATTGTTAATCGTTAATCGATATTCAAATAAAACGATATTTTCGATATTACCGACAAACTCTAACTGATAATAATGGCTAAATATTGTTTTGATGTGCTGGGATTAAATATAAACTTAGCCAAAAATCCCGAAGGGATTGAACAATAATAACCGTATGCGAAG
>DAOWEV010000251.1 GCA_030638325.1 Bacteroidales bacterium
AAACCAAAGAATAATAACACAATAGAAATTAGTTTTTTATATCTCATACTTTTCCATTTAAGTGTCCCAATACGGAAAACAGGAGTGCCTACACGCCTTTGCGCCTCCGCCCTTCTACAAAGTACATATCAATCTCGCCTTTGTTCTTGGCGCTGATCTTGCCCCGGTAAGTACATTTAAAATGATCCTTTACCAGCTCAAAAGTAGTGCCTGAGATATTGATCCTGCCTGGTTCTCCGCTGGACTCCATGCGGCTGGCAGTATTCACCGCATCCCCCCAGATATCGTATGCAAATTTGTTTTTCCCGACAACTCCGGCTACCACCGGCCCGGTATGAATACCGATACGCACTTCCCAGAATTTTTTCCCTTTCGCCTCTTTTTCCGCCTCCATCTTATCCATATACTCTTTGATCTCAAGGGCAGCTAATACAGCATCCACAGGATTCGAATTATTGGATACGGGAATACCTCCGGCAGACATATAAGCATCTCCAATGGTCTTGATCTTTTCCATATTGTGCCGGTCGCTGATCCGGTCGAATGCCAAAAAGTACCTGTCTAACTCTTTGACAATATCCTGTGGTGAAAGATTTTCAGAAATTTTTGTAAATCCCACGAAATCAGTAAATAGCACTGAAACCATTTCGTAATGTTTGGGCGTTGCCATTCCCTTTTCCTTGAGTTCGGCCGCTGTCTCCTCCGGAAGAATGTTCAATAAAAGCTTATCTGACTTTGCCCGTTCTTTTTCGATAACCTTATACTGCGACTGGATGGCCTCTTTTTGTTGTTGTATCTTATTCCGCTGATCTGTAAGCTGCCGGTTGGTTTTCTTCGTAAATCTGAGGCTCCTGTAAATCAGGTATAGCAGGGCCATAGATAATAATACTATGCCGATCAGGAATTTGTTCCTTACACTGATCCTTTTGATAGCCTGCTCCTGGATGATATTGTCTTTTTTCAAAAGTTCATTTTCTTTCACGGTAAGCTGTTGCCGGTGTTCGATCCGCTCTATGGAATCCCGTTGGGCCAGTTCAGTAGCCTTTAATCCCCATATTTCCTTATCTTTCTTAAGGGCGTCGCGTTCCGCTTCAATCAGCATTTTTTCCTGGTTCTGCCGATCCAGTTCAAGCTGCTGGTTTTCAAGGGCGGCTTCCTGAAGTTCGGTGGTTTTATGAAGCAACTCTATTTGTTGCCGCTTTTGCATGGTATCCAGCACCAATACCCTTTTTGCCTGGTCATCAATTTCATCCTGGGCCACGATCATTTCCAGGTCTCTTGTAGTTTGTTCAACATAAAGCTCCTGCATCATATAATTACGCTTAACCGCCCGCTCCTCCATGATCAGAGAATCCCGGAGAACCAAATATTGCTGGTAATACTGAAGGGCCTCTTCATATTCATACAAGGCTGTCCGGATCTTTGATAATGTTAAATAAGCCTTGCTGAGCCGTATTTTATCGCCCGTTTCTCTTGCCAGTCTGATGGCATTCTCATTATAGATCAATGCATTATGATGATCACCGCTTAGAAAATATACATTTGACAACAAATCATAGGTATTCGCGAGTTCCGGTTTATCATTTTTCTTTTCCAGTAACTTAATGGCTTGCTGCAAGTATTCCAAAGCATTTTCAAAATCCCCTGTGTTTTGATAAACAACAGCAATATTGATGAGTGTAATCACCTTTGTGAACTCATCTGCTGCCGGCATCTTTTCCATTAAATCCAAAGCATCTTTGAAATATTGGATCGATTTATCATAATCTTCAAGATACTTGTAATTATATCCAATATTATTCAAAGCGATCAGTCTGCCCGGGTTATCAGAAGTGTTTTCGTACACACTAAGGGCTTTCCGGCTATATTCCATCGAAAGATCATACTCATGAAGCTTATGATAACATAATATGATGTTTGAAAGGGTCCTCAGAACCCGTGATATTTCGTCTTTTTCTTCATAATATTTCAACAAGTCAAGATATTCTTCCAGGGCTTGATCATATTGGCCTATATCAAGATTGGCCGAAGCAATCGAATATTTCACGGCAACCAGGTCATCCTGCATTCCTGAATTATTATATATCGATTCTGATCTCCTCAGATATTCGATAGCTTTTCGGTATAAACCGGCATTCAGGTATAATTTCCCGATCTCCGTATTGATATTGGCAATCCCTATGCTATCCCCCAACCATTCCAGCTCTCTCACGGCTGAAAAATAATTTCTCAAGGCCAATGGGAATGCCTGTTTCCTGGTCTCAATCTCAGCCTTCAACAAATAGGCCGTTGTCTTGCCCTGCCTGTAATTCAGGTTTCTTGATATGTTGATAGCCCGGTCTGTATAAAATGCCGCACTATCAAGCTGCCCGGTGATAAGAAATTGTTGTGCGGTGTATATCAAACGATCAATCAGGAGACTGTCATCCGGACTTATAACATCAGTACTTATAACTATCACATCATCCTTTTCCTGTGCCTCGGCATGAACAGATATCATCAGCATCACGGCTACCGGAAAACTGATCGTAAAGGCGCTCCGCAACAGCTTCATTGCAGAGATCAAAAAGAGATCAAATTTCTTTTTGAAGCGATCCTGTTTCAGGATTAGATGTTCATATGTCGTATCCGGCTTATAAAACATACATTACTCAAGATTGAACGACAGGCCAAGTCTGAAATTTCTGCCATACTGAGGATTATAGACCAAATCGTACTGGTTTCCATAGGCATCAATTCCACCATATCTTGTATTGAAAATATTGTTGACCTGCAGGAACGCCTGAAAATTCTTGCTGATCAAAAACCTCATGATCATATCAAGTGTATAAAAGCCTTTCACTTCCGTTCGTAAACCAATAGCCTCCATAACTTCCGGTGGTAGTGGAAAAAACCTTTTTTCCCACCCACCCGATATGATGTTCCTGAAATAGAAATATAACCTGTCCCATGGCGCCAGCGAGAAATTGATCTGCCCCATGAATTCCGGCATTTGCCGGTAATTATTTATATTTCCAAAACCGTAAGGCAGGGTTTCGTACCCTTTTGCGAAGCTTAGAAAAACATCCAGGTCAAATCTGATTGCAGGAACAATATCCGATACCCTTAGGTTGATCTGCGCACCGAGCAATGTGGCTTTTGTGGACTCACCATTCACATATGCATTGGTAAAAAGCGAGTCGTTTACAGGGTTCGGGTAAATATTGGTATCCAGGATAAATCCACTTCTGGTAAATTGCTCTTTTAAATTATGGTAATAGATGGTCAGGTCCAGGTGGATATTTCTAACCGGACGCCATTTCCATCCGATATCTACGGATTGAATTTTTTCAGGTTTCAGGTCATGGTTGGGTACAATATCATAATAAATCCCCTCATCGGTAGTATAAGCAAGTGAACTATACGTATAATAGGCCGAAGGGGCTCTGAATGCACTGCCATAAGAAGCCCTCAGCGACATCCTGTCATTTATCTTATACATCAGGGCAAGCCTGGGGTTGTTAGACGGTCCATAAAGACTGTTAAAATCATAACGGTCGCTGAGCATAATGGTAAAGTTGCGTATCACGTAAAATACCTGTAAAAATCCGGCTATATTGGTGAATACGACAGGATTGTAACCAAAATCCCAGAGGGGCGGCCCGGTTTCAGGTTTCTCTGTGGAAAAAGGTTTATAGTCAGAGGGATTGAATGGGTTTGGCAAGTCATTGGTCTTTGGCAGGTTTCCCGAATACTGGAAATACAACCCCCCTGTCAGTTCCAGTTTTGGGAGCGGCATGTAAGTAATGATTTCCTCCAGGATAATATCATCGGATGCAGCATATTTATATCCCCGGCCGTTGACTCCCCCATCGTAAATCAACCCGAAAGACGATTCTTCATCTAATCTGTACCTCAGGTAAGTCAGATTGGTGAGGGTGGATACTTTTGTCCAGGATTTTTCATAACCGAGCCGGTATCTCTGTATCCTCTCCCCCCAGGTATTGGTCGGATCAGCGTATGAATAGACCGCTGTGTTTTGACCAATAGATGATTGTATCTTCCTGAACATGGTTTGATAATCGAAGCTGAAGCCTTTGAATTTGAGGCCAAGACCTATGAGCCTGCTGTTATCGGGCAGTCTGTTCATTTCAGGCACAGACGAGTCGCCACGGTAATAGGGAGCTGATAGATAAGACCCACTGCTATCATAAATTGAAGGATCATAGATTTCGGGAATGTTATATTTTACATTCATATCCCCCCTGACCGAGGTGTTCCCATATAATTTGTATCCAAACACGTTTTTGTTCTTCCCGATTTTACCGCCTATCATAACATTCAGGTACTCCTGGCCAAAATCACCGACGGCAATATCTGCCTGGGCATAGACAGGCCGCTCCGAAGTCATGGTAACGATATTGATCACACCCGCAAGGGCATCTGCGCCGTAAACTGCAGATGCAGGGCCTAATATGATCTCGATCCTTTCGGCCTGGCGGATTGGCAACTGGTCGCCAATGGGCATACCACTTACCACAGAAGGTTGTACCGGAACGTTGTCCACAAGTATCTTTGTATAATAGTTCCCGAATAGCCCCCTCATCAGAAAGGTCTCTCCTTCAATGGCCGATCCTGGTTGGGAAACTTTTATCCCCGGAACCGATTTCAATACATCTGCCAGGCTTGTATAACCGTTCTGCAGGATCTCCTCTCTCGTTATGACATATACGGTAACCGGCAGGTCTTCTACAAATTTACTGGACCTGCTCGCAGACACAACCTCTTGCTTGTCGCTTTCTACATCAGGAGACAGATCATTTACATTCAGCTTATATATATTTTGTTCCCCTTCCTGTGAGAACAGGCCGAGGGTCAATGACAAAATAAAGCTTATGAGGAATGATATTCTGATCTGTTTCAGGGTTATAAATGTTTAAATCTTTAACAAAATTCTATTTTATCACCTTTTGAACCTGCAATAACCTACCATCTTCACCATGGATTGAAATCAGGTAAATGCCCCTGCCAAGGCCCCCGAAAGGGATGGTGATAGTTTGTGCTTGCTTAAATCTTCCGGATAAGACCACTTTTCCCACAATATCAAGGATATCAACCTGCAGTGCCTGGTTTTTAGCAGATCTTATATGCAGGGTGTGTCCGACAGGATTGGGATAGATGATAAAGTCATTTCCAGCTACCAGGTACCGGATGTCGGTAAACAGGAAATTCACTATGTTGGAGGTGTCTGAAACACATCCATACTGGCTGGTGACAATAACATAATATGCATCTTCTATTTCCGGATAAAATACCTGAGCTATGGCATCAGGGATCAGCCCGTTACTGTCGTACCACTGGTTCCCCTCCGGTGCGGAAGAAACTATGGAGTCTCCCTGCTGTTCAATGACAGGGGTTTCAGGGGCCGGATGCACACTTACCCTGATACCGGCAGAAACGATTTCAATACCATCATCTACCTCCACGGTATAAACTGTGGTTTCAGGGGGATTTGCCACCGGAAACCGGGCCGTAGTACTGCTCAGGTATTCATCCGGTGTCCATGCAAAGGTGTTGCTCCCGGAGCCACCAATAATATAAGCTCCCAGTTGTGATTCACCCGTCACACAATACTCGTGAGGAAAGGCATTGGCAATGACGTGCAGCAATCCGTCGGGATTGTAAGAAGGGAAGGTAATATAATCAACCCATCCGCAATCATAGCCATGGCTCGTACCCTCATCTTTTGTAAAGGTCCATTTGAAAGTATGATTACCGGGTGTAACATCATAAGAAACTAACTCCCAGTCCACGTCACCCGACCATTGTCCGGCAAGAGTGCCATCGATAAAAAAATTCAGGAAGTCAAACCCGCTCTCAGAAGAGACCTTTCTGTAAAAAGAGATATCATCATAGCCGGTTACATCCAATGAGATTTGCAGTCCTGATTTTTGGTTGTTTCCAATATTGGCAGATTTAGCTGTATATTGCCCCTCGTATGCATTCAGCGGAGAAATAACCCAGGGGATATTTGTGAAAGACCAGTCGAATTTTTCAAAGTTGTTGGTTTCCCAGTCCTCGATAAAAGCGCCTATATTCATCCCGAAAGGGAAACTCTCGGTGAACGTACCCTCATTGGCAGTGATATTCAGTACCATCATGATGATTTCTTCAAGTGGCGCTAAAGGATCCACATCAATAGTAAATACAGCTTGTCCTGTTTCGGCGTGCCCAATATCTCCAAAAACGGCATCTGGCTCCGGGATATTGATCCAGGTCGAATCGTAATTCAGGTTACCGGTAAGGTTTTCAGCCGTCAGTCCTCCATGATTTCTGAGGCTCACGATAAGATCTGCGGTTTCCCCGGGATCCAGGCGGCCGTTATCATTTCCAGCTTGATCATCGATCTCATAAGTCAGCTTTAGAAAAACTATCTGGGGTTGCTCCAGGATTTCGATGGCATCCAGGTCAAATCCGGCATTGTCTGCATTGGCAGGCCCGTCATTATCATCATAAATCCTTATAAATCTGGCTTCTAACACATTGGCTGTTTGGAAATTAAAGTTTTCAGTACCCCAGCCATTCCCCAGGAAAGCCCACGGCCCATCTATGGAAGGCCCTGCATAGCAACTGTACCCCTCATCGGTATCATCTCCTTCAACTACCTGGATCTCGTTCCCCGGCCCGTCGAGGATAGACTCTCCCATATCCAGCACAACCCATCCGTTCTTACCTATCGAGTAATTTACATTATCGGGAG
>DAOWEV010000096.1 GCA_030638325.1 Bacteroidales bacterium
ATTCGCGATGGCCGCGTCATATTGCCGTTGAATCTCTTCAGCGCCGGCAATTGCATCCAGGATGCCCCCGATCTCGATGATCTTGTCTTTAGGATACTGTTCACCAGGTTTTAGGCTGCCTGCACCTTGGAAAGAGGTTAGTGCGCCCGTAAAATCTGAATCAGCAAACTGCTGGTCGGCCAGGGCGATCAGGTCGTTGTATTGTTTATCTAAGGCTTCTGCCCGGGCGATTTCATCCAGGATACCTTCAATCTCAACGATCTTGTCTTTGGGGTACTGCTCGTCAGGTTTCAGGCCGGAAGCTGCCTCGTAGGCTGTCTGCGCATTCGTATAATCCTGTTCGTTGAAGAGCTGATCAGCATTCGTGATGGCCTCGTCATATTGCTGTTGAATCTCTTTAGCGCTGGCAATAGCATCCAGGATACCCCGGATCTCGATGAGCTTGTCTTCAGGATACAGTTCATCAGGTTTTAGATTGCCTGCATTCTGGAAAGAAGTTAGCGCGGCCGTATAATTCGCATCGGTAAATTGCTGTTCGGCAAGGGTGATCAGGTCGTTGTATTGTTTATCTAAGGCTTCCGCCCGGGCAATTTCATCCAGGAGACCTTCGATCTCAGCGATCTTATCTGTTGGGTATTGCTCGTCAGGTTTCAGTCCTGAAGCTGTCTGGTAGGCCGTTAGTGCATTTGTATAAGCCAGTTCATTGAAAAACTGATCAGCATTCGTGATGGCCTCGTCATATTGTCGTTGAATCTCTTCAGCGCCGGCAATGTCATCCAGGATACCCCGGATCTCGATAATCTTGTCTTCAGGATACTGCTCATCAGGTTTTAGATTGCCGGCACCTTGGAAAGAGGTCAGCGCACCCGTAAAATCCGCATCAGCAAACTGCTGGTCGCCCAGTGTGATCAGGTCGTTGTATTGTTTATCTAAGGCTTCTGCCCGGGCGATTTCATCCAGGAGACCTTCGATCTCAGCGATCTTGTCTTTGGGGTACTGCTCGTCAGGTTTCAGGCCGGAAGCTGCCTCGTAGGCTGTCAGTGAATTCGTATAATCCAGTTCGTTTAAAAGCTGATCAGCATTCGCGATGGCCGCGTCATATTGCCGTTGAATCTCTTCAGCGCCGGCAATTGCATCCAGGATGTCCCGGATCTCGATGACCTTGTCTTTAGGATACTGTTCATCAGGTTTCAGGCTGCCTGCACCCTGGAAAGAAGTTAGTGCAACCGTATAATCCGCATCAGCAAACTGCTGGTCCGCCTGGGCGATAAGCTCGTTGTATTGTTTATCTAAGGCTTCTGCCCGGGCAATTTCATCCAGGAGACCTTCGATCTCAGTGATCTTGTCTTTGGGGTACTGCTCGTCAGGTTTCAGGCCGGAAGCTGCCTGGTAGGCTATGGTGGCACCCGAATAATCCTGTTCATTGAAAAGCTGATCAGCATTCGCGATGGCCTCGCTGTATTGCCGTTGAAGCTCTGCAGTGCTGGCAATGGCATCCAGGATACCCCTGATCTCGATGATCTTGTCTTTAGGATACTGTTCGTCAGGTTTTAGGCTGCTCGCACCCTGGAAAGAAGTTAGCGCGGCCGTATAATCTTCATAAGTAAACTGCTGGTCGCCCAGGGTGATAAGGTCATTATATTGTTCATCGATGGCTTCCGCCCGGGCGATTTCATCCATGAGACCTTCGATCTCAGTGATCTTGTCTTTAGGGTACTGTTCGTCAGTTTTCAGGCCGGAAGCTGCCTGGTAGGCTATGGTGGCATCCGTATAAGCCAGTTCATTGAAAAGCTGGTCAGCATTCGCGATGGCCGCGTCATATTGCTGTTGGAGCTCTTCAGCCCTCGCAATCGAATCCAGGATGGCATTGGCTTCAGTGATTTCGTCTCCAGGATCCTGTTCATCCGGTATTTCAAATATGCCACCACCATTTAGGGACACCAAAGTATCGTTACCACCATCAATCGGTACAGCTTCTTCGAGGGCCTTCGCCTGGGCAATGCTTTCCAGGATGCTGTTGATCTCACTGATCTTTTTCCTGGGGTAGTTTTCCTCCGGAGCCAGCTGGGCCGCTTTTCGGTATTCCAGCAAAGCGTCTTCATAGTTTTCATCCTTCAGGAGCTGGTCTGCATGGGTAAGAGATTTCAGGTATGTATCTCTGAACCCTAATATCTCATTGATCATAGTGATCTGATCCTTTGGATATTGTTCATTCGGGAATATCTCCAGGGCTGTCCGGTATTGTATCCTTGCCTCCTCGTAATCATCGGCAAAGAACAGTTTGTCGGCCCCTGCTATCAATTCATCATAAGATTTCTTCTTGCTTTTAATCCCGGCCAGTATATTTTCTATCTCCTGTATCTTGACTTCCGGATATTGTTCCAGGGGTTTCAGACCGCGCGCTTTTTCAAACTCCTCTTTTGCCTCCCGGTATCTTTCTTCTTTGAAAAGCTTATCTGCCTTCGCGATCGATTGACTATAGGCTTCTTCCTGGAAAATTCTGAAGTTGATAAAATTATTTATCTCTTCGATCCTTTTTAAAGCATAAGCTTCTTCCGGTTTGAAATGCAATGCTGTCTGGTATTCATGCATGGCATTCTCATAATTTTCCTGGCTGAATAACTTGTCGGCTTTCTGAATAGCTAACTCATAGCTTGATTGGTTCAGGTCTTTAATATCTGCCTGCGCAATATCTATTCTATCAAGGAGGTTTGTAACGTAGGGGTCATCCGGTCTGATTGACAGGGCTTCCTGATATTTTTGCCGGGCCTGTTTAAAATCCTTGTCGATGTAAAGCTCATCACCCTGTGTTACCAGCCTGGTGTAGTTATCATATTGTGTTTGCAAGTCACGTACCTCAGACAGGCGTTGTTTGGGAAAAGCCTCGTCAGGGCGAAGCTTTATTGCCAGCTCTAATTGTTCAACGGCATTTTCATAGGCATCTCTGGAAACGAATTTTTCGGCTTTATCAATGGCTTGCTCGTACTCGTTCATGTTTGCCTGAAGACCTTTAAGCGCTTCAGTGATCTCTTTTATCTGATCGACAGGGTATTGTTCATCAGGTTTGAATTTATGAGCCTGTTCGTATGCCTGCAGTGATTTCTCATATTCCCCGGCAGAAAAATACTGATCCCCTTCTGCGGTGCTTTTACTATAACCTTCGTCCCGAATAATTTGATCTCTGATGATATCATCTATTTCCTTGATCTTGCCGGTGGCCTTTGGATCATTCGGGAGAATTTCAAGGGCCTGTTGATAAACTTTCCGGGCTTCTTCGAGTTGGTCCTGTTCAAAGAGCTCGTCAGCGATCATAACTTTTTGAACGTATTGCTGGTTTTTTGCCAGTTGCACCTTGATCAGCCCCAATGACTCCTGTAACCGGTCTTTTGGATACTGTTCATCCGGTTGGAGTTTGGCGGCGATCTGGTAGGCAGCTTTTGCGTTTATATAATCACCCTTGTCAAAATAGCCGTCGGCACGCTCAATGGCCTGCAGGTAATCATCATCAACGGATTGAGCCTGCATTCCTGTAATAACCGAAAGGGAAATAACGAGTACTAATATCTTAAAAATATTGGATAACTTCATGCAGCTGTCTTATCTAATCACCAGGCCTCAAAATTAATATGAATTAATATTAGGAATCTATTACCGGCCTTTTCTTTATCAACATTGAATTGTGCACTCGGAAACGAAACAATTGTCGAATGTCAATTGTCAATTGTCGATTGTCGATTATTGATTGTCGATTGTCGATTGTTGATTTTCGATTGTTTGTTATCAATTAACATATTAAGAATTACATTCAATTCAATGGCTTATTTGCTTTGTTTTTAACGAAGCCGCAAAAGTAATATTGTAAACGGAATACCTAACATTTAATCATTCTATTTGCAAAAATGGAATGTTGGAAGGTTGGAATGTTAGTATATTGGAATATTGGAATGTTGGAATAATGGAATGTTGGAATATTGGAATATTGGAATGTTACTTAAAAAACCCTATCCCTCAGTCCCTCAGTCCCTTAGTCTCTCAGTCCCTTAGTCCCTTAGTCCCTTAGTCCCTTAGTCCCTTAGTCCCTCAGCCCCCTGCTGCCAATCTCATCTCTCAACTCTCAGCTCTCAAATCTCATCAGAGGATCACCCCATCTTTGATCGTCAACTTCCGGTCGGCCATGTTGGCCAGTTCATCATTATGGGTGACGATCAGAAATGTCTGGTTCAGGTCCTGTCTTAGTTTAAAGAACAGCCTGTGCAATTCGATGGAAGCTGCAGAGTCGAGGTTTCCGGATGGCTCATCTGCAAATACAACTTTGGGTTCATTGATGAGGGCCCTGGCAACGGCTACGCGCTGTTGTTCTCCGCCTGATAAAGTTGCAGGCTTGTGATCGGAGCGATTTCTGAGATCCAGCAGTTCAAGAAGTATTCCGGCTCTCTTTTCCGCTTCATGACGGGAGCAGCCTCCGATGTAAGCAGGGATGCAAATATTTTCAAGTGCGGTAAACTCAGGCAGCAGGTGGTGAAACTGAAATACAAAACCGATCTTCCGGTTCCGGAATACAGAAAGTTCCCGGTCATTCAGACTGTCGGTCTTCTCACCGTCAAAAGAGATGCTTCCCTGATCAGGCTTATCGAGGGTTCCGAGGATATGCAGCAAGGTTGATTTGCCGGCGCCCGAACTCCCTACGATGGAAACGATTTCACCCTGGGCAATCCGGAGGTAAATACCTTTTAGCACTTCAAGCCGGCCAAACGATTTATGAATGTTCTCTGCTGATAACATAACAGTAATCTATCTGCAGCGCAAATGTAGGAAAAAAGAGGAAAGGACAAACACTCACGTATCGCCTATCCCTAAATTAATTAGGAACGGCATTTATGCCGTTTAATAAGATTACGCAATATAAAACATCCACCACATAAATCCACCACATAAATGTGGTGTCTAATTATTGGAAAACAACCCTGCCTCCCCCTTCTTAATTCAATACTCCCTATCGGGAATTATGAGCTAAAAGGGGAAATCATCTGCCGGCTGAATGGTATCTCCAATACTTTTTTCTGTTGGCTTTTCGGCTTGCTTGTGAAAGATGTTTCCATCCACATAAATAGATTTTGGATCGGTTGGGCAGGCATATTCACAGGCCCCACAGCCAATGCAGATCTCTTCCGTCACTTCAGGGATGGTAATTTTATCTTTGTAATAAACCATGACAACAGCTTTGGTAGGGCAATGTTCTGAGCAGGCGCCACAATCGGTTTCGTCAATATATACCACACAGTTTTCTTTGATAAACTTTGCTATGCCCAATTGCGTGACCTTTTTTACTGTAAGGTCAATTGGCTTAATGGCTCCTGTTGGGCAGATTTCGCTGCAAACAGTACACTCGAAATTGCAAAAGCTGATATTGTAATCCATCGTGGGCTGTAATATACCTGCCAGCCCATACTGCAGGAAAGCCGGCTGCAGTACACGGGTAGGACAGGCGCTCACACAAAGATGACAGGCCGTGCAGTTGTTTATAAAATGCCTGATGCTTACCGATCCGGGTGGTGTGACCGGATATTCCTTTTCAACAGGAATTTTTCCATTATTTAATCCCTCAGAATATGACCTTTTCGAAAGAAATGCAATAACTGCCGGGATAAAGGCAGAATACTTCAGGAAATGCCGGCGTTGGTGATTGAATTCCGGCTTTGCCGGAGCCGGTGAGGCTTTATATTGTGTTAATCCGAATTTCACTCCGCCCTCAGGACATACATAAAGGCAATTCAGGCAACCCACACATCTTGAAAAATCAACTTTTTTCGTAAGGGTATCGATGCAATCCGATTTACATGAATTCCCACAAATACCGCAACTGTTACATAAGGATTCGTCCAGCCTGATCCTGAATAAGGAAAGCCTGGAGATGATTCCCAGAAAAGTGCCTGCCGGGCAAACAGTGTTGCAAAACAGCCTGCCTCTTTGAAATGCCATCCAGGCGACCAAACCAAGCATAAAGACCGAATACCCGATCGCATACAAGCTGACACTTTTCAGCTCAACAGGTTTGATCGCGTAGATATCCCATTTTTCAAGGATATCTACTACTACGTTGTTTATTCCATAGTATAAGGGCCGGACAAGGTTGGATAGGATCCTGCTAAAGTTGCTGTACGGATCAAGCAGGTTGAGCAACAGGATGTTACCTGCAACGAATAAAAGTATAGGTGCAGTTAGAAATAAATACCGCACCCAATTATTCGGGCCGGAAAATTTCCTGCTCTTTCTTTTTCCGGATCTGTTTGAAATGAAATGAAAGAGATCCTGAAGTGTGCCGAGCGGACACAGGAATGAACAATAAACACGCCCGAACAATAAGGTGAGGATCAACACGACAAGGTAGCCTGTCGCCATAAAGCTCATGAGGTTCATGAATTTGATCCAGGAAGGCAGGAATTGAAAATACAGAATACTGTTTGTCAGTGAAGAAGAAAAGGTGGATGCATAATCAATGGAGAGATAAGAAATGGCCAGGAAAAAGGCGAGCGATATAAACACCCTTATCTTTTTTAGCCATTTAAACACCATCCCGTTAAAGCTTGATCCTGTTAATGTTCAATGTATCCAACTGGTAGGTGCCAACGCCCATTCCGGCTGCCTGTGTAATATATGTAATGTCTTCAGGATCAGTCCCGAATACTTTGGCGGCTGCAGCATCCGCGGCGACGATGTCTGAAGAAATGATCTGTGTTTTAAAAGTAACCACATCTTTCTCAGAAACCCCGCGGGGCCCGTTTTCCATCATCACCCTGTAAGCATCGATCACATTCAGGTCAGGCTTGCAATAAGTGGTAAAATCGGCTATGCACTGGTGCAGGTTGTTTTTGTGCCACCATCTCCTGTCCCATATTACACCCATCAGGTTCTTCATGGCTATGGTAAGGTCGGTTGCCATGTGGTCTTTGAGCACCGGGACATTGATGAACACATCGGAGTCCAGGATGAGTTCATGAACTTTGGCGGATTTCAGTGTTACCCCGTCCGGAATTTCCACAGGCCGGTAGTATTTTTCAAGATTACCCGGAACAACCTTTGCGCCGGCTTCCTTTGCTATCGGTTCGATCGCACTGTTTTTATAGCAATTGGCCCACTCATCACAAGTATTATCAAAAACATATACCTCGCTGGCGCCTGCATTGTAACAATGCTCTATAATTCGTTTTACCAGTTGAGGGTTGGTATTGGCAGCCCTTTCCGGAATGACATCCCATCCGATGTTGGGTTTTACAACAACTGTTTGCCCCTCTTTTACAAATGCTTCCATGCCTCCAAGCGATTCGATTGCCATGTCGAACATAACATCCGGTTCTCCGTTCATAATGGCCACCATATCGAATGGCCCGTTTTCAGGTCCTGATTGTGGTAATGCAAATAAGATATTCAGGTTCCCGAACACGAGCGCTGTGGTGGAGGCAATTGTTGCACCCGCTGTTTTCCTGATGAAATCGCGACGCTTCATAATTTCAAATATTGATTTCTGTAATCAAGCATAAAATTACAATTATTTTGGATACAAAGAGTATAGCCTGAAACGTGGGACGGAAGTCGGAAGTCCGAAGACCGAAGGCGTGAGAGTTGACGGTTGACGGTTGACAGTTGACAGTTAGTTATTAGTTATCAGGATAGAGTCCAGTTGGCCAATTTCACTTCACTATTCACTACTCACATCTCACATCTTACGCTTCACGCTTCACATCTCACGCTTCACCTCTTCGGACTTCTGACTTCCGACTACGGACTTATTAAATTACCTATTTTTGCAAAAGCATGAAAGCCTATAACTATCATATTCTGCTTCTATTGAAACGGCTTTTTCTTGCCCTAATGCTTTTCTCGATCAGCCGTTTGGTCTTTTATTTGATTAATTATGAGCTTTTTACGGGCCTTGGGCTCTGGCAGTTTATCGGTGTTTTTATCATTGGGATGAGGTTCGATCTGTCAGTGATCATTTATTTTAATATGCTGTTTATCCTGATGCATATCCTGCCCCTCGGAGTTATCAAAAGTAGAAAGCCCTGGCAGTTGTTTTTAAAATGGTATTTTGTGCTTGTCAATGCTATGTTGATTTTTATCAACCTTGCGGATGCAAAATATTTTAATTTCATATTAAAACGTTCTACGGCAGATGTGTTGAAATTTATTTTCTTAAGTGACGATGTCCCAACCTTGATACCACAATTTCTTATAGCTTATTGGTACCTTCCCGTGATTTGGATCACCTTGATTATTATAACCTGGTTTGCTTATCCGGCCCTGAAACCTGAGAAGCTTCAGAAACTTATTAGGGAAGGGTCAAACAGGCGATTTATTTCTACCGGTTATCAATTCACAGCTTTTATTGTTTTATTGGGATTGTCTTTTATAGGCGCCAGGGGAGGGGTGCAAATGAAGCCCCTGATGATCGTGCATGCCTCCAAATATACAACAGCGAAATACATACCGCTGGTACTGAATACGCCTTTTACGATTATGACAACATACGGGCATAAGGATCTCGATGTCCCGGAATATTTTACATACGAGGAATGTGAAAAGATTTACCCAACCCTGCATCAATATGAATTTGCAGACACCTCCTTCAGACGCATGAATGTGGTTATCATCCTGTTCGAAAGCTACTCGCGTGAATACAGTGGCTTTTTAAACGGCTACAGGGGGTATACACCTTTTTTAGACTCACTCATGCAACATTCACTTGTTTTTAGTAATGCTTTTGCCAACAGTCACAGGTCGATAGATGCAGTATTAAGCATTATTGCAGGATTGCCAACACTGATGGATGATCCGATCATAACTTCCGTGTACAGCACAAACAACTTATACAGCCTGGCACATATTCTCAATAAGGAAGAATATAATACGGCTTTTTTTCATGGCGGAACCAATGGCACCATGGGTTTCGACGGGTTTGCAGGAATGGCTGGATTTGATGACTATTACGGAAGGACCGAATACGGTAACGAAGAGGATTATGACGGGTACTGGGGGATTTATGATGAACCCTTCCTGCAGTATTTTGCAGCAAAACTCAATTCCTTTAAGCAACCTTTCTTTGCATTTGAATTTGCACTCAGCTCACATTTCCCATACTCCATTCCCGAGCAGCATAAAGGCAAATTTAAAGAAGGCCCCCTGAAAATACATAAGGTTGTCAGCTATACGGATTATGCCCTGAAGCAGTTCTTTAAAACAGCTTCAAAGATGCCCTGGTATAATAATACTATTTTCATGGTCATGGCTGATCATCCCGCTCAGTCTGTGATCCCTTCAAATATTGAAGATATTGAAGACCCCGGTGAAAAGCTGGATGAGTACAGCATGAAATTTTATAATAATACCCACGGAAGATATGCTATTCCAATGCTATGTTTTGTGCCTTCAGACAGTAGCATCAATGGCATAGATACAATGATAACGCAACAAAGCGACATGATACCCAGTATTTTATATTATTTAAGATACAATAAGCCGTTTATGGCTTTTGGAAACAATGTTTTTGATGATTCCGCAAACCATCTCGCTGTTGCTTTTGTGAATGGCATATATCAGGTTAGTAAAGGCAGGTACAGCCTTTTGTTTGATGGTGAAAAGAGTATAGCTCTTTATGACAATATGGCCGACCCTGAGCATAAAAGAAACCTGTTATTAACTCAGAAACAAACGGTTCAGGAACTGGAGATTTATATTAAAGCTATTTATCAGCAATATAATTACAGGCTGGTAAATAATAAACTTGTACCGCCCGGGGTGGGAAATTTGCGATAACTTAGTACTTAGGGTGCAACTTTTAACAACATGGCTAAATATTATTTTGATGTGCTGGGGATAAATATAAACTTATCCAATAATCCCGAAGGGATTGAACAATAATAACCGTATGCGAAGCATACGGAAACAAACGAAATAATAATCAGAACCCCGAATGGGGTTCAACAAACAACACCAATATGTCAGTTA
>DAOWEV010000011.1 GCA_030638325.1 Bacteroidales bacterium
AACGTGAAATATGTTAACTTTGGTGAAATGGAAGTAACCACAGTGGAAGATCCGAACGGTACCGGCAGCATGCTGCAAATGACCAACTACGCGGTAGGTCTTACGTACGGGAAGTATTTAACGGATAAAGTCTCATTTGGATTAACGGCAAAATTTGTCAATGAAAAATACGGTGCGAACGGATATACTACCGTAGCCTGGGATGTCGGACTGATGTATCGCGCGTCGTTCCGCAATCTGAAGATCGGGATGAGTATTTTGAATTTCTCGAACAAAGTACAGTACAGCGGTACCTACATTGATTACAGCTATTCAAACAGCTACCTGACCGGTACGGAAATTCCTTTTGAAAGCTGGTCACTGCCCATAACTTTCCGTTTCGGAGCAGTCATGGATATTTACAATAGCGGCATAAATAAAGTAATTGCCGCTGTTGATATGGTGCATCCCAACGATAATGTTGAACAATACAATATCGGGGTTGAATACGCCTACGATGCGAAGATGTTTTTTAGAATAGGATATAAATTAACCGCGTATGAAGGCGGATTCAATACCGGTGTCGGCCTGAAATGGAACATGATTACTATTGATTATGCCCTCTCAACGCTAGGCAGTCTCGGTGTAACAAACCGCCTTTCATTAGGATTTAAATTATAAATATTAACGAACGAAAAAAGGAGAAAACGATGAAAAATTTGCTAAGAATTTCAGTGATCCTGATTCTCGTCAGCACCTTGTCTTTTGCGATGATTCCGCGTGTTGTAGAAATCCCGATGCCTGAAGATTCACTTAACAATGGAGGGATCGGCGCCATTATCGGTGGTGTTGATGTAGATGGAGATGGAGCTCCCGAAATCTATGTTGTAAATAATAACTGGAATGATAACCCTTCAGAACTTATTCCACGCATTTACAAATTGGAAAAAGAAGCTGGTGGAACTGCCTGGAATGTTGTTTGGTCATCAAGTGTTGAATTCTTTATTTCAGCGCAAAATACCTGGCCGGCACTTACCCTGGGTGATCTTGACGCTGACGGCAAGATGGAACTGATCTGGGGTGTTGTAAATAACACCGCTGCAGGTGCTAATCCGTATCGTATCTTAGTTTATGAACATGCCGGTGGCGATAATTTCGGTATTGATGCCGGAAGCGGTAACTGGGAACCGACCGCCATGTGGACCATCACAGATACTGACAATGAAAATATTCGTCCGAACAAATTTGTCATTGTTGATATTGATGATGACGGTGTTGATGAAATATGCTTTGATGACAGAAAAGGAACCACCAACGGCTATTTCTTTGGTGTCGCATCGGTCGATAATATTCCCGATGACGGGGATGGATCAGAAACCTGGACCCTTGAAATTTCAGGAAAAGATTTTACCCTGGCTGCCGGTGAAGAAAATAAATGGGATGTTTTTATTGTAAACAGCAAGATTTATGCCAGTTGTGAAAACTATATATCACAGGTCTATTATGATGGAACTGCCTGGAATTACAATGCACTGAAGCCTTTGGGTGCCGGTGCTTCATTCCGTAGCGCGCAGGTTCAGGATATTGATGAAGATGGAAATGAAGACGTTGTTATAGCTGCTTATTTCTGGGGAACAGAAGATGTCTATTTCCAGGTTGGCGTAGATGACGGCGACTCCCTTATCTACTATAATCTTTTCAATATTGATACCGTGACGCATCTCTTAAATGGTGGCCGCATTTGCGGTGGCGCTCAAGGTGATCTTGACAATGACGGTAAGCCGGATTTTGTATTCGGCTCCCGCTATTCAGGTCCTCCCAACGCACAGATCTACCGTTTGGAACATCAGGGTGGAGATATCACGGAATCCCTGAACTGGATAATGACTGTTGTTGATACAGCAACTACCGCATTTGCTCCGGGAACCAGTGGCTTCTGGGATATTATTGCTGTAGGTCAGACCGATGGTGATCCTGAAGATGAAATTATTTATTCTTCCAGTATCTCGAAACAATTAACCGATGGGTCTTGGGTTTCATTCCCAATCATTATTCTTGATGATGCTGAGACCGTCGGTATACGCGGAATTCTGACTCCGAGATCATTTGAACTTGGACAGGCATACCCGAACCCCTTTAATCCGACAACACTCATTCCGTTTGTTTTAAACGAAAGCGGCTATGTCAGTTTAAGGGTATATGATATACATGGTGGTTGTGTTGCAACACTGATTAACGGCAATATGGATATTGGTACATATGAGATCAATTTTGATGCCAGTGAACTTTCATCCGGTATTTACTTATACCAGTTACAGCTTGATAATACCTTCCGTGCAGGTAAAATAGTACTTAACAAATAATCAATACATTACATCGATCAAAAAACCCCGTTTCGAAACGGGGTTTTTTATTATCAGTTTAAAACTTGCCGTTATGTAATCAGCTTAAACCTCTTTGACCTCCCCCAACCCCTCCAGAGGAGGGGCTCTTTGAAGCCTCCCCTTTGGGGAGGTTTGGAGGGGTCTCTTCCTTCATTTTGCATTGTTTTAATGGTAGCATAACTTCTGTTTGTTTTGGTGGGTCATCATGGCTCATTTCTTTCAGTATTTTTTAAGTTTAACTATACCTCTATGCTTGTCCAATATATTTTAGGTACTCAGGGATATCACAAATGTGATTAACCTCCCCTTTGTCCCCTCCTTGTCAGGGAGGGGAAATTGCTTTTTTCCCAATTCCCCATTTCATCTTTATTAAGCGAAAAATATTTATTGTTTCCTTTTTTTCATCTAAGATAAGGAGAACTCCTCTCTTCATCTTTCCTCCCCTCCTAATTTAGGAGGGGGCAGGGGGTGGTTCTTATCATTTATAGGATTAATTTATAAAATTCTTCCTCTATCCACTATTATTCATATAAAGCTTCTTAAATTCTGTGTTTTTGATCACATAAATCTTATTTATTAAACAAAAATATATGAAAAAACTTGAGGCAAGTTTCTATTTCTAAAAGAAAAAAACCATACAAGCTAAACAGCCATCCGTTAACTAACAGATGGCTGTTTCTAAAAAGAAGAAGAGGGTTATATTTTATTAACGCTTAAAAAGCGATTTTCGCTGTGTCCTGACAAAAGCAGGAATATTTAGATCTTCCTTTTTATCACCTAATGGGTAGAAGGTATCTTCTGTTTTTATATTTTCACCGAATACGGGAATGCCCTGCGAGGGTGTTTCCGGAATATGTCCACTGTCAAACATGGCTATTTGTTCTCTTGCTACGGTAGCTTCCTGCGATGGCCGGGAAATTTCAAAATCTAAGTTAGCAGATTTTGGAAGGCTATCTTCACCCCTGGAATCATCAATGTTTTTATTATCAAATCCGGTTGCGATCACAGTGATAAGCATTTCATCTTCCATTTTCGGATCAATCAGGGCGCCAAAGATAATGTTGGCATCTTCACCGGCTTCAGCAGTGATCATTTCGTTAGCTTTACGTATTTCTGACATTTTCATGTCATGGCCGCCGGTAAAATTGATCAGTAAACCACTGGCGCCTTTGATGGAATTATTTTCCAGCAAAGGACTGTGAATTGCATTCTCAGCTGCTTCAACAGCACGGTTAGAACCGCTGCATCGGCCGACACCGATTACCGCAGGACCTTTTCTATTAATAACGGTTTTTACATCGGCAAAATCCAGGTTAATGATTCCGTTTTTAGTTATGAGATCTGAAATTCCTCCTGTACCTTGATTTAAAATGGAATCCGCGATATAGAATGCATCCTCAAAACTGGTATCATCATCAGCGATATCAAAGATTTTTTCGTTTGGAATTATAATAAGAGTATCCACATGTTCACGCAAACGCTCAATACCTTCAACAGCTCGCCTCATACGTGGTTTTCCCTCAAAAATAAAGGGTTTTGTAACAAATCCGATTGTCAACGCGCCGTTATTCTTTGCAATTTCAGCAATGACAGGAGCTGCACCCGTACCGGTGCCTCCTCCCATTCCGGCAGTAATAAATATCATGTCGGTATCGCGAACCACATCTTCCAGTCGCTCCTTGCTCTCTAAAGCCGCCTGATAGCCGATTTTGGCATTCGAACCGGCTCCCAGTCCGCGGGTCAGATTAGCACCGATCTGTATCTTGATTTCTGCCGTGTTTTCATTCAGAGCCTGTGCGTCGGTATTTACCGCAATAAACTCAACATCTGAAAGACTTTCCTTAATCATACGCTGGATAGCATTGCCGCCCGCGCCTCCAACACCAATTACCTTGATCTTTGCTTTTTGGTCTTTTAATCCATCATATTCGATCAACATAGGATCCTCC
>DAOWEV010000243.1 GCA_030638325.1 Bacteroidales bacterium
ACTCGATGACCATTTTTAAAGTAAGAACCTCATCTTGTACCAATAACTTCAAGAAATATACCCCTGAAGGCTGATCCGAAACATCAATATCAATGAGTTCAGAATCTTTGTTCTGTTGGTCCAAAACAATATTTGCAAGAATGTCATACATGATGATCCTGTCAATGCTTTTTCCGGACGTATTGGTGATGCTGAACTTACCTTTAGATGGATTAGGAAATAGTGTTATGTAATGAAGATATGCAGGTTCAAGTATGCCGGTATGATCTTCTACCTTCATGGTGATCCTGGAAGAGAGGTATCCCGGGGAGGTAACTTCGATCACCGATATACAGCTGTCAGTAGCATCGGCCGCAGCAGCAAAATAAACATATGCAGTTGAGTGGCCCGCCGGGATCAATACAGATTGTGGAACAGTGATGCATTGATTGTCAGATGTTGAAAACGAAACTGTTATGTCCATATCAGGGACTGGTAATACTTCCAGCTGCATCATTGTAGAATCATTCAAGGGGACATAACTGTTTACAGGAGTGTTTATGACCAGGCGTTGTACCGGTTCTGTAGTGAGTTTGATGATGGCAGCATAACTGGGTTTGTCTGTTTTATACCAGAACTCGATATTCTGCCCGAATAGATCACTCCAGTCACCTGCCCAGGTTGACGGAGCGATCAACCAGTGCCAGTCACCGGTAGCCCAGTCGCTGATCTGCAGGAACCCGCCTTCTATTCCTCCTGTTGGGATCCATTCCATAGTGCCATCACCTCCGGAACTCCATCCATCAGATGAGGTGTTAAAAATGGAGAGAAAAAAGGATCCGATCATTACATCATCAATACCACCAACATCATAACCGGTATGCATTTCAGTCCGGATCCAGAATGATGTAATGTTATTCAGTGCTGCAGTCAAAGTTGCCTCATCAACATTAAAAGATTCAGGGGTAATGGGAATGACAAATTTTTCCCAGACATTGGCTTCTGCCGGGGGGCCAAAGTCGGCCGTTAATTCATCCCTCACAGATTGTGCTCCCGTAAGGAAAAATGATACCAGAAATGTGATCATTAAAAAAGTAGATTTTCGTCTCATAGCTTTGATTTTTTATAGTTTATAATTTGTTGGACATAGAATCTGCATGATTTGCAGGATATCTAAAAAACAAATATACAAAACAATAGAATAAATCTGTGAATTTATTGAGTGTTCATGGTTTTGATCACGAAATCTTTTCTTCTTTGGACGCCTTTCGGATGGGAGCATCCAACCCCTGCTCTATCATCCATTCGGGGAGTTCAGGTTTATGGGATAGCGCTTTTTTCCGGAAAGGGCTCCACAACAGTTTGAAAATATCTGAAGTCGTCATATAACGGCCGAACCTGCGAAGGAGCCTGAAGGTAGCAACAGGCCGATGGAGTGCGAGGTAGCCAAATAACTTCATGTATCCCTTTTTTCTCGCCTGGTGTACCACTTCGCTGGGAAGTATGGTGGGATCGATATCGGAACATTTGAACCATTTGTGCCAGTCGAGTTCATCATCGATGATGCCTTTATCCACATATTCCTGCCATAGCGGGGTGCCCCGGTAAGCGCAAAGCCGGTTAAAACCAAAGGTATCGAGTTTGAGCCGGGCGGCAAAGCGGAAACTTTCAAGGATGTCCTCAAAAGTCTCATCCGGCGAGCCTATCAGGAAAAATCCGTGAGCCGTTTCAATCCCGTCTTTTTTGGCCTGCTTTATGGCATATTCAATTTGTTCGATGGTCTGGTTTTTATTCAAACGATCCAGCACTTTCTGGGTTCCGGCTTCAACGCCGAAGGCCAGGAAATTACAATTTGCCTTTACCATTAAAGGAATTTCTTCAACAGCCACTGAATCAACCCTGCCCTCGCAGCCCCAGTGAAATTGCAGCTTCCTGTCGATGATCCCATTGCAGATGGCCTCGATGCGTTTCCGCTGCATCAGAAAATGATCGTCGGTAAGGTATATTGATCTGTAACCTTCATCATTTAGCTGTTGCATCTCTCCCAAAACATGTTCCGGCGAACGGCTCCGCCACCTGCCTCTGGCCAGGGATGGAATGTCGCAATAAATACATTTGAAAGGGCACCCGCGTGTGGTTTGCATGGTGCAAAAGCGATCCAGCGAAAGGACAGCCGGAACATCCAAGGGCATCGATTCGATATACTCGATGGGCAGGCTTTTTCGGTCGGGATAGGGAAACTGGTCGAGGTCTTTGATCAGTGGGCGGTCAGGGTTTTGGATCACTTCGCCATCCGACCGCCAGGTAAGACTCCCCACTATTTTCAGGTTATCCAGGTTATCGAGATAATCAGGGATCAGTTCCTCACCTTCCCCTCTGCCCACACAATCGATATATGGCACCTCTTTCAGTATCTGAGCAGCATTCACCGTTGCGAAAGCGCCACCCACAATGACCGGTGTTTTTGGAGTTGCTTTCTTCAGCCGTTGTGCCATGCTCTTCATAACGAGGTATGAAGTGGTTGAAAGAAATGAAAGGGCAATAATATCAGGGTTTTCATCTTTCACGGCCTGTTCAATGTGCTCTTCCTGCATCTGTGGATGGCAAGTATCGAACATGGTTACCGCGTGTCCATGATCCCGGATTACCGGTGCAAGTGTCTGAATGCCAAGTGGTGGGAAGGCCATTACCTCAAAGCGGTCGCGGTTTCCTGATCTCCTGAGTTTTTCAGGAAGAATGTGGTAATAATCCTCGTCCCGGATATAAATTAGAAAAACCTTCATCAAACAAGTCCCTTTCGTTGAAAAGCTAAAAGTAGGTAAAATCCCGGTTATTGCAAGAGGCGGGGGATTTAATCCCCCAAAGCAGGGTTGTGGGATTTGTGCGTCATCAGTACCTATGCTAATGGCAGAACCGACAGGCATATTACTGGAGTTCAACACAATTCAACAAAAATGTTTCCTGGATGCGGCATGTTGGGTTAAAAAATGCCAATGTAAACCGTTCCACTGTCGAAAAGAGATATTGTTTTAGTGTAAGGTGCGTTCAGGATTGAAGCCCAAGCCGGTGGATTTACCGATGTATCGATTGTACGACGTACCGACATACCGATTTTGCACCCCACATCGAATATCGCTAACTCGCTAACTCGTTACATCGCTACATCAAATAGCTATGAAATCAGAAAACATAAATGGAACGATTTTCTTATGTGGAAACCAAATAATTGTAACATTTGACAACTTAAATAGTCATTCCATATATAGCTATTATAGACCATGTTTAAAAATCAATTGATAACTTCCATCCGGTATTTGATTCGCCAAAAGACTTTCACGTTGATTAACATAGCCGGACTTGCCATCGGAATGGCCATCGCCATACTCATATATATTTGGGTTCAGCATGAATTAAGTTACAATAAATTTAATTCAAAATATGACCGGCTGTATCGCCTGATCCAGACGCAACACTATGCTTCCGGGCCGTTAACAACTGTTTGCATGCCAGGCCCAATTGCAAAAGATATCAGGAATGAGATTCCTGAAATTAAAAACTCGTTCATGTATTATAGTTTGTCGATGACTTTAAATTATGGCGACAAAGTTTTTACTGAGGATATACGGCTGGCCGACCCGGAATTGTTCGAGATGTTTGATTTTGAATTCATAGAGGGAAATCCCGACCATGTATTTGATGAATTAAAGTCGATAATTATTACAGATAAAATGGCTAAAAAGCTATTTGAGGATGAGGATCCAATGGGTAAACTTATTACCCTGAACAATGATTTAAACTTTAAAGTTACAGGAATTATAAAAGAAACACCTAAGAATTCATCATTTAGGTTTGATATTTGCTTCCCTTTCGAAAACGTTGAAGAAATGGGATTCACAATTAACCGCTACGGATGGAACTCCTATTACGTTTATGTTGAACTTGGTGAAAATATTAGCTATATAGATGTAAATCAAAAGATAAAAAAATACCTGGAAGATAAATCAAGGAAGCAAACCCTTGCAGAAGGGGATGAAGATTACGACAGCGAGATAGATTTATTCCTGTTCCCTTTAAAGAAAATCCATCTGTATTCATATAGAGAAGGACGGGGAGCAATTCAGTTTATATATATTTTTTCGGCCATTGCAATTTTTATTATTCTGATTGCATGCATTAATTTTATGAACCTGGCAACCGCCAGATCAGCAAAACGCGCCAGGGAAATCTCCATTCGGAAATCGGTTGGAGCTGATCGATTTAACCTCATCTGTCAGTTTATTGGTGAATCACTGATCATATCGTTTGCTGCCATGATATTGGCTGTGGTTCTGGTACAGATACTCCTGCCCTATTTTAACCTTTTAGTAGAAAAAGAACTGATTTTAAATTTTACAGATACAAGCTTGTGGATTTTAGTGATTGGAATTACATTGGTTGTGGGGATTTTAGCCGGGAGTTATCCTGCTTTTTATCTCTCTGCATTAAATCCCGCAAAAGCAATGCGAAATGGTATTAACAAAGGGAAAGGTAATTTTTATTTCAGGAGGGCACTGGTTGTTTTCCAATTCGTTTTATCTGTTGGACTTATAATTTGTACCCTGGTAGTAAAAAGGCAATTAAACTACCTGTATGACAACAAGCTTGGAATGGACCTCAATGAAGTTAGCTTATTTACATTACGGGGCAATGCTTTTGAAAAGTATGATGTCTTAAAAAACGATTTGTTAAATAACCCTAATGTTGTAAATGTTACCCGTGCCAATTCAATACCGTTTTACATCGGTAGTAACAGTGGCGGTATTGAATGGGAAGGAAAGGATACTGAAGATGATATCATTGTTGGATTTGCGTTTGCTGACGAAGACTACATAGAAACTATGGGAATGCAAATGGCCGATGGCCGTTTCTTTTCAAAAGAGATACAATCGGATACCGCTGCCGTAGTAATTAATGAAACAGCAGAAAAAGCATTTAACCTCGAAAATCCGGTTGGCAAATGGTTATCGTGGGGCGAAAACGAAAGGTATCATATTATTGGTGTGGTGAAAGATTTCCACCATCTTCCGATGCACCAGGGCATCGATCCTTTAACCATGTATTATGCTCCGGACCGATGCAGGCAAATGCTTGTTAAGACTAAAGCCGGCAACTATAA
>DAOWEV010000217.1 GCA_030638325.1 Bacteroidales bacterium
CGTTCCTTTTCATAGTTGCAGAAGACGGCTATTGCTTTTGAGCCGCTCTTGTGACCACGAGTGAAAAAAGTTGCAAAAGCTAATAATTGACCAGTTAAGTTTTGCAATTTATGCAAGTATCCGGAAGATTATCATAATCAATATGGATAAATATAAGTTCTGCAGGTATAAATTCATGAATTCCTGAAATAATGCAAACGGACACGTTTACTCCGCATTAATCAATTTTGTTTCATCACATTCCTGGCTTACCTTTGAATCATAAAGTATGAATTTTTATGAATCCTTAAAAAATCATTAGCCATGAAAAAATTAATATTTACTATTCTGATCAGCAGTTTTATGATAGCTGCCTTGCCTGCTCAAGAATCTCAGAGCTCAGACATCCTGAAAATAAAGAAATGGTCAGTTGCCATGTATCTGGGATGGCAGATCGGTGGCCCGGGTAAACAAATAGAAGACGCAATGGTTACTAATGGATTTGACTGCTACAGAAGAGGAAGTAGCTGGTTTGGGGGGTCATCAGGTACGGATCACCCCTATACTGAGAATTTTATACCTTCATGGATGATAAGTGTAAAATATTATCTGAAATCTCCATTTTCCATTGGAATTGCCGGAGGAAATACAAACCTTGGCAGTACACATGGATACAAGATCGAAACATGGGGTAACTCCTTATACGTGGATTATACAGTCTTTCATATTTCTCCAGTCTTTTCATACAATTCGTATGATATCGTGAGAATTGGTATTGGGCCTGCTGTATATTTCACAAAGGCCTGGGAAAGCAGCAGCCATCCAGAAGGGATCGATGTTGAATATAAGCATACGAAAGTGGGGTTTCTAATTGATTTCGGATTCAGGATCCCCAAAAAGTCCCGTTTCTTTTTTGAACTGAATGGCCAGTACAGATATGTGGGAAAAGCTGAAATTGGCCCATTCAATGAAAATCCATATCGTGATGAGTTGCCGGAAACCACTGTAAACTATAATCATGTATTTATTGGTGGAGGATTTGGGGTGCGTTTTTAAGTAAGTCATAAACGTTTATACCACAGAATTATCTTGCAATTCATATGGGCTCGGAACAAATACCGGAGGTTCAGGCGTAAACATCTCTACATTGCTTATCTACGGTTACATGAGAGTCAACAAATCAAGCGGATCCTCAGCCATTTCAATTTTACAGGGAAGAAAACCGGCCGGGTCACCATCGAATTCGACTTCAGGATTATTATAATTTCCGGGGAATGCTATCTCGCGACAATAACCTAACTCAAGGTAGCTAGTGTTTTTTATGGGTTTGCCGCTGTAAACCTTACGTAATAATGAAGGAATATTGGCGATACCGAGTCTTTTAACGGATAAATAATAAAACCTTCTGTCTGATCTGTCCAGCTTGTGTTCTACCTTAATGCCCGAAGCGATATGCCGGGTCCTGCCAATGGAAAGATTATATAATCCGGGAAAAGTCACCATCTTTCCATCAATGGTAAGCTCCTGGTCAGATGGCTTGAATGTTAGCAGTATGCCGGCCAACGCAAGTAATGTGCCGGCAAAATCCCCTAAATACCTGCGTATTCCGCTGTTGGCTTTCCTGGCGAGTGAAGCTCCCAGGCCAATGTTTGCACAACAACCGAAAAACCGGGTAATTGCCCGGGGATTGTCCCGGATGCTTTTCCCGTGAAAGTTTCTGTCATTTTGAAGGGATAAAGTGACCTTTCCTATCAATATCTTTTCTGAATGTTCTTTGATTATCACCTCAACCGCGCTGCTTAAATCAGTCGGGATATTATAGCTTTTGCAGAAATCAGGACTGGTGCCGGTATAGATTACGCCGAATTTCGCTTTTGATATTCTTTTTCCTGAAGCCTCATAAAATCCATTCAGAACAGCGTTGATGGTTCCATCTCCCCCAACCGCTATGATGGTGTCATAATTCCTTTGATTTGCTTCCACTGAACTGTTGTAAGCATCCTCTATTGACTCTGTGATCCTGTATTGATAATTGATACCGGTATTATCTAACAATTCAAAAATCTTTTTGAAAGCTTTCCCGCTTCTGCCGCTATGGGAGCCCGGATTCATTATTAAAAAACAGCTCCTCATTTACTGTGCAAGTTTTGTGAATATTTCACTGACTTTATCTATGGTTTTTTCAGAAAGGTTAGCGCCTGCTATCAGCCTGATCCTACCCTCATTGAATTGAACTGACGGGTAAATAAAAGGAGTTGATAATATACCCTCGTTGTAAAATGTTTTGGTTGTCATCAAAGTTTGTAATGGGCTTCCCGACCTTATGGAGGTAATCGCTGTACTGCTATTCGTGATCTCGTATCCGGTGTTTGAAAGTGTACTGGTAATTTGATTCTTATACCTCCACATTTTGGCACTTATCTCATCATACTCTTCCTGTATTATTTCAAGTACTTTTTCCACGCCTGCCAGGGCAGATGGGATTAATGAAGTAGAATAAACGAGGTGGGAACTGTAATATTTCAGGTAGTCGATGATGCTTTTTTTGCCGCTGACCACTCCGCCTGAATTGGCCAGCGCCTTACCCAATGAAGCTGTATAAATGCCATTGTAATCCTGAATCTGTGCATGATCGAGGATACCTTTCCCATGCTTGCCGATGACCCCGATACCATGTGAGTCGTCAACAACAGGTACTGCCCCATAGTTATCACATAAATCGACGATCTCTTGAAATGGTGCAATATCACCCTCCGTAGAAAATACCGACTCCGTTATCACAAACGCCTGACGATATTTCCCGGCCTTTTTCAGGACCTTTTCAAGGTAGTCCATATCATTATGGAGAAAAGGCCGTATTTTGCATCCCGAGCTTCTTATCCCTTCAATCAATGATGAATGGGAACTCCGGTCGATGATGGCAATATCTTCCCTGCCCAGCAATACATTACACACCCCATTGCTTGCCTCGTAACACGAAGGGTAAAGGATGCAGCTTTCGAGCCCTAAAAAATCCGTTAGTTTTTCCACGACCCTGTGATACAGTTCCGTATAACCGGAAGCCACCGGGGTGGCACACAGCGAC
>DAOWEV010000043.1 GCA_030638325.1 Bacteroidales bacterium
AGACTAATATGGTGAATGTTATGTATGGGATTAATGATTGCGCCCCGGTGGGGCTCAGTGGATATGGCATATCATTAACCCCGAGCTACGCATGGGGTTGCTGATTTACGCACCTTTGGTGCTCGAAAATTGTAAATTACAGATTACCTTTTTCTTTATGGGTGTCCTATTGCGGAAAACAGGAGATGTAGGGGGAATGCCACAGATTCACAGGTTTATTGTTTAAAAAAAATGCCACAGATTCACAGATTTACTGTTTGGGAAAATGCCACAGATTCACAGATTATCCCTCAGTCCCTTAGTCCCTTAGTCGCCCCACATCTAAACTCTAAGCTCTCAACTCTCCCTCAGTCCCTCAGTCCCTTAGTCTCTCCGTCCTACCATCCTACCGTCCTATCGTCCTACCGTCCTACCATCCTACCATCCTACCGTCCTATCGTCCTATCGTCCTACCGTCCTACCGTCCTACCATCCCACAGTCACCTGATAACCAGTGGTTATTGTGAGTGTGCCGGATGCATCTAAATTCAACTCAATCACCTCGAAGGTTGAATTAATCGTGATGTTATGTTCAACCCTGACCCTGGCCCAGTTGTGTTCAGGTGTATTTTGGTCGGCTGCCCAGATACTGCTAGTTTCCCAGTTACCATTGGCAATGGTATAAAATGGAAGAGGGGCTGTTGATACGATGCGGTTGGCTTCAATCATGTTGATAAGTGTGCCGTTGTTATTATTGATCCGGTCGTACACTATTTCCCCGGAATATTCATCCAGTCGCCAGTAACCGGACAGGCCTTCTTCATTGCCTGTAATGGTATGGCACATGTCAAACTGAATATCTTCCTGGCCTCTTGCATGGTCCCAGATGCGGATCTCATCGATGTTGCCCTTATAGAAGTACGTTTCATTGCGGCGCCCCCCAAAGGTGATGTCCTGGGTTGTCATGATCATCTGGCCATGATTTGCGGTACCTTTATAAATGCCATCCACGAACAGTGTCATGGTGTTCCCATTAAAGGTTCCCGCCACATGGTGCCAGTTATTATCATTCCATTCACAAATTATTTCGCCCCGGCCCCCATCACAATATACACCAAAGACAATACCCTGTGGATATGCTCCGGTTGCTGTCAGAAAGTACCAGTTATTTAGGGAACTCCTGCCCTTATCAATAACACCCTTATAAGCTCCGGGCTGGCTGTTGCTGATCCAGAATTCAACAGTGAAATTCGGTGTAGTTAAGGCCGTATCTGCAGGAATGCGGACAAAATCATCAACCCCATCAAAATCCAGGGCATGACCGGGTATTGAGTCGGGGTAATAATTTCCTCTGGCCAGAATATACTGGCAAAAATGGTTGATGTTGTCGAAAGTGGCAGTATTGGCAACAGGATCAATGGAAAATGCGCTATCGGCAATTACCCAGGGGCCATCCGAATTACTTGCCCGGCTGAATAATTTGATGCTGAATGGGTATTCAGCATCGTCGATTGTCAGGTCTTCATTGACGTGAAAAGTAAGCTCGGTATTGAAGAGCCCGCTACCGAAGTTATTGACTGCCCAGTATTGGGAGTCAAAAATATCGTAATCGCCCGGAGGGTTGAGGTTTGGGCTTAAGCTGATGCGTGTTACCGTTATAGGATCAGCGCCCGTTTTTACAATGAAGTACATATCCAGTCCTGTTGAACTAAAATCTACCGGGCCGGTAGTATTCACAACTCGCGTTATGCTGATGCCTTTCCCGGCCGGTATGGACGATTCGACCCAGGCAGTCGCAAGATCCATTTGTTCGAGAGTCCCCACAAGGTTACCAGCCACATCGGTAATTGTCGATCCGCCGCCCTCATTGCATTGCCAATAGTTAACCAGGCCTTCTTCCGACATATCGATGACGCGGTGCATGCTTTCCCTGATTTGATCTGTCGACCGTGCATAGCTCCAGACCCTGATCTCATCAATTTTCCCATTCATGGTTTCACTGCTACTTCCAAACTCAAAGTCACCGCTGAGGGAGTACAATCCACCTGCCGGTATCTCTGTTTTTAATAAAACTCCGTTCAAATACAGGTTCATGGTGGTGCCATCGTAAGTACCGGCCACATGCAGCCACTCACCGGTGGTAAGTACGCTGTCGACCCTGATGCTAAAGTGATGTCCATTGGCTTTTTTTATATAGAAATGAAGCTCCCGGTATCCCCCATAAACGGTTCCGTCATATCGCAATACTGCCACTTCAGGTTGGATTGTAATATATCTTTCAACTTTAGCCGGGAAGGCATTATGTTTGACCCATGCTTCGATGGTTATGGCTGTGAGGTTTGTATCCATACCGCTTCCTAGTACATGGTCATTCACCCCATCAAAGGCAAGGGCATGTCCCGGAAGGCCCGAAAATGCCTTTTTCCGCCCGATAATGAACTGTCCAACATTGCTGATGTTTTCAAATTTCACCTTGTTATTGGCCGCATCCACATGGCGGGCCGAGTCAAGAAGCACCCAATTAGTTGCCGAATTGGATTCACGTGTATAAAGTTTTATTTGCCCGGGATTACCCTCGTCGGCCGTAGTCAGGTCTTCGGCAATGGAAAAGTTCAGGTCGGCATTAAAGCTGCCATCTCCATAGCGATGTATCGCCCAGTACTGTGTATCAAATACGTCGGCGATATCCGGGGGAAGCAGATTGGGCGTAGTGTCAATTTCAGAAACCGTTATAGAAGCACCATTTTCCCAGCTAAAATCCATTGACAAACCTGTCCCGGTAAAATCAACTGTTCCCGGCTGTTCATTTTGAGTATTACTTGTACCCCCTCCAAAAGGGATACTTGAATTTACCCATTCAACGGGATCCGGATTATTGACCAGAGCTCCATAATTACCGCCAAATACATCTTTTGCAATTGTGCCTGAACCTTCGTTAAGTTGCAGGTAAGATAACAGGCCGGTTTCAGGATAAGAAAGGGTCAGGTGCATATTTTCCCTGATCTCAAAGTCAGTACGTGCTGTATTCCAAAACCTCAATTCATCAACCTTTCCCTTAAAATCATTGCCTGTAGTTACAGGGTCGGCATTTTGAATCAGTATTTCGGCAGGTCCTTTATTTCCCTGAATACCGTTGAGATAAAACACAATATATTCATCGGGAAGAGCCATGTGGTATACACAGCTAATATGGTTCCATTTGTTCCGGATAGTTGAAGTCTGGGCCTGTGCTACAGCAAGCAGGTCATTGTTATTTATACCAAATTCAAATAAAACAACATTGCTGGTATAAATCATTTTTAATTCCCATGCATTTCCCTTAGAAAAAATCGTGTAGTATCCATCTTCAACAGAATCAATATTCACCCAGAACTCTATAGTAAAAGTCGTATCGAAATCAAAGTTGCTTTCATTGGCCAATTCAAGATGCCCACCGGTTCCGTTGAAGAAAAGGGCTGTGCCCGGGAAATAATCCAATGAATTTTTAGAGATGATAAACTGGCCAAAGTTGCTGATCGAATCGAATGTGACGGTATTATTTTGTGCATCAACAGCGCTTGCCCGTTCAAGGAGTATCCAGGAAGTATCACTAGTGTTTTCACGGTTAAACAATAATATGTTTGAAGGGTTTAATTCATCATATTCTGTCAGTTCTTCATTAACTGTAAAGCTAAAGTTTGCACTGAAGTCCCCTGTGCCAAACTGGTTTACTACCCAGTATTGACGACTAAAAGCTGTTTCAGCACCAAGGGGTTCAATATTCGGGACAGTATCAATCCGGCTTACTGTAACGGTATCTGTTCCTGTTTTAGAAAGAAAGTCCATTTCCATCCCTGTATTTATGAAAATCTTGTTGCCTGTTGAACTAATAATTTGGGTATTGCTTATTCCCTTTCCAAAGGGAATGGTTGAATTAACCCAATCGTCATCGGTCATATTATGCAGTTTCCCCCTGTTGCCTCCCATAAGGTCTGCTAAACCATTTCCTTCACCAGCATTAAACTGCCAGTAACTAACCAGCCCGGGCATACTTTCGGGAAGGGTCAAATACATATTTTCGCGAATTTCCTGGTGTGACCTGACGACATCCCAAATACGGATTTCATCCAGAAGGCCTTTATATCTTTGTGTACCGTCAGGCGCAGCGATATGCAAAGGATCGGTATTAATCTGGATACTGCCTGGGAAATTTCCCTGTCTTGTTATTTCGCCGTTTATATAGGCTGTTAGCTCCCCATCGCTTGAAAATGTCCAGGCCACATGATACCATTTTCGGTATTCCATGTCATACTGAAACTCCCACCAACCGGTATTCGGGCCCGGCAGGTTGATCTGAAGTCCCTTACCTGTAATACTCTCAAGCTGATAATCCCATGACAGCCAATCAATATCCCCTTTTTTTAAAATAAAATAATTATGCACCACAGGGTCGGCCTTTATCCATGCCTCAACCGTAATCGCATTGGAAATATTCAGGCTTGTGTCATTGCCACAATCTATCCAGTCATCAACTCCATCAAAATCGAGGGCGGTTCCTGCAAAATCATCAGGAACCATTAAAATTTCGTATGCTCGCATATCAATCTGCCAATACAAAAAACGCGGGCCTCCTGATACATCATAATCACCAACATCAGCGGTAGTGGTAGCAGGATCGCCTGTATTTATACACGGAGAATAGTTTTTCATGCTGAAGGGATGGTCGCCTGCTACAAGAAGTTGAGGGTTGGCATCAATATTATTTTCATAGTTCCCATTATAATTCCCACCTGCTCCTGTACCTGTAAAGGCATCTTTGCCGCCTTCTATATCACAATAATAGAAATCGGGGTCAGCGTCATAATTCTCAAGGTAAACCTGGTTGGGGATATTCCTATTCATGTTTCCGTAAAGGATGTTGTTCCTGAAAACAGGATCGGAAGCCAAAACATAAATTCCACCACCTTCACCATTCGAGGTATTGTTGCAGATAGTGTTATTCAGAAAAACAGGATTGGAATTATAATAAACAGAAATCCCGCCACCATAATCTAAGGCTGTGTTATCGTAAAAAAGGTTATTAATCAGGGTGAGGTTGGAGTTTGTCCTGCAATAGATGCCGCCCCCTATTTGGGTAAGGTTGTGGATTATCATATTGTTGGTAAGAATGGCATCCGAATTATAAAAATACATGGCGCCCCCTTTTGCACAGGCAATGTTGTTTTTAAAAAAGCAATAGGATATCAGTAATTTATTAAAACTATGTACATAAATAGCCCCTCCATAATCGTCGTCCCCCGAACCTGAACATGCATGCCCGTATTCAAAAACACAATGGACAAGCCTGGAAGTGTCGTTGGTTGACGATGTACCGTCAAATTGCAACCTGTCCCATCCTATATACGAGGTGCCAGTAAACTTTATTTTTTGATATTCGGTTCCCTGGGCAAGTATCCTGCCTTTTACATCGAGCTTGTAATGATGCTGGAAATAGATATATGCACCGGGCAAAACCTCCAGGGTAACGCCGTTGTCGATATAAATATCGCCTGTTACAGTTATAGAATCGCACCAAATAACATCACTGGCAATATGCCCTTGTGCAAAAACACTGAAATTCCATTCTTCGGGATCAATGATGCCCTCAAAATCATTTCCAAAAGGATCTTTGAATGCACCCTTATCAATAAGGATATAATATTTTACACCGGGAAGAAAGCCAACCGATGGGGTTATGGTGATTGTATCCGAACCGTTTCCTGTTACCTGGGACGATGGCAGGGTAATAGTTTCCAGGAGGGCATTTGTACAAACATGGTAAAATCTTATGCTTTTGTTTGTTACTTCCCACACATCCTGGTTAAAAATCATCTGAAGTGTGCTGTTTTGGTGGGTAGTCCCGCCATCCGGCGGGGTCAGGTTAACAATACGGGGTGGCACCGTCCCTTCATGGCGTCCGAGAATAAACTGGCCAAAAGAGTTAATATTATTAAATGTTGCTGTATTCGACGCAGCATCAACTGCATTGGCAGGTGTAATCAAAGTCCAGCCACCAATACTATTTGCTGTCCGGCCGTAAAGTCTTACATTTGAAGGGTTGTTCTGGTCATCAGGAGTGAGGTCTTCGGCAATGGTAAAACTAAGGTTCGCCGTAAATGTACCGTTACCATAGCAGTTTCCAACCCAGTATTGGGAATCATATACAGTGTCGACAGTTGCAGGGGTTATATTCGGTATAGTGTCGATTCTGGATACAACAATTGTATCAGTCCCCGATTTTGCAGTAAAATCCATTGAAATGCCTGTTCCTGTAAAATCAATGTTCCCTGTTGAGCTGACAATCTGAGTATTGCTTGCGCCATTTCCAAAGGGGATTGTTGATGCAATCCAGTCCTCATTGGCCATATTATAGAGTGTCCCATTATAACCCCCAACAATATCATAAGCAGTTGTCCCGGTCCCATTATTAAACTGCCAATAGCCTACCAGGCCTGCTTCCGTGATAGAAAGGGGCAGATACATATGTTCGCGGATCTCAGTTTCAGTTCGTGCAATATTCCAGATACGAACTTCATCAATTTCGCCATCGAAATTATAAATATACCACATGCCGAAACAAACGTCATGGCTGCCGGTGTTCAATGCTACATTGGATGAATCTGCCAATTCGCCATCATAATATAATCTGGCAGTTGTTCCGTCATAAGTAAGGCAGTAGTGATGCCAGTTATTTTTACTGTTTGGAAGAGTAACATCAAAATCGGCACCCCAAATTTGAACACGCCAATTGTTATCTGTAAACAGCGTTCTGAAAGAGAAATCCTGATAATCAGATCCTGTTGCTCCTGCCTGGAAAATTCCGCCGCCATTGAAACTTCCAGTATAAGCCCAGGCTTCAATAGTTCTGGGATTATTGCCGGTTATTTGCGGTTCAGAGCCACAATTAACATAACCATAAGTTCCATCAAAATCCAGGGCAGTGCCGGGAAACCCATCATTATCCTTAATGGTGAAGTTCCAACACGTACTATCATATATACCGTCAAAATTTTGCCCGTTAAGATCGGAAAATGCAAGACTGTCAATTAAAACATAATAATTGCTGTTCATCACGAAATCATTAACCGGGTCAATATGAACTAATGTTGAATCGGGCGTTACCAGCATGGTATTGCTTGCTGCAATTTGTTCAAACAAACTTCCATCCTGATTATAAATTGTAATATAACCTGATTGAACCATTATTAAAGTATTGAATTCGATGATCAGTGTTGGATCAGTATTTGACAATTTATCATTATCCGCTGGAAAAAGGGAAACAATATTTGGTATGGGGTAACCCTGGAAGCTAAATGCTATTAATAAGGCTGCTATAAATACTGAAAGCAAAGTTTGTTTTTTCATTTTTTTCATTTTATTATCCAATTAAAATAACTTTAAGCTCTCTTTGCTTTAGTTCACTTTAAGTACTTAGTTACTATTTATTAACAATCATCCTCAACGTTTTCATCGAATCATCTGAAGTCAATTTAATGATATAAGTTCCGGGCTGCAATACCGCTGTATTGAGCCTGATTTCATACTGACCATACATCAGACTCTGGTTAATCAGGGTTGCGGTCAGGATACCGTTCATATCATAAATTTCAAGTTTTATATGTGAGTTATCCGGTATATCAAATTTTATTGTGGTGTAATCCCTACAAGGATTTGGGTAGTTTTGATACAGGTTTATATCCGAATGGCATTCAATCGGATCATATATTCCAAGGAAGTAATTATTTTCATCCACATCTTTTACCGTTCCTTCGTCATCAACTGAGAAGCATCTCAAAACAAGGTTCATATAAGGATCTCCAAAAATGATCCCGTTTACGGGCTCGAAATTTACATTGGTTGCCAGCATCGGATACTCATTCGACAGTATCATCAGGGTATCACTATCCACATAGGTAAGCTGAAGATCATCTACCTGTTTCGTTGTATCACAAACAAACTCATGGGCCTCTATGTGTGTCCAGTCAGCATCGGGGTTATTCAGGTCACCAATCAACAGATCCACCTGGCTAATCCTTTCGAATTCGTCTTTAATGATAAATTTTTCAACTTTAATGGCGACCGTAGTTTTACCATCATCATTTATTGCCATCCGGGGAAATTGCAGGTGGTTTATCGAATCAGCCATCAATTCAAAGGGAGAATCCCACTGTTTTGCAATTGCATCCCAGGTGTGCAGGGTCAGTGTTTCATAGTGGTTGTATGCTGAATCCTCGATAAAGGAGGTCATGACAAGGCCCCCGAGGCCTTCGCGAAAACACATATCAAAGTAATTATAGTAATGGTGTGGCTGATCATCGAGTATAGCGGGCTCCAACCACTCGCTCCCATCATAAATGGCCGTCATTATCTTATTATATACTGTGTTGTCGCGGCTTGTGTTCATCCAAACGGCGACAGCCAAATTTTCTTCCGGTGAGACAATTTTCAGCTGGGTGGCAACACCTTCTGTTTCGGTCATTATTTCGGGTGAAGAAGCAGTCCATTGGTCACCTTGCTTCTGAAGTACGGAATGCCATATTTCGGACCGGTGGGCATCAATATCGGCCACCTGCCAGATAATTATCGCCCTTGATTCGGACAGGGCCGTTACAACAGGGTTCGATTCAGCCCTTCCTGCCGTACAGGAAGAGGTATCATCGTGCAGCATGTTTTTTTGTATCAGGCTGTCTCTTTCCAGGTCGTAGACTGCAAACCAGATATCCTGGGATTTGACAAACTCCTTTAACACATCATTGGGTTTAACTTGCGTAATACTTTTTGGATCATAGCGTGTTTGCGCCCAGCTAAAGAAGGCCGTGTTTTTATTCAATGCATCGGCCACCGGGCCATTTATAGCATTGTTATTGAATTCGATCTTGCGTTCACCGGAGAATTTTCGGTTTTGATCTGCGAGGTACCTTGACATCAGGCTGCGTTCTCCGTAATTATTTCCTTTCTCGATCCAGGAAAAGAGTTTGAAACCACCTGAAGATATCACTTTCGGTTGCGGGCAAGGCATGGGCATCTGCGAGAATTTGCGAACAGGTATTATGGCATCACCCAGTTCAGGCCAGGATGAATGGGCTTTGATTACCAGAGGCGAATATTCTTTTTTTCCAAGGGGCGGGAAGGCATCAGTCATATCATCGCCCCAGATGGTTGTTGAATAAAATAATTTTGGACCCCAAACTGTTTTTTCATACCAGCCCCACAGCACGGAAATATAAAACCTTCCATAGGTTTGAAAAGCAAATGCTTTCAAGCGTCTTGTACTGTTTTTCGGAATCGTGGTATAAGAATGGCCAAAGCCCAGCACAAACCTTCCGTCGAGACCAAAATCCCCTTCTATTAAACCTTCCAGCAATGCTGCACCCACAGAAAATTCAATTCCCATTGATCCTGAATAAAATTTGAATGAAGCACTGTTTTTATAGGCATTCTCATGTTCGGGGTTGGCATCTACTTTCAGGTTCCCGAATGAGCCCCATTTTCCCGTGTTGGTATCAATCTTTAAATGCTGGCGTGAAGAATATTCGAATGAACCTGTATAAGTTAAGCTAAAAGATGGAGACACGATGATTGATTCAGGATCGGTAACCTTGGCCGCCTCAATGATCTCTTTGACCTTTTTCACAATGTTTTCAAGTTTCTTGAAGCCGGAAGTCAGACTTCCCCCTATGGAAAAATTCTGGGTGGCCAGCAGGTTGTTGTTACTGTCTATAGCATATGTATTATGTTGTGAATAGTTAAACCCGAACCTGAATGTTTCAGCGGTTCCGGCCCCGAGGTTAAAAACCTTCTGGAAAAAATCGGGGGACTGATTCATTTCAAGTTTATACTCCGGTACGATATACTTCAGGTATGCCTCTGCAGTAGGGGATTCCATTTCAGCGCTCGTTCCACCGATCAATGGCACCCATTCGGGGATCTCCACCGGCTCTGAATTGTTGATCAGGTAGCTCTCCTCGAAAGGGGTAACAATTGAAAATGTAACTTCATCACCTGTTTGCTGGACATCATGGAAACTCGTATCGGCAATAAAATCAAACCAGGCAGGCCTGGTTTTATGTATTGTTATGATAAAAGGACCCTCGATAAGGGCAGGTTGGGGATCACTTCCAAGAAAATACTCGATAGTCAGTTTGGATATTGGAGGCGAAAGTTTCCCCATATCATAAGTAATATGCCAGGTAGTGTCATTGATTTTTACTGCCGCTATCTCTGCTAATTCCTTGCCGTATTTATCATAGAATTTTGCATTAACATGGTTCAGATCAGCAATGATTTCGGTGGTAATTATAAATGTATTAAGCTGTTCCATTGAACCCGGGGCAATGGCCTGGTCGAAGGGCCCGAAGTTGCCCGATACGATCGGTTGCAACATGGGATTAGTATAAATAGGCAACGAGAAGCTGTGCTGAACGTGATCAACGTCATCGGTAGTTTTATACCCTATTTCGATGATCAAATAACTTCCAGGGGATGCATCGCCCATATCAATCCACAATTCACCTACAACATTTCCACCGTAATATGTATACGTCTGTTGGTCTATCAGGTAATGATCCAGTGTAAAAAACTTATACCTCACAAAATCCTCTTTCCAGTTGGGAGTACCACTGTTGGAATAGTCAATTTGGAATTCCAGGCAGTTGATAAGCGGTGTTCCCTCATTAAAATAGCCGAACCCCTTTCTCAGGTTATAGGCAAAATAGTGCCCGGGCAGCGGATCTATAACAATGTTTTTCCCAAGCATATATGTGGCTCCGTCGGACGGCCCCCCGGGGTAATAAACGGTAGCATAGAAATAATATGTACCCGGTAATTTATCGATCATGTTGCCGTGCCAGACAACAAATGAAATAGCATCTGTATTGTACCATCTTTGTGAGCTTCCTTTGAGTTCCCCGTCATTGTTTCCCGAATGATCGTGTATAGTAGTGCCACTGCCTTCATCAAGTTTGTAATAGAGTTTGGTTACTGTTTCATTTCGTTCGGAATACATCCGGGCAATAATATCCGTGGTGTCACTACCAATATCAGTAATACTGATCTCACACAAAGAGCCCTCAAAGTATTCGGCAATGGCTTCCGGGCCGTTCCCTTTGGTTTCATTGTTACGGCCGATCACCCAGTATCCCGAATATGTTTCCCCTATCGCATTTTCATTTTCGTCTACCGGCGATCCATCCACATATAGCTTTGTGTTACCTTCACAGTCAACAGCCACATGGTGCCATTCCCCATCATTGTATTTGTTCACAGCTGATAAAATAAACGTTGTACCTTCATACCTTAAATACAGCCTCAGTGAACCATCTTTTTCCATGATGATCTCCCGGTCGTGTTTGCCACTGGTGATACCACTCCTGGTATCCGTAAAACCTATGATCTTGCCCCCTTTCGAAGTTGTGGTTTTAAACCATAATTCCAGGGTAAATGCAGCCGGTGCATTGATTTGGTTTGTAGTTTCTATATAGTTGTCTGTGCCGTTTAGTGTCAGGGAATAACGATATGGGATGCTATTCTTCGAAAACGTCATGACATCGGAATGTATACCGTCTTTTTGATATCCAAGAACTACTTTTGATGTGTTATCGGGCAAGGCCGAAACAACAATGGAATTATAAAACTTACTCCAACTAGCGGGGCTATAGTAATACCTGTTCCAGTTGAAATGGGGTGTTGCAATGGGTGTCGGGGGTAGCCCAAGCAATTCATAATTTGTTGTAAACCCCGTATCGGCAACGCCAGGGTAATGCTCGCTAATACTAAGTTTGCTGATATTATAGGGCAATTCGGAAATGTCAACAGGAAGGGTAAACTTTGCGTTTTGTAGATTGATAGTGTCTGTATAAACAATATAATTATTAACATCAACAAAAGAAAACACAACGGAATCGGTATGTGCATTGGAGGAAGTTACTGAAATAGTATCAATTGTAGTTTGCAGTAATGGATACTGCGGGATAAATGTCGCTCCGTTGTTGAGATATCCTGTATTGTTATAATAACTTATATCCACAATATAACCAAGGCGGTTACGCAGATCATTAAAATTCCAGTAACCCAAAAGAAAATCTTCCTGAAGAATGGTACGGTGATAATTATTTTTTACATCTTCTGCACTGAGTGTGCATTCCCATATGCGTACCTCATCAATAGCAATGACATAACTGGGTGATGAGGCTTGAGCCGGGTCATTACCCAGGAACAATGGTTGTGTTCGCAATAAGTCCCAATAATTAACATTTTCCTTGATATAATCGAAGTTATCATAATGAAAATTGGTATTATCCCATTTTAGCCCATCAAAATAGAAATCTATATGTGGTGGCCCCCCGGTTCCAGGATTTTTGTTTGCGAAAGCAAAATGATGCCATTCAGCACTTGATAATTCCCAAAAATGTACAGTAGCCGTAAATATTTCACAATTATAATCAACTGCTAAAGAACGGATCTCAAAATATATAATACTTCCCCAGCTAAAAATACTAAATTCCCAAGCTGAATCCACACGCATAATACTCATACCATTAGGAAAGATGTTATGAACTTTTTCAAGGTCGAATTTCACCCATGCCTCAATCGAATAATCATTATCGAACAAGTTAAGGGAATATGGCCCCGTGTTTGAAGCATATGGCGGCTTCGGCCCATTACTGATCTTTGCATGTTTTGTACTGTCTAACAATAAGGACTGACCGGCAAATTGATTTTCAATAAACACACCGATCGAATCTTCCAAAGTCGAATTATCAGATTTGCTTACCAGTTTCGGTTGTTGTGTGATAATTTTTAAATCATGGTGAAATGCCAGTCCATCGTTTGAGCCTCCTTCACACCAGATCAAAGTGTGCAAATAGCGGGTTTCTAATGGTAATGAATCCATTCTGATATTTGCATAAACTGCCGAATCAAGGTACTCCCCTTGTGGGGCAAAAACCCATAAAGAATCAATCACAGTGGAATCAGCGGCCAATAATTGAAATTCCAGGGTATCGGTTCTGGGTGGTAAATTGTTAACGGTAAAAGTATTATACAATTCAGGAACAGGATGCCAGGAAGTGTCTGATAATGGGTAATTGTTCGTGATAAACGGCCCCCAACCTGCCGTAGCAAAAAGTTTCACTGTATCGGGATACACAAGGTAGGGGATTCTATATACTGCAAGACTATCAGTACTGTATTGTATTTCAACAGATAATTGGGGCGATAAGGCAAATCCCACATCTTCCGATTCAACATCCCAAACAGCATCCTCAAGATTTGAGCCCTCCTTAGTAAAAGCAACGCCTAACTGCACCCCTTTTGAATCTATAAAACGCATGGTGATTTTGGATGTATTTGCGGGCAATTCGTATACAAAAAACACATTGGTACGTTTTGTATTGATAAAATAGGGGCCATATCCATTTACCGATGTTATTTTAATAGGCGGAAGGTAGGTTGAATCGTTGGCTTTTTGGGCAAAGATGCCACCGTCACTAACAAAAAATAAACAAGCTACGATGAAAAGGGCGGCCAATTGATTCCAAGATTGGTTTTTCATGGTTTGATAGTTTATTGGTTTTGGAATTAATCATAAAAGAAAAGGTGACTAATCAGTGTCAAATATAAGACAAATTCATCTCAATGTCAAGTAAATACAAGACAAACCTATTTTAATCTTTTTTTAAACTACTGTTGTCAGTTGTCAGCCTGCCCGAATTCGCCGAAGGCAGGGGTGGATTGATGGTTGTCAGTTATCAGTTCATTGTTCCCTGTTAACTGTTAATTGCCGGTGCCACTCACCGTTACCTGATAGTCGGTGGTTATTGTTAGGTTTCCTGAAGTATCAACCTTCAACTCAATCACCTCGAAAGTAGAGTTGATGGTAATATTGTTTTCAATCCGGGCCCTGGTCCAGGAATGGTCTGGTGTATTCTGCCCTGCAGCCCAGATACTGTTGGTTTCCCAGTTGCCATTGTTAGCAGTAAAATAAGGCACAGGGGCTGTTGAGTTATACCATGAATTATCAGTCATGTTATGCAGTGTCCCATCATTGCCA
>DAOWEV010000140.1 GCA_030638325.1 Bacteroidales bacterium
AACTCCATTGCTTCTAATGGGTTCATATCTGCAAGGTGATTTCTGAGGATCCAGATCCGTTGCAACATTTCCTTGTCAAGAAGAAGGTCTTCTCTCCTCGTACTTGAAGAAACAATGTCGATAGCCGGATAGATACGCTTGTTCGACAGCTTCCTGTCAAGTTGGAGCTCCATGTTACCGGTACCTTTGAATTCTTCAAAAATAACTTCATCCATTTTGGAGCCTGTTTCGGTCAGGGCAGTAGCAATGATGGTCAGTGAGCCGCCTCCCTCTATCTTCCGGGCTGCTCCGAAGAATCGTTTCGGTTTTTGCAGTGCATTGGCTTCAACACCACCTGAAAGGACCTTGCCTGATGATGGGGCCACCGTATTATATGCGCGTGCCAGCCTGGTAATTGAATCCAGCAGGATCACCACGTCATGTCCGCACTCCGTCATCCTCTTGGCTTTTTCCAACACCAGGTTAGCGATCTTAACATGTCTTTCAGCCGGTTCATCGAAGGTGGAAGAGATCACTTCGGCTTTTACATTTCTTGCCATGTCTGTAACTTCTTCTGGTCTTTCATCGATCAAAAGGACGATCAAAAATGCGTTCGGGTGATTATAAGCAATTGCATTGGCAATTTCTTTAAGAAGTACAGTCTTCCCGGTTTTCGGCTGGGCTACGATCAGTCCCCTTTGACCCATGCCTATCGGGGCAAACATATCAATGATCCGGGTAGAGATATCAGCATCCGGATAACCGGTGATCTTGAATTTTTCTTCAGGAAACAATGGTGTTAAAAAGTCGAAAGGGATCCTGTCTCTAACTTCACTGGGATCTTTGCCGTTAATTAACTTAACTTTGATGAGTGGGAAATATTTTTCACCTTCTTTAGGAGGCCTTATGCTGCCGTGTATGGTATCCCCGGTCTTAAGTCCGAAGAGTTTTATCTGGGATTGCGAAACATAGATATCATCAGGTGAATTCAAATAATTATAATCTGAAGAGCGCAGGAAACCATATCCGTCAGGCATGATTTCAAGCACTCCTTCACTGGAGATAAAACCTTCATATTCAAAAGAGAACTCATCTTTTCTTTTTTCCTGCCTGGGCCTGAATGAAGATTTCCTGTCTTTTGAACCCTGGTAGGGAGTTGTTTGCCTTTCTGCAGGTTGTCTGTGTCCGGTTATTTCTTCTTTAGGATGCTGGAATCCGCTTGTTTCTTTCTTAGGATGCTGTAATCCGGTTGTTTCTTTTTTAGGATGCTGGAATCCGCTTGTTTCTTTCTTAGGATGCTGTAATCCGCTTGTTTCTTTCTTAGGATGCTGTAATCCGGTTGTTTCTTTTTTAGGATGCTGGAATCCGCTTGTTTCTTTCTTAGGATGCTGTAATCCGGTTGTTTCTTTTTTAGGATGCTGGTATCCGCTTGTTTCTTTTTCTTTTGAAACAGGGGGTGTAAAAGTCTTCTTGTGATCCATTGCAGCTTTCCTTGGTCTTCCGGGCTTTCTTTTAAGTTGGTCTGAAGCCGGAGTTGTTGGCGATTCTTGCAATGGCTTATCTTCTCTGGAAGGAATTGTTTCAAACGAGGTGGAGGCAATTGGATGGCTTTCTTTTCTTTTGCGTCCACGCCTTTTCTCTTGTGGAGTTTCCTCCTTGGGGGTGTGTGTATCTTTTGGCCGGGAAGATTTTGGGGGTCTTCCACGACGTGGTTTCTTCATCTCCTGCTGTTCTTTTGCAAGGACATCTGAAGATGGGTTTAAGGCTTGTTGATCAAGAATTTTATAGATAAGTTCTTGCTTAAGAAGCTTCTCGTATTTGCGAATATTGAGGCTTTTAGCAATTTCCTTGATCTCAGAAACCAACTTGCCGTTTAATTCAATAATATCATACATATTAATATGGGGTATTTAATTTGGATCTGCTTTATTTGGAAATATAATCAGAAAAAAAATGAAATAAAAAACACTAATTTGTCAAACTCAGAATAGGATTAAATGAGAGAATATAAATGGAAAATCATGAATATGACAGTGCAAAGATAATATTTTTTTATTAATATTAAGAGATTAGCTGATTTTTTTGTTAAATATTTTACCGGTTGTAAGTTGTAAGCTATTGGTTTTACAGTTTGTTGACTGTTTGCTGCTATTGCTTGCTGCTTACTTACTCCTCGTAATCCTCAACCGGATTGCAGGTACACACAAGGTTCCGGTCCCCAAAAGCGTCATCGATGCGTGTGACTGGTGTGAAATACTTTTCATCTTGTAAACCTTTCATCGGGAAAGCTGCCTTTGACCTTGAATAGGGGAGGGACCATTCATCACCCGCCACCATCTGCAGGGTATGGGGCGCATTTTTCAACACGTTGTTCGTCATATCAGCCTGGCCTTCTTCTATTTCCTTGATCTCATTCCGGATATTGAGCATGGCGTCGCAAAAACGGTCGAGTTCGGTAAGTGGTTCGCTCTCAGTAGGCTCAACCATCAGCGTTCCCACTACAGGGAAAGCCACAGTAGGCGCATGAAAGCCATAATCCATCAACCTTTTTGCAATATCTGATACAAGTATATTTGCCGACCTGTGAAATTCGTTGCAATCCAGGATCATCTCATGAGCCACCCTGTTTTGTTTGCCTGTATAAAGTATTTTATAGGTAGGTTCCAGTTTCACCTTAATATAATTTGCATTTAGGATTGCCATCTCTGTGGCTTCCTTAAGGCCTTGTCCGCCAAGCAGTTTGATGTAAGCATAGGATAAAGGCAGGATGAATGCGCTGCCATATGGAGCAGAAGAAACTGCTGTAATTGCTTTTTCTCCTCCGGTTTTCACCACCGGATGTGAAGGCAGGAAGGGCTTTAGATGCTTTGCCACCCCGATAGGGCCAACTCCGGGACCACCTCCTCCGTGAGGGATGGCAAATGTTTTATGCAGGTTCAGATGGCAGACATCAGCGCCGATCCTGCCCGGATTGGTAAAACCAACCTGGGCATTCATATTGGCGCCGTCCATATAAACCTGGCCACCGTTCTCATGCACGATCTTTACAATGTCCATGATACCTTCTTCATAAACTCCATGAGTGGAAGGATAGGTGATCATAATGGCTGCCAGTTCAGTCTTATATTGTTCGGCTTTGGATGTCAGGTCGTCTATATCGATGTTACCCCCTTCATCGGTTTTCACTACAACCACTTTCAGGCCTGCCATAACCGAGCTGGCAGGATTGGTTCCGTGTGCGGAAGCAGGGATCAGGCATATGTTCCGATGGCCTTCACCGCGATCTTTATGATATTCACGGATCACCATCAGGCCGGTATGCTCTCCTGAAGCGCCTGAATTTGGCTGGAAGGAGATCGCAGAGAATCCGGTGATCTCACACAGGGATTCTTCCAGGTTCTTTATCATTTCAAGGTAACCGGCCGCCTGATCAACAGGAACGAAGGGATGTATGGCCCCGAATTCCGGCCAGCTTAATGCAAATAATTCACTCGCTGCGTTCAGCTTCATGGTACATGACCCTAATGGTATCATGGTCCTGTTGAGTGCCAGATCCTTGTTTTCCAACTTCTTGAGATAACGCATCATGTCAGTCTCGGAACGGTAACATGTAAAAGGATCAGAAGTTAGAAAATCACTTGTTCGTATAAGTTGTGAAGGGAGGCATTCATTCACAGAAACTCCTGTGAGAATCTTATCATCGACACTGAAGTGTTTGTTTAAAGCTTCCGCAAAGATATCTGCCACGTCTTTCAGGTCATCATCTGAGGTTGTTTCATCCAGGCTGATGCCAATAGAACCATCATCTATGGTTCTGAGGTTGATCTTTTTCTTAAGCGCTGATTTATGTATATCATTAGCTTTGATGTTAGCGGGCAGTTCAATCTTAAGGGTATCGAAGAAGTACTCATTTGATTGATGGTATCCAAGCTTTTCAAGCGTTTTCGAGAGCGCTACACCCTGCCGGTGGATCTCACCGGCAATTTCCTTCAGTCCCTCAGCTCCGTGATAAGATGCATACACCCCTGAAATGATGGCCAGCAAGGCCTGGGCGGTACATATATTAGAGGTAGCACGTTCTCTTTTGATATGTTGCTCACGGGTTTGCAATGCCATTCGCAAGGCATCCCTGCCTGCCATATCCTTTGATTTTCCTATGATCCTTCCAGGAATATTGCGTTTGTATTTTTCAGTTGTGGCAAAATATCCGGCATGCGGTCCGCCAAATCCCACGGGCAGACCGAAACGCTGGCTGGACCCTACAACCACATCGGCTCCCCACTCTCCCGGTGGCTTAAGTAAAGTAAGGCTGAGCAGGTCTGCAGCAACAATGGCGACTGCTTCAATTGCATGCAATTTTTCAACGAAACTCTTGTAATTGTGGATGGCGCCAATTTGGTCAGGGTATTGAACGATCCCTCCAAAAAAGTCATCAGACAGTTCAATATCAGTATGATCACCAAAAACGAGTTCAATATGCAGTGGGGCCGACCTGGTTTTCAATATATCGATGGTCTGTGGGAAAAGCTTCCGGTCAACAAAGAATTTGCTCACACCTCTCTTAACGGCAGCTCTTGAACGGGCATTAAAAGCCATGATCATCGCTTCGGCTGCTGCTGTACCTTCGTCCAGCAAAGAAGCATTGGCGAGGGGCAGGCCTGTGAGGTCTGAGATCATGGTTTGATAGTTCAGCAGGGCTTCCAGCCTCCCCTGGGAGATCTCGGCCTGATAAGGCGTATAAGAAGTATACCAACCGGGATTTTCAAGAATATTGCGCTGGACCACTCCTGGCATAATGGTATTGTAATAACCCATGCCGATATATGTCCTGAATATGTCATTTTTACCGGCAAGTTCCTTAAGATGTTGAATAAATTCGTATTCATTCATCCCTGCAGGCAGATCGAGGTCATTATCGAGCCTGATAGCGAGTGGAATTGTTTCATCGATGAGCGCCGGCAGCGAATTTGTCCCAATGGCTTTGAGCATTGATTCAATATCACTCTTTCGCGGTCCGTTATGCCTGGATATGAAATTATTAGTGATCATATGATATTACTTAATTATATTCTAATATCTATGGAAAAGAATGCGCAAAAGTAATAATCTTTAATTAAAAAAGACAAGGATGGGAAGATATTGTTAATAAATTAACAAGATAATTAAATGCCCGGAAAGACAAGCTGTAACCTAAATACCTAACCTGGATAAACCAGAAATTCCAAATCCCAAGCACTAAATCCCAAATAAATTCCAATTCTCAAACTCTAATACTCAAACCGTTTGAGTTTTGAATATTGTGATTTGGTTATTATTTGGAATTTGGGCATTGTTTTTTGTAATTTCTTGCCAAAAAAACAGGAATATCAAAATTAAGATACCAATAAACAACAATAGCAACAACACCGGCAAAACCGTGTATCATTGCTATTAGTGTGATATATAATGACTTTAACAAAACACCGAACTATATCGATCCGGTATTTTGCTTTGTGTTAAACCTTAGTAGGAATTCCGCTGTTTGGGCGGTCTGGCTTCATTAACAACAATCTCTCTGTTGTTTAACTTGTAACCATTTAATTCTGCGACGGCTTTGTCGGCGTCCTCATCATCTGAAAAAGTAATGAAACCAAATCCTTTAGAACGGTTTGTATATTTATCCTTGATGATGACTACTTCTTCGATTTCTCCATACGGGGAAAACATTGATTGCAAATCATCCTCTGATGAATTCCAGTCGATATTCCCAACAAATAATTTCTTTGACATAACTCTTAATTAAAAATGTAAAAAATAAATAAATTGTAATTAATCCGCAAAAGTATAAAACATTCTTTAACTAATCAGTATCAAAATAGGATAAAATTTTTATTTTTATGAAAAACTACTGTTTTTTATCAAAATTTTGAGGCTGTTGATAGGAGTCCGAAGTCCGAAGACCGAAGACCGAAGTCCGAAGTTGGAAGATGTGTTGCGCTGTGCAAGTCCATAAGGTGGGGGATTTATTTTTAAATCGTTAACTCGCTAACTCGTTAACTCGTTACATCGCTACATCAAGCCCGATGGATTTAGCGATGTATCGATTGGACGACGTATCGACGTAACGATTTTGAATCTAACATCGAATATCGCTAAATCGCTACATCGTTAAATCGCTACATCAAGCTGGTGGATTAACCGATGTATCGATTGTACGACGTAGAAGATTGAGCGAAGTGATGCATACTTCAAATATCGAATATCGTGCAATCTCCTACATCGCTACATCAAGCCGGTAGAATTGCACGATTGCGCGATTGCACGATGTATAAGATTGAATGAAGTGAAGCCTATTTCGGATATCG
>DAOWEV010000006.1 GCA_030638325.1 Bacteroidales bacterium
TCCAACCTCCGGGAGATTGAGATCCACTACCGGAACAAGGTCAGGTCATCCGATATGCCCAAGGTCACCTGCTCAAAGGATGCCTCGGAATATTTCCGGAGTGTGTGGAGCGCACATATGGACCGGATAGAGGAATTTATGGTTCTCTGCTTAAACCGTGCCAACCGTGTACTGGGATGGGCTAAAGTCAGCCAGGGAGGGTTATCAGGTACGGTTGCTGATCCGAAAGTGATCTTTCAAACTGCACTTAAAGCGAACGCTGCAAGCATTATCCTTACCCACAATCATCCTTCCGGCAATATAAAACCAAGTGAGTCTGACATCCGGCTGACCAAGAAGATGAAAGATGGCGGGGTACTGCTGGATTTACCTGTATTGGATCACCTGATCCTGACCAGTGAAGGGTATTACTCATTTGCAGACGAAGGTTTGTTGTAATGGTATTAAAGGAGTCGTAGGGCTCCTTTTTTTTTAATGGATCACCACCATCTTGCCTGTGGCTGACTGCTGTCCTGCCTGCAAACTATAGAAGTAAGGGTAAGCTATGTGTAGTGCGTGATTTTATTGCACTTAATTTTCAATTTACTATTCCACCCCGCATTGCGTATAACCGTGTGTTGTGCTTAATTGCTGTAATCAGAACATAACGGCTTGGGCTTCACCTGCGGATCTGGGCAGGTTCGAGCCACAACTCTGCACTTCGACCTACAGAATCACGTTCTTACGTCAGGTGCAAGCCCTTGTTAGGTTGCGCCAAGGATCTCCGCTTATACGATTCCGGCCATCGGTGCTACCTCAGCTTTGTGTTCTGCGACTCTTGCTCTAATCCTATCAGGATAGGACCTCGCTAAGAATTGCAGAACTCCTTGAGATTGTTGAATCGACCTGCATCGATCGCCGCTTTCTTAGTCTGATTAGGATGCTCTTGTCAGGGATCAGTTGACAGTGATCGTTCGCTCCCAGACGGCATTGGGGCCGCCGGCCCCAATGGTGATCACGCACAGGCCCCCGTATTCATTGAAACTAAAAAGGTTTTTCTGGCCAAATATAGCCAGAGACCATTTACCAGTCGGCCAGTCGCTGCTGAGCTTGGTGGTCACGGTGTAAGTTCCGTCGTTCGGCGTGGCATCGCCTCCCTGCCCGTCGTCGGTCAAGACAAGTGCTACATTGTGCGCGGAGCTCGCCTGAAGAACGACACTCAAGTAGGCTTGGTCCCCAGTCCATGCTGTGCCTGAGGGGGATTTGAGGGTGGCGCTGATGGTTGCGAGCTCACCAGCCTGGTAGCTGTCTTTATCGGTTTTGAGAGTATGTGCGCCGCCAGCGTGCTGATTCACCTTGATTTCATCAGCAATCTTGTATTCGTACGTTTTTTCAGCCCCACTGCCGTCCCGGGTGTAGCGGGTGTAGACCCAGCTCGTGTTGGCTTTGAAGGTCTCGCCGCAAAGAGGCTCCTCGGGGTAGGTCGCGTCTAGGGTTACGATCTCCTTATATGTTTTCTCGCCGGCTCCTGGAGTGGTGCTCTTCTGGCCGCGGAAGATCGGATCCTCTTCGTCGGAGAAGGTAGCCACCTCGGCCACGGTCATCAGCGCCCCGCCCGCTGCTGCCGAGGTTTTCGCGACGTCTCCCTCATCGATACCCTCGGCCAGGTAATAACCGCTCGAGAATGCGACGAGGCCCTTGCCAACAAGACCGGCAGCTTTCCAAAGCCAGTCCTTGTAAGGAACCGGGCCCATCTTGCCCTCGAAAGGCTCCTTGTATACGAGGGACATGGTCTCCCGAGTCGGTGCAAACATGCTTCGCCAGTTGGGTCCGCCATGGAAGGACTCGATGTCTACGGTCAGCGTGCCTTCCGGAAAGCTAGTGGCGAAGGTCGGGTGCCCGCTGAAATCCTGATCCGAAGGATTGAGTTTTGTCACCGCTGTGAAAATCCGCATTTCGAAATCCTTCGCAGGTGACTGATCGCTGGAGGTGGTCACTTTGAGGTCGTACTTGTCGGTGGCGACACCGGTGAAATCGGCCTCGAAGAAGACGATTGTCGAGACCGCGGGTTCGATCTGGGGCACCCGCACTGAGCCACGGGTCACCCGAATGCCTGTGCCGACCGGCACGTCCAGATTGACCACCACGTTGGTCTCTACCGAGCCGCTGGTATTGGTAATATACAAGCCCACGAGATTGAGCCCCAGCTCAGCCTCGAAGATACCAAGAACCCGCTGCTGTTTGTTGAACGGGTTAACCGCAAAGGGTCGATGGAGGGGTTCAATGTTGGAGTGGTTCGCTCCCGGGCAAGCCGCCAAAGTGCAAACCAAGATAACGAGCAGCAGGTGCCACAAAAGTTGAGGCAATCGATTCGGCGTGTAACGCGAAAGTCCCGTGTTTTCCATGGTTTTTGAAGTTTTTGTATGGAGTCTTTGCCTTTCCACAGCCAACTTTTAGGTGAGCATAGCGTCGCACGCTTGACTCTCGGCTTATCGGCCTGACGGGGCTGCAGTTAAGCTGACATCCTGTTAATAATTTATTTTTATAAGGGCTGTTCAGCTTCAATCGCTTGTTAGGCGGCGTTTTGTGCCGTCTGACAAGCGGTTTTAGCCGCAGCCCCGTCAGGACGGGTGCGAAGCGTCTGTCCTAACATTTTATTCTACCGCCAATAGCGGCATAAGTGCAAATATACAACATGCTATACAGAAAGTCAAGAAAAAATATTTATTTGCAGTATAATATGACATCTATTAGTAGATTGTAGCAAAATGCAGCATAATATGCTAAACTTGGAAGAGTATGGCCAAATAACTATTCTATCACATCGGGTATATTTCACACCTCCCACCGATTAACAATAGGAAAAGAATATACAACAGCATCCGGCTAAAGATTGAAAAATGGTCACTGAGAAGTAAGCTAAAAAGGATAATGAAGCAGAATTAAGATTCAGATTTCTTTTCTGGCTCTTTTACTTCTGATATTCTTTTTGCCCAGGATTCATCGTAATTTGTGTAGTCCATCATGGTTGTTTATCTGACAGAATCGCTTCCTTCAATTGGAATAATTCGAGATTTGTTCCTTCGAGATCTGCTCCTTTGAGATCTGTTCCTTCGTGATTTATCAATGCGAGGTCTGCTAATACGAGATTTTTTATGTAAGTTTGAAGAAATAAAAAGAACCAAGCCTCACTTTATCCAAAGGATGCTGTATACACAAAGTGAAGTTTGTGCTCTTTATAAGCATGGTTGAAACCAATTTATCTAAACCAATATAGATATGAAAACACTTATTTATTATTATCTCCTCATTATTTGTTTGTTTTCTTCAAACCTGATCCTTGCCCAGCCTGAACTTCAATTGGTCAACATTGGTGACTTTACAACGACCAACGGGGAAATTATTAAAGATTGTAAAATCGGATATAGAACAATCGGAAAATTAAACTCCGACAGAAGCAATGTTATCTTATGGCCCAGCTGGTTTGACGGTACCAGCGAGGATATAGTTAAACCAAACAACCTCCCAAAATGGATTGACACCACTGGATTTCACATTATAGTTGTGGACGCATTAACAGACGGAGTTTCTTCTTCACCTTCAAATTATATTGATTTTCCGGAAGTCACCATTCGGGATATGGTAAACTCTCAATACGAATTACTTGTCAATCACTTAAACATTGACCATTTGTATGCTGTCCTGGGTATCTCTTTGGGTGGCATGCAGGTATTTGAATGGATGATTGCTTATCCTGATTTTATGGATAAAGCGATTCCTATCATTGGAACACCCAAACAATCTTCTTATGATATTTTCGTCTGGCAGACACAGGCAGATCTAATAACTGAAGCTGGCCCAAATGAAGATGATATTGATCTGGCTATGAGACGAGTCTATGACGTATGTAATATGAATTGTTTTTCACCATCATTCTTTGTCAGAACAGTCAAGCCTGAGAATATGAATCAATGGAAAGACAATGCATACACTCAAATGATGAATTCACAGGATTATTTAGCCGGCGTAAATGCTATGCTAACCCATGATATATATAAAAGTTCGTCAATTGATCTGGAGAATATCTCAAATATGGTAAAGGCTGATGTACTTATAATAGTCTCACTGCATGACCATCTGGTAAATCCGGCCAGTTCAATTGCTCTATCCAGACAATTAGATTGCGGTTTAGTCGAACTTACAGGAGACTGTGGGCATATTGCTGTTTGGTGTGAAGCAGATAAAGTCAGAGAGGCAACATCTTCTTTTCTAAAATAAAGATGATTGTAATAAAAACCGGTTACAATAAATCCGCTTCAAACGGCTCGTAGAGCCAAGTTTGAAGCAGATGTTGAACTAAATCCTTTGCTGAAACTTTTATTATGCACTTTGAATCGACCTTGGTGTGCTTGCTGATAATTTGAGGAGGTTTCTGAGTGTGTTTGATACTTTTTTTTACAATCTCCACACATGTACCATTTTGCATGGATACATGTACCGTGGATCATGGACCATAAATGCAAAATGCATCCATGTTTCCATGTGTCCATGAAGATCTTTACATGGACACATTTTGCATGGAACATGTACCTTGGAACATGGACCATAAATGCAAAATGCATCCATGTTTCCATGTGCCCATGAAGGAAACCCTTGAAAAAGAAGATATTGGTGGTGATTTTAAAAGCCGAATTTACTATAAATTTGATTTTTACCGGACAACAATGATTAAAAATTAAGGATTTTACTTGACATTTGGAATTTCACACATTATCTTTACAAAAACATAACGAGTGATAAGCAACATGTTTGTAGTCTATTTAGGAGTTAGGCTGTTTAAGAATAATTTACTGTGTTTTAATAGTAAATAGTTATTTGAATAGATTAGAATTGAGATAAAAATACACTCAAGGTATTAATATGTGAGAGGAGGTATTAATATGAGATGAGATATTTAAGATTCTGAGGGGAAAAATTAATCAATAATTATTAAACAATTAAAAAACAGGAAATTATGACACGTTTAAATTTTATGTTTTTGGTTATTTTTGGAGTAGCCATTATCTTTTCTGGGTGTGAAAAAGAAGATTGTTCAACTTCTATTTTTACCGAATTCACTGGCACATCAAACTTTGTTGTTGATATAGAACCAGGTACAACAACTGAATTACCGGACGGCAGGATACTGATAGATGGGCAGAGCGCTGAATGGTACGATGAAGCAACTGATTGGAGGGTTACCGGAAAAACTATTTGGCACGTCAACTGGTTAATGGAAGTGGAAGCAAACACTGCTCAAATATGGGGAACGGCTGAGTTATTTGTGGATGGTGACCGTGGAAAATGGGAACTATCATGGCAAGGATACCAGACCCCTACCGGAGATGGCTTTAAGGTAGTAGTTGGTGCTGTTGGTACAGGCAAAGAAGGTGAAGTGAAGGGATTGGTTGCTACATGGACATACACCATGAATTTTGATTTTAATAATCCTGAGACTTCTTTTTTCTACGCAACCGAAGGTATTATTAATGAGTGAAAGAGAAACCACGGAAGGATCAGTACCAACTAATTATGTCTAATAAAAAAAGCCTAATAGACAATTAATCCCTGACACCCCAAACACCAAAACCGAAACCCATAATCAAAAAACATAACCCTTCCGCCACAGGTGGAAGGGTTTTTTATTTCGGGCAATCGTGCAAGCTTGCATGCAAACGATTGGAAGAAAAATTTTTTATACCTTTCATTCCAACTTTCTTAACTTAGCCTGTCTATAATAACAAAGGCTTTGACATTGAGCGGGGAACAACGGAATATTCATCAAAACCTGATCGAAAGATGCAGGAAGGATGACGTGAAAGCACAGTACAGACTGTATAAGCTTTACTCAAAAGCTATGTATAATGTTTGTATCCGCATGGTGACGCAAAAGGAAGATGCTGAAGATCTGTTGCAGGATGCTTTTGTAACTGCCTTCAGGAACCTGGATAAGTTCCGGATGGAAGCATCTTTTGGTACCTGGATGCGGAAAATTGTGATCAACAAATGCATCAATCAACTGCAAAAGAAAAAGCTTCTTCTTGCTGACCTGAAAACAATTGCGAACTATTCGGAATATGATGAAATAAATGAAGAAGATCAATTAAACCTGGATGCTGAAACGGTTCACCACGCGATCAAAGAGCTTCCCGAAGGTGCCAGGGTTGTTTTTAACCTCTTTTCGCTGGAAGGATACAAACATAAAGAAATAGCCGTCATGCTCAAGATCTCGGAGTCTACATCGAAATCGCAATACCAGAGGGCAAGGATCTTACTTCAACAGAAACTTAAAAAAGAACCGAATGAAAACCGGCTTAGAAAAATATATTGAAAAGAACAGGCCTCAACTGGATGTTGAAGAACCGGATGATCTCCTGATATGGGAAGGGATTCGCTCCGAAATAGGTAAAAAATCCTGGAAACCAAGACCGGGATACTGGAAAATTGCAGCCGTGATCATCCTGGCCTTCACCTCCGGCTTCTTCCTCCATCACCAATATACTAAATATAAAAGCCCGCAAACAATAACTCTGTCAGGTATATCCAATACCCTTGCCAAAGAAGAGGCACAGTATCAACTTGTTATCCGGAGGCAATTTGAACAAATAGACCAATTTCAGATTGACAGAATAGAATACCAGGATTATTTCCGTGAATTGTCCCTGCTCGATGAACTGAACACGGAATACCTCCATGACCTTCAGGAACTGCAGGACAACCCTCGCATCATTGAAGCATTACTGAAGTATTATGAACATAAGATCAGGATCCTTGAAAAATTATTAAACGAAATTGAAAAAAGAAACAGCCATGAAAACAAAAATGAACCTGAAAGATATCATTTATAAGATCTCATTTGCACTGACTATCCTGGTAGTCATACCATTCACCGGTTTATCACAGTCTGAGATCAGTGAAACTTTAGTGAGAACATTCGATGTGACGGATCAGACACGTATCGAATTTCAAAACAAAGTAGGTGATGTAGAAGTTACAGGCTGGGATAAAAATGAGGTAAAACTGGAAACATTTGTGAAGCTGAAAAGTTCTGACCCTGAAGACCTGGATAAAACACTTACAGCCATTAAAAACGCAGATATCGACCAATCCGGCATGTCCCTTGTCATCAATACAAAATTTTATAAGCAATGGAGCTCCTGGAATATGGTGATCAGGAACCAGCACAGGATCACACTGTCTGATGGCTCAAAGGTCCGGTTGTCAGAGGTTTCAGTAAGCTATAAACTCACTGTTCCGAAAAGTAATGACCTCATATTGGCAATCAAATATTGCGACATCAATCTTGATGACCTGGAAGGGGACATAAAAATCGACCTCTACAGTGGTGATCTGGTTGCAGGAGCTCTCCCGCATCTCGAAGAACTCCGGCTGCGTTATGCAAATGCAGTCATAGTTTCTACCGGTAAGATAAAAATGGATATCTATGACTCCGACCTGGAAGTGGGCACGACAGGAGACCTGGAACTTGAATCAAAATATTCTGAGATCATTGCCAGCGAGGCAGCATCTGTGAAAATTAAATCCTACGATGACGATATCCGCTTTGATAACCTCATATCCATTCAGGGAGAAGCCAAATATACAGACTTTGAGATTGGTGATTTTGAATCCGGGAAACTGGATATTTATGATTGTAAAATGCGCGCAGGCAAAGTCGGGGATCTGTATCTAATGAGTAAATACACTGAATTCAGCTTTTTATCTGTGAGGAACCTGGATTGGCCACAATCGTATGATGACAAAATAAATATTGAATTCCTGGGAAACTGTGAAATTGTGAGCAAATACACAGAGTTCACGATAGGCTCTCTCGCAAACAAATTTATTTTGAGTTCTTATGATGATAATGTCACTATCGGGAAAGTTGAAAACGGTTTTGACCGCATCGAAGTGCATGGTAAGTATACGGATGTTCGTCTTATATTTAATAATAATGTAAAATATATCATAAATACAGACCTGAAATATACCCGCTTTGAATACCCGGAAGAGTCGTATAAAGAATTAAGGTTTCATAAAGAGAACAGTAAATTCATTTACAAAGCAGTCACCCAAAATACAGAAGAGGGCAATGTGTTGCCTGAATTAAATTTCGTTTTATATGACGGTTCTGTAATTATCCGTCATTAATGGCAGGGCCTAGGCACTTAATTCGCAAAACTCACCGACATGTTGTTTATTTTTTTGTTGCTGGTTACAAGTTGTAGGTTGCAGGTTCTCAACTTGCAACCCGTAACCTGCAACAGTCAATTAATTCCCACTTTAGGTGGTTTTAGTTCGATACTTGTTTTGAAATAACATAGTGTCTTATCCCGCATAGCGGTTTCAATTCCTAATTCGTAATTCCTAATTCCTAATTCGTAATTCCTAATTCCTAATTCGTAATTCCTAATTCCTAATTCCTAATTGATTCAGGATCTTTCTTAAAATACGCTTATATTTGTGCTTCATATTTGTTAGAGCCTAAGTAAAACTCCTGCAATGCAAGCAAATAAGTTAGCCGATGTGTTTTCCGACAATAATACCCATATCTCCTGCGCGGGAATTATTGCAAGGCATTCTACAAACACTAACGATATCAGGGAAATAGCACTGAAGGGTGTTGACCTGAGCGAATGCAGGGAAGTACTGGACATGGGCTGTGCTTTTGGCTTCTTTTCAAGAGCATTAAAAGGAAAATTAAACTCCGGAGCAAGGATCACCGGAATTGATTATTGGGAAGGCTATCATGAGCATTTTACCAAATCATGCCGTGAAGCCGGTTTCAAGAGCGAATACTATTGTAAGGGAATTGAAAAGACCAGAGAATTTAATGACGGACATTTTGATCTTATCCTGTGTAGTTATGCACTCCATTTTTTTCCTTATGCCATTCCCGAGATCGCAAGGATACTTGACAAATCGGGCCGTTTTGTCTGCATAACCCATGTCAGCACACATATGAATGAATTCATGAAATTCATAAAAGACTGTATAACAAGCAAAAGAAACAGCTTGTATGAATATTTGCCGTATGAAGAGCTGATAAAAGAGTTTTCTGATGCTAATGCACCGGAATTGTTGGCGGATTGGTTTGAAATTGAAAAAAAAGAGTATTATTTAAATTCACTAAAATTTGAATATGAAGATTTTCAAAGTTTTTTAGAGTACTTCCGGTTTAAAAGATCATTTTTTATTCCTGATGATCTATCCGGTGATGAAGAGCTGGTGGAAGAGATTACCCGGAGCCTTGCTGAGAGGGTAAAGTCGGAGAATGAATTAAGAATCTCAAAAAGTGATGTCATCTATCGATGCAGGAGGTTAAAATGAACGTTCAATAAGTGTATTTATTTAGCTATTATTTTGTTTGTTAAGTATCTGATAAAGCACTAAATCCGAATCCCTAAACCCTAAACAAATTTAAATGTCAGAAATACAAAACTCAAAACAGTGTTACTTTGAAGAAAGAACTTTGTTGATGATTTGCTTACTGGAGCATGGGTCAATAATAGTGAAACCTGAAAAGATGAGTACCACAACACAGTTTTAAACATTTGAAAATTTGAATTTTGTGATTGTTTATCCCGATACCTATCGGGATTAGAAATTAGTGCTTAGGATTTAATTAAAGAAAACATTCGTATGATAGATAACACCTAAATAGTTACCAATAAGTTATTTAAACCAAAAAAGAAATATTTATGGCCAATTCAGACAGAATACATTGTCCATATTGCGGGTCATCTGTTACAAAAAAGATGGACGGAGAAGTTTTGAGAGATTATTGCGCTTCCTGCCGGCTTTACTTTTATGACAACCCACTTCCTGTTGCATCTGCAATTGTGGTAAAAGACCGGATGGTCGCCCTGGTGAAACGAAAAAACGAACCATACTTAGGCAAATGGTGTTTACCATCGGGATTTGCCGAAATCGGCGAAAGCATAGAATCTGCGGTTTTGCGTGAATTACAGGAAGAAACCGGAATGAAGGGTAAGATAATCGGCCTTATCGATGTGAATTCAATAAAGAATTATTATTATGGTGATCTTATATTTGTCACTTACGAGGTCGAACACTTAGATGGTGAAATGACTGCCGGCGATGATGCTGAAGAAGTGAAGCTCTTTCCGGTATTCGATACTCCTGAACTGGCTTTTAAATCAAATACAAAAGCCCTTAAAGAATACATAAAAAGAAAAGCGGATAGCTGGGCAATCATTGATTCCTTCTCACTTTCTCAGAAAGAGAAGAAAAAACCCGAAGAAGATATTAGCTTATTATCAAATCAACTGGTTGAACTTGTTGAAAAGAATGCTGATGTTATTGCCGGGTTATGGCTGGATGACGTCAGGAATAAAAAATCTACCATTACTTACCATAATTTTGACAGGGATAAACTGTTTGAGCGCAACAAATTTGTCATCTCTCAATTCGGCAACTGGCTTAGCAAGTATGGCAAACAGGATATCCGGAAATATTACGAGGTCCTTGGAAAAGACAGGAAAAGGGAAGGTTTCAAATTAAGCGAGGTGATCAGTGCCCTGAGCCTGACCAAAAAGCATATCTGGGAATTCGCCTTATCACAGGGAATCGGCCAGAAACTTATCGATATTTATAAACTGCACGAACTCGAAAGAAGGCTTGTGATATTTTTTGATAAAGCCGCTTATTATATCGTTAGAGGATATGAGTCGGGGAGTGAGAATGAGTGAATCTATGAAATACGTCGGAGCACATGTTAGCACAGCCGGTGGCGTTGAAAATGCCCCCGTGAATGCTCATCAGATCGGGGCGAAAGCTTTTGCCTTCTTTACCAAGAATCAACGGCAGTGGTTTGCCAACCCACTCACCCGGCAAAATATCGACGCTTTCCGCAATAACTGCGAGAAATATGGATATTCACCAGCGCATATCCTGCCTCACGACAGCTACCTCATCAACCTGGGACATCCGGAAAAAGAGGGTTTGCAAAAATCCCGAAAAGCATTTCTAAACGAATTGCAGCGTTGTGAGCAGTTGGGCCTCGACCGCCTTAACTTCCATCCCGGAAGCTATCTTAAAAAAACGACGGAGGAAGCCTGTCTGCTTACTATTGCAGAGTCCCTCAACCTGGCTCTGGAACAGACTTCCGGAGTGACGGCCGTAATCGAGAATACGGCCGGACAGGGTACCAACCTGGGGTATACTTTTGAGCAGATCGGTTTTATCATCAACCATGTAGAGGATAAAAGCCGTGTTGGGGTGTGCATAGATACCTGCCACGCTTTTGCTGCCGGATATGACCTCAGAAGCCGTGAAGGATATGAGGAGACTTTCCGTAATTTCGATGAGGAGATCGGCATTTCTTTCCTGAAGGGGATGCACCTGAATGACTCCAAAAAAGAATATGCCAGCCGTGTCGACCGGCATGCAAATATTGGGGATGGATTCCTCGGTAAAGATGTTTTCACCCGGATCATGAACGACCCCCGCTTCGATGATATCCCACTGATCCTTGAAACCCCGGATGAATCCCGCTGGGAAGAGGAGATCAGGATGCTTTACGGGATGGTTGGCGGTTGACAGTTGACGGTTCCCATCTTCGGACTTCGGTCTTCGGACTTCCGACTTCTCTCAACTCTCAATTGTTAATAAATAAATACTGCCTGAAATCAAGTTCATTGGCATATTTTTGCAAACTTTGTACGCACGATAAGTCAGGTTAAATCTAAAATCCTATATCATTATGAAAAAGTTCTCCCAAATCTTCACAGCAGCAATAATTATCTGCTTTTTGTCCGCATTTACTGTCTCTGCACAGAATGCCTGGATCAATGAAATTCACTACGACAACGCCGGTGCCGATGTGGACGAAACCGTGGAAGTGGTAATCGAAAACGCGGGTAGCTACACACTGTCCGACTTTCAGATCGATCTGTACAACGGCAGTTCAACTTCATTATCCGTTTACAGCACCAAGACCCTGGATGTGTATACTGTCGGAAATACAGTGGATAACTTCACCATCTATTATCTCAATTACACTGCCGCCGGAGGAAGTATTCAGAACGGTGCTCCCGACGGGCTGTGCCTCAGCTATCAGGGGGTGCTCATTGCAGGGCAGTTTTTGAGTTATGAAGGGACTTTTACTGCAGCCGACGGACCCGCAATAGGTTTGACCTCCACGGATATTGGCGTGGAAGAAACCAGCAGTACACCTGTCGGGATGTCATTGCAGCTTTCCGGAACCGGTACTGCTTATCCCGATTTCACCTGGCAAGCACCAGATGTGGCAACATCCGGGGCATTGAACAATAACCAGAGTTTCAGTGGAACCATTTTCCCTGAACCGGATAATTATCCTACAAATTTCATGGCTGCCCCCAATGGCATTACTATCGATCTGACATGGACCGATGCAACCGGTACCCAGTTGCCGTCAGCATACCTGATTAAAGTCAGTGATCAGAATAATATCACCCTCCCTGTGGACGGGACCTTTGAACCGGATGACACTGACCTGTCAGACGGGACAGGAGCATTGAACGTCCCCTTCGGTGATGAAATGTGCACTTTCTTCAGGTTGAATGGTGAAACGGAATATTTTTTCAAGATATTTCCTTATACCAATGCCGGGGCTAATGTTGACTATAAGACTGACGGCACACCTCCTGCTGCCAGCGCTACAACCGATGCTATTGTGAATGCAAACGATTTTGAATCAGGTGATTTCGGTACCTGGGATACCATCAGTGTGGCCAGCGATAAAAACTGGGCAGTACTGAATTATGGGGGAGCCCTGGGGACCACCTATTTTGCACAGATGAACGGGTACCAGGAAAATGAGCCAAGCAACGACTGGCTCATCTCCCCTGCCCTTGACCTGACTGCATATATCGGTGAACAAATGGTTTTTTACACCATGTGGAAATACGGTGACGTTGATAATGAACTAAGCCTCAAGTATTCTACGGATTATACAGGAGGGGATCCTATGCTGGCTACCTGGACCGAGCTGGCATTCAATAAAGCGGCCAGCCAGGACACCTGGGAACACTCGGGGGATATTGACCTTTCAGGAATTTCTAACAGCAATGTCTATGTGGCCTTTCAATACCTCAGCAGTGGCAATCCCAGGAGATGGAACGTGGATGAGATCGCAATTACCGGCAACGCGATAGTACCGATCATCTCGGTTACCTCACCGGTAACAGGGGATATCTGGGAACAGGGGACTGCACATGATATTACCTGGACTGCCTCAAACACACAACCGAACGTGATGATCGAGCTCACAACCGATGCCTCAAACCCTACGCCTTCATGGACCACCCTGATTGCATCGGTTCCAGCCAGCCAGGGTTCCTGGACCTGGAACATCTCCCCGACACAGCAAGCAAGCAACGACTGCCAGGTAAGAATTTCAGAAGTTGGCGGATCTGCAAATGCGCTTAGCGGGATCTTTGAGATCATTGAACCGGTATATATCCCTGCCCTGGTCATTAATGAGATTATGTATAACCCACCTGAATCCGGAACGGATTCACTTGAATATATTGAGTTGTATAACAACGATAACATCACGATCGAGCTGGATGGATATTATTTTGATGCAGGTGTAACATATACTTTCCCAGATATCGACCTGTTACCGGGAGATTACCTCGTCGTGGCTGTGGATTCTGTCGTCATGCTGAACACATTCGGAGTAACGGCTTATAACTGGACTTCCGGTGGGTTAAGCAACGGCGGGGAGCTGATCCAGATCAATAACTCACAAGGATTTTTGGTCGACAGTGTATTTTATGATGATGCCCCGCCATGGCCAATCGGAGCGGACGGAGATGGTCCCTCTCTCGTACTGTGCGATCCCGATTCAGATAATTCTGATGGCGCTAACTGGTCAGTATCCCAACTTTACCAGGGAACAAATGCCATTGGCGATTCCATCTGGGGATCTCCCGGAATGGAAAATTGCCTGATTGCACCGGATCCTGATTTTGTGGCGGATAATACTTCTATCACAACAGGCGGAGCCGTTAATTTCACTGATCTTACAGTGGGAGAGCCAACCCTGTGGACATGGACTTTCATCGGCGGTGATCCGGGATCTTACAACGGGCAAAACCCACCTCCGATTGTTTATAATACCGCGGGCACTTATTCGGTCTCTCTTTATGTGGAAAATGTTGTGGGTGGCAATACTGAAACAA
>DAOWEV010000079.1 GCA_030638325.1 Bacteroidales bacterium
AAGCACCCATCGATCCCGAAGAGGCTGTGCCGGGTCCCGGATTATTACGGCTGCATCGAGCCGGATGATGAAGAAATTAAAGTCAAGACGAAAGCCAAAACCAGCATCCACCGCCAGCTCACTAATAAAATCATCAATTTCAAATTCACCTCCCGGGTATGAGCTGTTTTTCTTAAGCAACCAAACGTTTCCTATATCCAGAAAAAGGGCTCCCTTAAACCACTTGTATATCGGGAACCGGTATTCAATATTAGCTTCAATCTGCATGTCACCCATCCGGTCGAAAAAGTCTGTCGGATTGCTGTATGAACCCGGCCCAAGCAGTCTGTAAGGCCACCCTCTCATGTCATTGGCGCCTCCCCCGTAAAATCCTTTCTCAAGCGGAAGCTCAGTTGAATTTCCATAAGGCAGGCCTACCCCGAGGAGTAACCTGTACACAAGTGAGTTGTCTTTGTTGATGATATGGTAATAACGCACATCAACATCCCCACGTGTGTATTGAGAATACCGTATTCCAAAGATGGTATAATAACCTGAAGTATCCTTCACAGCACCCAATGGATGTTTCAGCAGGTTTAGCAGATTTCCGGCAGTCTCGATGGTTCCCCTGAAATAGAAAAAGTTTTTCAGTTTGTTGATCTCCTGGTTATTGTAAACAAAGCTGTAATTCAATGCCAGGATAAGATGGTCGATATACTGATTGCGGATCCTGTCGTTTGGCTCATCGTCGATGATCTCCTGGTATTCTGGTTTTACATTAATTTCAACAACATTAATGATGATTGGATTTAGAATGTGGGTCTTGAACTCGGATTCTTTCCAATCGTATCCAAATGTGATATTGTTAATATACCGGGTGTATTGAGGTCTTCGCTCGTAACTTAAACCAAGCCTGAGGGTTGTTTTAGGCTTGAAATATTTTGGGAATCTTTCCTGTTTTATGGGAATCAGAAACCTTGGGAAAACGATATTGATCTCCCCGCCGGTCTCAACCGTACTAAAAATGGAGTAATCCTCTTGAACATCCGGTGTTTCATTGCTGCGGATAAAAGCTTTTTGGAATTCAAGAGAGCCATTGATCCTGAACTGGAAGATTTCAGACCCTCTGAAAAAGTTGTTATTCTGGTAAATGAAATTCGCTCCGATCCCTGGCTTTCCCGCTTTGTTGGTTCCTTCAGCTTCTATGGTAAATGAATGCAGTTTTTTCCGGGTGAGATTGATACTGCAATCCAGCATCGGGTGTTCGACCATACTGTCTTGTTGCGTCTCAGCTGCTTTCCTGAACAGGATATTGGAATAATTGAACAATCCCAGTTCATTGAATCGAAGTTGGGTTTTTCTGACATCCAGGGCCTTGAACGGTTCTCCTGATGTAATAAAAATCGACTGTGATACTATTTTTGGATGGATCCGCAATTTCCCTTTATGTATAAAATAATAATACGTGGCCGGGCTGTCTTTATAGATCTGATGCAACACCAGCACCGTGGTGTCAAAACCTGAGTAATCCTGGTGCACCGGATCGAAAAATGGATTGATGTATATTTTGTTTATAAGGTAGCGTTTGTGAGCCTCGGCCAGGATCTCGCCCTGCACAGAGTCGGATGAAGCCTGTTTGTCTTTGACTTTCAGGAACAGATCCATCTCACGGTTTCCAAGGGTGCTGTCAACTTCAAAATAGATAAAATTCCTGTCAAAGAAATAATACCCGTTGTTTCTAAGATATGCAGTGATCCTTTCCCTTTCATTATCCAGTTTAAAGGCATTAAAAATGCTGCCGCCCTTGATTTTTGATGCTTTTCGGTTCTCAGTTATATAATGTTTCAGAACGGAGTCTTCTATCTCATAAAAATAATTCCCGATCCTGTATGGCTCACCGGGTAGAATATAATATTTTGTATGTGTTTTATTGTTTTGGAACGTAGTTGTAGCGTTTACCTCTGCATTAAAATATCCGACCTTTTTCAAGTACTGAGTGACTTCGGTGAGGGAATTCTTTACCTGCATTGAATCATACAAAACAGGTTGTTCGCCGATGCCTTCCCTTAACCATTTTTTTATTTTCCCTTTTCCTTTGCCCATGCTGCCCAGGTTGTAAAACCAGATTTTAAGGGGAACCACTCCGAGAAACTTTTTATTGGGCCTGGGTTGCAGAATAGCATGGATATCTTCTTCATTAATCCCGGGATTCTTACCTTCGAACTTTATATTATTCTTTCTGTGCAGGTATTCGTTTTCCTGAAGTGTTCTGGTTGTCCGGCATGCGGAGAAGGCAAGTAGAATAAAGAGCAATATGAAAACATGGTGGCGTTTCAAGACAAATCATCATTGATTTATATGCAAATTTAATTATTTGCAGACAATGGCAAGGCAAATGGTAGTATTTCCCTGCTTATCGATATTTGAACCCTGTTTACCCCTTGAGCAGAAGAAATAAAAATTGCCAATATAAAAAATAATATTACTTTTGCACTCCCAAATGAGGTTTGAAGATGTCCGATGGTGTAACTGGCAACACGTCTGATTTTGGTTCAGAAGAGTCCAGGTTCGAGCCCTGGTCGGACAACAGAAGATGCCTGGGGGTTGATTATGAGGGGACTGAGGTCCCCTCTTTTAATGCATGAAATACTGATGATAACAGGAAAGATCATAAGAAAACTGGTTGAAGAAAAGATTAAAGGGACTGATAAGTTCATAGTTGAGATCAAGGTTAAACCAGAGCAAAAGGTTTATGTCTTTATTGATGGAGACCAGGGTGTTAGTGTCGAGGATTGTATACAGATCAGCAGGTTTATTACCTCCAGACTCGACAGGGATATTGAAGATTTCGAGCTGAATGTTTCATCCGCCGGACTGGATTTTCCTTTCAGCATGCGCAGGCAATACCAGAAAAATACCGGAAAAATTATTTCTGTATTGCTACTGAACGGTGAAAAAATCAAGGGTACGCTTCTAAATGTCAGGGATGATGGCATTGTAATGAAACTGAGCCCTGACAAGAAGAAAAAAGGTGATACCGTGACGGAACAAATATCCTTACAATATGACCAGATAAAGGAAGCTCGAAATGTTATTTCTTTTAGGAAAGAAAAAAGTTAAAGGCTATAAATTAATTAGGAATTAGGAATTACGAATTAGGAATTGAAACCGCTATGTTGGATAAGACACTATGTTATTTCAAAGCAAGTGTCGAACTAAAACCACCATTGGTGGGAATTAATTAACTGTTGCATGTTACAGGTTGCAAGTTGAGAACCTGCAACCTGTAACCTGCAACAAAAAAACAGACAACATGTTGGCAAAAGTTGCACCTTAAGTGACTAAATAAGGAAAATATAACTAAATATAAAAACGTATACAAAATGGATCATATCAATATGATTGAAACCTTCTCGGAGTTCAAGGAATTTAAGAACATTGACCGGGAAACCATGATGCGCATCCTGGAGGATATTTTCAGGCATGTATTGGAGAAGATGTACGGCTCTGATGAGAACTTCGATATCATTGTTAATATTGACAAGGGTGACCTTGAGATATGGAGAAACAGGGAGATTGTGGAAGATGGTGAAGTGGAGGATGAAAATACACAGATCGCCTTATCAGAAGCCATCAAGATCGAGCCTGACTTTGAGATTGGGGAAGAGGTTTCGGAAGAGATGAAACTGGCGGATTTCGGCAGGCGGGAGATACTGGCTATCAGGCAAAACCTGACTGCGAGGATCCAGGAATATGAAAAAGACAGCATTTATCAGAAATACAAAGAAAAAGTTGGTGAAATCATTACTGGTGAGGTTTACCAGGTCTGGAATAAGGAGATCCTGATCCTGGATGATGAAGGCATCGAACTAATCCTTCCGAAATCCGAACAAATACCCTCTGATTATTACAGGAAAGGAGATACTATCCGTGCTGTTGTATCAAAGGTTGAAATGAGAAACGCCGCCCCGGCGATCATATTATCAAGGGTTTCGACGATATTCCTGGAAAGACTTTTTGAATCTGAAGTTCCTGAGGTGTACGATGGCCTTATTACCATTAAACAGATCGTCAGAGTTCCAGGTGAACGGGCTAAGATCGCCGTTGAATCTTATGATGAACGCATTGACCCGGTAGGCGCCTGTGTCGGTATGAAAGGGTCAAGGATACATGGCATTGTCAGGGAGCTGAAGAATGAGAACATTGATGTGATCAATTATACCACAAATTCAACATTGTTTATACAACGGGCATTGAGCCCCGCCAAAATCACATCCATCAGTATTAATGAGGAAACTGTAAAAGCCGACGTATATATGAAACCTGACCAGGTTTCGCTGGCGATCGGAAAAGGCGGGTTTAATATTAAACTGGCCGGGCAATTAACAGGTTATGAGATAGATGTATACCGGGACACGGATGCTGATTCAGAAGATGTAGACCTGGATGAATTCTCCGATGAAATCGAAAGCTGGATCATTGCCGAGTTTAAAGCTGTTGGATGCGATACGGCCAAGAGTGTTCTTGAACTGGAAGTGAGTGAACTTGTGAAAAGAACGGATCTGGAGGAGGAAACCATTATGGAGGTTGTCAGGATCCTGAAAGCAGAATTTGAATAAAATTGTTACTTTTGCACGAATTTAAAAAATTAGTGGTTTATCTTAAGCCAACGTATGACAGCAGGAAGTAAAATATGGAGATTGAGTAAAGCAGCACGGGAATTCAATGTTGGTATTTCCACCATTGTGGAATTTCTGATAAAAAAAGGTGTCGAAATTGATGGAAAGCCTAATACAAAGATCGATCCGGAAATTTATGATATCCTCATTCAGGAATTCCAGTCGGAAAAAGCTGTCAAGGAAGAATCCCGGAAAATTGGCTTGTCTTTTGCCCAGCATGAAACCATTTCGATTGATGATACGGCTGTGAAAGTCAGGACTGATGAAGATGAAGTCGATCTTGATGAAATCGTTATTAAAGATACTGCTGTAAGCGCTGAAAAGGAAATTGAGGAAATACCGGCCAGGGCTGTCATCAAGGATGAGGATAAAACAGTGGAAATTCCTGCTGAACCCGTTGCAGAAAAACAACCGGTAAAAAAAGCGAAAAAGGAAGCAGAAAGCAAGGATGAGGATGCCAAAGCTGTTAAAAAAGAAGAGGAGATCGTCCTGGAAAGTGAAAAGGCGGCAATCGCTTCAAAAAAGAAAGGTATCAAGGTGCTTGATAAAATAGACCTTGATGCTATGAACCTCAAAACCAAGCCTGCAAAAAAACCCAGGGAGGCAAAAATACGAGAGGCTGAGAAACGGAAGAAAGCTGCACAGCAGAAAACCAGGCCCAAAGCAAAGACAGCCGGGGTAAAAGATAAAAAGGAGGACGTTGTTGATAAAGAAAAGGCTGTTGAAGTCCCGACAACAGCAGAAGTAGTTGAAGAACAAGTAGAAGAGCCAACTACCACTCAGCAGGAACCAAAGAAAGATAATTTCATTCCTACTAAATTTCATAAATTAGCAGGCCCAACCATCATTGATAAGATAGATCTTCCTCCGGAAAAAAAGACAAAAAAGAAACCGGTTGCTTCTTCCAAGGATGAGAAAATAAATATTGATAAAAAGAAGAAGCGGAGGAGGATCAGGCAACAAAGAGTTACTGATATTCCCAAATCCAAAGAAGCCAGGGAGAAGCAAAAAGGAAGATCGAGAAGAAAAGAGAGGATCAAACCTGAGCTTTCAGAAGAGGAAGTTCAGAAACAGATCAAGGAAACCCTTGCCAGGCTTAACCCTGCCGGCAAATCCAAAGCCTCCAAATACAGGCGTCAAAAACGTGATTCCGTCAGTCAGAGTACCGAATTGCAGAAGCAACAGGAGCAAAGTGAAAAATCCATCCTGAAAGTTACGGAGTTCGTTTCAGTTAATGAACTGGCTAATATGATGGGTATACAGGCAAATGATATCATATCAACCTGTATGAAGCTTGGAATGTTTGTTTCTATTAACCAACGCCTGGATGCTGAAATACTGACCCTGGTTGCTGAAGAGTATGGTTTCGATGTTGAGTTTATCGGTGTTGAGGTTCAGGAGGCCATTGATCATGCTCAGGATGAACCAGAAGCTGAAGACTATGAAGAGAGGCCTCCAGTTGTGACAATCATGGGACATGTCGACCACGGAAAAACCAAATTGCTCGACTTTATCAGAGACTCGAACGTTGTAGCGGGTGAAGCCGGTGGTATCACCCAGCATATCGGAGCTTATGAGGTGACTCTTGAAAATAAAAAAAGAATAACTTTCCTGGATACTCCCGGGCATGAAGCTTTTACTGCCATGCGGGCACGTGGAGCTAAAATCACTGATATTGTGATCATTGTGATAGCAGCCGATGATAATATCATGCCCCAGACCAAAGAAGCTATTAACCATGCGCAGGCTGCCGGGGTACCTATTATTTTTGCCATAAACAAGATCGATAAGCCCACAGCCAATCCGGAAAAGATTAAAGAAGAGCTGGCCAATATGAATATCCTGGTTGAAGACTGGGGAGGAAAGTTCCAGTCGCAGGATATTTCGGCTAAACAGGGTGTCAATATAGACCAACTCCTTGAAAAAGTGCTGCTTGAAGCTGAAATGCTTGAGCTGAAGGGGAACCCTGACAGGCTTGCTTATGGCTCAGTGATTGAGTCATCCCTTGACAAAGGTCGTGGGTATGTGGCCAAACTCCTGGTGCAGAATGGAACATTGAGGCAGGGCGACATAGTGCTGGCCGGCTCTCAGGTTGGCAAAGTGAAAGCCATGTATAATGAACGAAATCAACTCATAAAATCAGCCGGCCCGTCATCTCCCATGCTATTGCTCGGTTTGAATGGCGCACCTCAGGCAGGAGATAGTTTCAATGTCTTAAAAGACGAACGTCAAGCTAAGTCCATTGCCAATAAGCGATTACAGCTTCAACGCGAACAAGGTATCCGTACCCAGAAACATATTACCCTCGATGAGATCGGCCGTCGCATTGCGGTTGGTGACTTCAAGGAACTAAACCTCATTGTCAAAGGAGATGTTGACGGCAGCGTGGAAGCGCTTTCCGATTCCCTGCTGAAGCTGACCACAGATAAGATACAAGTCAATATCATTCATAAGTCCGTGGGACAAGTCTCAGAGACCGATGTATTACTGGCATCCGCTTCGGATGCGATCATCATTGCTTTCCAGGTGCGGTCATCTATGGGGGCCCGAAAACTGGCTGAACAGGAACAGATCGATATACGGTATTACTCCATCATTTACAATGCTATCGAGGAGATCAAAGCGTCTGTTGAAGGAATGCTCTCACCCGTTATCAAGGAGAAGATCACCTGTAACCTTGAAATTCGTGAGGTTTATAAGATCACCAAGGTGGGTGTGGTGGCTGGTTGTATGGTGCTTGATGGAAAGGTCACACGCCAGACCAGGGTACGTGTTATTCGTGAAGGGATCATTGTTTATACAAGTGTTCTGGGTTCTCTGAAACGCTTTAAAGATGATGTGAAAGAAGTTAATTCGGGTTATGAATGTGGACTGAATATCGAAAACTACAATGATCTCAAAGTTGGAGATATCATTGAAGGCTATGAAGATGTTGAAGTGAAACAAACACTTTAGGTTATTTTACCTTAGTAGCGTCTGTTCCCTGTCGGGGCCATAAGAAACGATGCTGACAGGTAGATTTACTTCTCTTTCAATAAATTCAATATAAGCAGTAAGCTCAGCCGGCATTCCGGTATGTTTTTTAAGATC
>DAOWEV010000190.1 GCA_030638325.1 Bacteroidales bacterium
ATTATTTTTAGAATAGCCATAGTTCATAAAAATAACTTCGGCGTTTCTATCAATTGTACTTAAATACCAATACCAAATTCTATAAAAAACATTCTTTAGTTTTTCTTTCATCCTTTATAAAAATGATTTTGATAATTTGTTCATACGTTATATTCCTATTTTATTTTATGCCTTCAAAGATTATTGCCGGGGGAATATTTAATAAAACAAATTTCCAGTTTACTTTTTTAAACTTCCGGTTAATTAAATTAAATATCAACCACGAATACTGATAGGTTATAAACCGGCCTTTTTTATTTAGTAATGTATAAGTTCTGTAAATAATTTGTCTCTTCATTCGCCTGTCTAAAAATGTAAATGGTATTGTTGAAATAATATAATCCACACTTTCTGTTTTGTAGCTGTTTTTTAAAACCAACTTGGCGTTTTCCGCACCGTCATTAATTATTATTAAACGTTTATCTTTTATTTGGAGTAAATCATTAATAAAACATTCGTTTTTCTCAAAAACAAATAAAGTAGCATCATCATGCATATTGTCGAGGAGTTTTTTAGTAATTACTCCTTTACCCGGTCCATATTCAATAATTATTTTCGCATTTTGAAAATCAATTTTTTCAATAATCTTTTTTACAACTATTTTTGAAGATGGGAAAATGGCCCCTATATGTTTATCTTTTATAAAACTTTTCAATAGCAAATTATCCATAGACTTATATTACCTCTTTAGTATCCCGTTAAAAAGAATATCAATCAATGAATTCAATTGGCCTTTAATATCCTTATCCACTTTTTCAATAAAAAAGGGGATTTCAAAGCCTTTCAAGGCATTAACAATTGCTTTGGCCGTTAGATTATTATTTTCAATTTCAAATTCATTATTTTCAACCCCTTCCGTTAATATTTCACTGATCATGCTGATTTCCTGATTATCAAAATCTTGCCTTATGTTTTCAATAATCTTAAAATCCTGTAGATAGTCATTCCGTAAGGCCTCATAATAATTAGCCAGTTCATTAATAGTCATCATACGGGTTATCATATAAGCTTTCAATTTTTCCATAGCCTTCGATTCAGTGAAAATAACTTCAACTAATTTAGTTCGTAAAACATCAACTTCTTTTTCAATTACTGCCTTATAAATATCCTCTTTACTTTCAAAATAAGTATAAATTGTCCTCCTTCCTTTACGTGCTGCAATAGCAATATCTCCAATAGAAGTTTTTGCAAACCCGAACTTTCTAAAAATATACCGGGCAGTTTCTAAAATGACATCCCTGGAACTTGTAGTAACCATAATTATATATTTTTTTGTTACTCAACTGCACAAATATTGTTTTATTGTGCAAATGTAAATTATTTTATTAGTTTTGCAACTTATTTTAAAAGAAATAAAAATTGACAAAAAAGAAAGCTGCAATAACAGGGGTACAAGCTTATGTTCCGGAGTACATCCTTTCAAACCAGGAACTGGAAATAATGATTGACACTACTGATGAATGGATTACTACCAGAACAGGTATTAAAGAGAGACATATTTTAAAAGGGAATGGATTAGGAACTTCAGATATGGCTGTTAATGCTGCAATAGGACTTTTTAAAAAAACAGGGATCAAGCCTGAAGATATAGATATGGTTATTTGTTCAACTGTTACTCCTGATATGCCATTTCCTGCAACAGCCAATATTATTAGTGATAAGCTTGGTTTAATAAATTCTTTTAGTTTAGATATAAATGCAGCTTGCTCAGGGTTTCTTTATTCGTTAGTTACTGCAACTAAGTTTATCGAGTCAGGAACGCACAAAAAAATACTGGTATTTGGTGCTGATAAAATGTCATCCATAGTTGATTATACTGACCGGACGACCTGTGTTATTTTTGGTGATGCTGCCGGAGTAGTGCTTATGGAACCATCTGAAAACGGATATGGTGTTATGGATTCAATCCTACGAACTGATGGATCAGGCAGGATGCATCTTCATCAAAAAGCAGGCGGATCTGTTAAACCAGCTTCACACAATACAGTTGATGAACATGAACATTTTGTGTACCAGGAAGGTCAGGCAGTTTTTAAATTTGCAGTAAAAAATATGGCTGATGTGTCGGTTAACATAATGAAACAAAACAATCTCACTTCTGATGATATTGCATGGTTTATTCCTCATCAGGCCAATCTGAGAATTATCGATGCAGTTTCCCGCAGAATGGGATTGGATAAAGATAAGGTGATGATAAATATTCAAAGATATGGCAACACAACTAATGGATCAATTCCACTATGTCTTTGGGAATGGGAGGATCAGTTAAAAAAAGGCGATAACATTATTCTCTCTGCATTTGGTGGTGGTTTTACCTGGGGTGCAGTATATTTGAAATGGGCGTATGACAAAGTAATTTCTTAGCCTTGCATACAACAAATAATCAAATAAGCAAGATTTTCAACTATCTTTGTATATCATGCTGGAACGTTTCATGGATTTCGTGCAAAATGAGGATCTTCTCAGACCCAATGACAGGATCCTGCTATCCGTTAGCGGAGGCATGGATTCTGTGGTTATGGCAGACCTTTTCAACCGCTCCGGACTGTCATTTGGAATGGCACATTGTAACTTCAAATTGAGGGGAACCGATGCTGACCGGGATGAAGCATTCGTACAGGAACTGGCCGGCCTGTATAAAGTCCCCTTCTTCAATCAAAGTTTTGAAACTCAGCAGTATGCAAAGGAAAACAGCATGTCCATCCAGATGGCTGCCCGGCACCTGCGCTATGAATGGTTTGAACAGCTAAGAGCTGATAATCAATACGACAAAATAGCTACCGCTCATCATCTTGACGATCAAATTGAGACTTTCTTTATAAACCTGATAAGGGGTACAGGCCTTTCAGGATTGAGCGGAATTCCCATCAGACAAGGATACATCATACGCCCTTTGATGTTTGTTTTCAGAAGTGAAATAGAAAAATACCTGGAAAAAAGGGGCCTCAAATACAGGCTTGACAGCTCAAACCTGGAAACTAAGTACCTTCGGAATAAGATCCGGCATACCATCCTGCCGGAATTCAGCAAGATCCGGAAAGACTTTCATCTTGAGCTTACTGAAACAATCGACAGGATCCATCACTCAAATGAGATATTGAAAGATATTATCGCCCGTACCCGGGAAAAATTATTAATATGGCATGGCGATGAGCAAAGGATCTCTATATCACAGTTGAAATCCCTGACACCCTTGCGAACCTGGTTGTTTGAATTATTGAAATGCTATAATTTTAATATTCAGACTATTGAAGATATTATCCGGGGGCTGGACGGCATTCCCGGAAAAGAATACTATGCTGCTTCCCATAAACTTGTCAGAGACCGGGATGACCTGATCATAATTCCTGTTCATCCTGTTGATGAAACCGGGCCGGCTCAATTCTCAGTCTTTGAAGGAAACAGCCTGATCCGAAAACCTCTGTCAATGAAGTTCAGGATACTGGAGACCGCTGGCTTTATTCCTTCACAAGACCCTGGAAAAGCCTGTCTCGATGCCGAATGCCTCACATTTCCATTAACGATCCGGAAATGGCAAAAAGGAGATTATTTTTATCCTTTGGGGATGAAACAAAAGAAGAAACTGAGTGATTTTTTTATCAACAATAAGTTCTCCCGCACCCAAAAAGAGAAAACCTGGCTGTTATGCTCCGGGAATAACATCTGCTGGATCATCGGCCACCGAATTGACGAGCGGTATAAAGTCACCACCTCTACCAAAAGGATTCTGCTGGCCGAACTTATGCCTGCCTTGAATGCTTCAATAATTCAATAATTCAATCTCTAATATTTTAGTACTTTTGCAAACCAAAAAAAAGTTCATGAAGAAATTGTTGAATTCATTTAAGAAGCAATTATTTGCTGTTGCTACACTGCTCCTTCTTACTGTTTTTATTGCACCCGCTCAGGAGATACTGAGGCCGGTTGAATGGAGTTTTGAGATGGAACAAATAAGTGAAAATGAAGTTGAACTCAGGTTTATAGCCGATATTGATAAAGGATGGCATGTTTATGCAATGGATATTCCCGCCGGAGGCCCCATTCCAACTTCTTTTTATTTTGATGAGTCGGATAATTATAAGCTGAAAGTAAAAATGTCATCTCCCGATCCTATCGAGAAATACGACAATGCCTTCGAGATGAACCTCAGGTATTTTGATGGTACAGCAGTATTTTCTCAAAGGGCTGAAATAAAGACACAGGCCCCCTTTATTATTAAAGGTGAGTTGGAATTTATGGCTTGCGATGACAAGCGATGCCTGCCCCCTGAATATGTTGAGTTTGCTTTCAATATGAATGGGGCAACCGGCCAGGAGGAAAGTACAGACCAGGCAGAAGTTGAAACTCAGGAATTTGAGATCCAACCACTTGTTGTGATTGGCGAATCTGGGACGGAAGCCGGGGAAGGGGCTGATAAAGATAATTCTTTGCTGATATTTTTCTTCCTTGCCCTTGGGGTTGGTTTTGTAGGTTTGCTTACGCCTTGTGTCTATCCCATGATCCCCATGACCGTTTCTTTCTTTATGAATGCCAGCGAGAATAAGCTGAAAGCCAGGTCACAGGCAATCTTTTTTGGAATCTCGATCATTTTTATCTATACGGTAGTGGGCGTACTTGTTTCCGTTATCTTCGGGGCAGATGCCATTAAAAGTGTGAGTGCCCATTGGCTCACGAACATCATCTTTTTCTCATTGTTTGCCATATTCGCGGCCTCTTTTTTCGGTATGTTCGAGATTGTTCTGCCTTCATGGCTTACCAATAAATCCGACCAGCAGGTTGATAAGGGCGGTTATGTTGGTTCTTTCTTTATGGCTCTTACCCTGGTACTGGTATCATTCTCATGTACAGCGCCTTTTGTGGGTGGCATATTAGTTGAAGCCTCCACAGGGGAATTCTTAAAACCGATAGTTGGCATGTTCGGCTTTTCGCTTGCTTTTGGAGTCGTATTTACCGTTCTGGCCATGTTTCCATCATGGCTCGGAAAGATGCCCAAATCAGGTGGCTGGCTTAACAGCGTGAAAGTTGTCCTGGCATTCCTGATCCTGGCAATCGGCATGAAATATTTGCTGGTGCCAAATGTTGCCCTTGGATGGGGCATCAGCCGGGAAGTTTATCTCGGCGTCTGGATCGTTCTCTTTACCTTGCTTGGTTTCTATTTACTTGGAAAGATCAAATTCTCACACGACAGCCCGGTTGATCACATCAGCGTCCCAAGATTGGTGCTGGTAGTCATTTCTTTTTCTTTTGTCATGTACCTTATCCCCGGACTGTTCGGCGCTCCATTGAAAGCTGTTGCAGGCTATCTCCCCTCAGAATCATCCTGGGACCTGGACGAAATAATCATGGAAAGTACCCGAAACATCAGTGTAGCCTCCTCAGGAGGTGAAAGCCGGACATTAAATTTATGTGATGAACCCAAATTTGCAGAGATATTTCATCTGCCTCATGGATTGAAGGGGTATTTTGATTATGAACAGGGGATGGCCTGTGCGAAAAAACTCAATAAACCCGTCTTCCTCGATATCAAAGGGCATGCCTGTACCAACTGTAAGGTTATGGAAAAGAATATTTGGTCTGATCCCAGGGTGCTGAAGAGATTACAAGAAGAATTTGTTATTATCGCCCTTTATGTTGACGATAAAACTGAACTCCCGGAAGAAGACTGGGTCACTTCAAGCTTCGATGGAAAAGTAAAGAAAACCATTGGGCGAAAAAATGCTGATTTCCAGATCACTCATTTCGGTGTTAATGCCCAGCCATATTATGTGATCATGGACCATAATGGGGATGTCCTTACAGATCCTGTGGCCTTTGAACGAGATGTGGATAAATATGCTGCCTTTCTTGACAGCGGCGTAAATGCCTTCAAAAAGAAGCACTAAAACTATGAAGAATCATATCCTTCTTAAACCATTTTTACTCGCTTCCCTGTTGGTTTTCACTTTTATGCTGAATGCCCAGCCTTTTAACAGCATTAGTACCGGGATCATAGATGCCGGACGGAGTGCGGTTGCCTGGGCTGACTATGACAATGATGGTGATCTGGATGTTTTGGTCACCGGGCTTGGTTCGGGAGATGTAAAAGTTGGCAAGGTATACAGGAACGATGCCGGAGCATTTACGGATATCCATGCCGCCATTGAAGCATTTAAGGATGCCTCAGTATGCTGGGGCGATTATGATAGCGATGGGGATCTTGACCTGGTGATTGCCGGTAATACTGATGCAGGTGATCAATCCGCCATCTATAATAATGATGGTGGAGTATTTACAGATGCAAATGCAGGATTGATTGCAGTTAGCAACGGAGCGGCTCGCTGGAGTGATTATGATAATGACGGCGACCTGGATCTGTTTGTGACAGGCAATTGGATGGCAAAGATATACCGTAACGATGACGGGATTTTTACCGATACCCAGCAGGATTTCGGATTCTGGTCGAGCAGCTCCATGGCATGGGGGGATTTTGATAATGACGGCGACCTGGATATCCTGCTTATTGGAGATAGTGGTGCAGGGGCTAAAACAAAGATATTTGAAAATAAAAATGGGATATATTCGGAATATGAGCAGGAATTGCCGGGACTTATGGCAGGTACAACAGACTGGATAGACTACGACAATGATGGGGATGTGGATATTGCCTATACCGGGTATAACGATGCTCTCGAAGCCCAGTTCATGATGTTCAGGAATGATGGTGAAGGAGTATTTACTCAACTTTTCGCCGGTATCGAAGGCATTGCACTTGGTTCTGTCGACTGGGGGGATTACGATGCCGATGGTGACCTTGATATCCTGATGTCCGGTAAAGGCACCGGATGTGGTGCCATTGTTTCAGGCATATACAGGAATGATGGAGATTTTTTCCTGAAGATCGCGGATGGATTTACAGCGGCAATCAGAAGTTCGGTTCGCTGGGCTGATTACGATAATGACGGAGACCTGGATTTTATCGTAACGGGTACAGATTATGATGGATTTCCTTTCACCAAAATGTACAGAAATGAAGTAGGGTCTAATCTGTTTGTGGCCAACACAATACCTGTTGAACCAATGGATATATATGCGAATGTGAATGGCAGCACTGTGACTTTTAGCTGGGAAAAATCGAATGATGATCAGACACCACAGGATGCTTTGTCCTATAATTTCCGGCTGGGTATAACCCCTGGTGGAAATGAGATTATGGCCAGCATGTCGAATCCATCAACCGGATTTAGAAAAATGCAATGCCTTGGCAACATGAATCAGGATACTTCCTGGTCTGTCAGAAAGCTTGAACCCGGCACCTATTACTGGAGCGTGCAGGCTGTTGACCAGGCTTATGCCGGTTCAGGATTTGCCCAGGAAGAGAGTTTTGCCATAACTGCAACAGCTATTGGTGATCTTTCCCCCGGTGTTTTATCATTGGAAGTTTATCCCAATCCTGCAAGCAGTTATATTGTGGTAAACCTGCAAGGAGTAAATAATTACACTGTGAGAATTTTTGATTCATTCGGAAAACATGTAACATCGATTCAAGCTTTCGGAGCCACCCGGATCGATCTTACCACCCTACACGATGGCCTCTATTTCCTCTCTGCGGATAATGGTTCCAGGAAGGTAATGCATAAATTTCTAAAGAAATAATACGGGTACACTTGAGTGCCTATCCCTTCATCAACTCCGTAAAATACTTATAGAAATACGAAATGGTCTCGATGCCATTGAAGAACTGATTCACCGGGTAGTTTTCATTCGGTGAATGAATTGCATCTGATTCCAGCCCAAATCCCATTAATATGGATTTGATGCCGAGCTTATCTTCAAATGTAGATATGATCGGGATACTTCCCCCGCTCCTGACAGGAACAGGCTTTTTCCCGTAAACAGTGTGATATGCCAGGTCGGCAGCCTTGTATGCAATTATATCGGTAGGGGAAACATAACCCTGTCCGCCATGCAGCGCCGTCACCTTGACTTTAACACAGGGAGGGGCAATGGATTTGAAGTGTTCTTCAAACAATTTGCTGATCTTTTCATTGTCCTGGTCCGGCACCAGCCGCATGGAGATCTTGGCATAGGCTTTTGAAGCGATCACGGTCTTGGCGCCTTCGCCTGTATATCCGCCCCAGATACCATTCACATCGAGAGAGGGCCTGATCCCCGTTCGCTCGTTGGTGCTATATCCTTTCTCACCCCAGACTACATCTATATCCAGGGCTTTTTTATAGGCCTCAAGATCAAATGGCGCTTTGGCCATTTCAGCACGCTCTGCATCATCAATTGTCTGTACATCATCATAAAATCCCGGAATTGTGATATGATTGTCATCATCAGTCAGGGATGCGATCATTTTGGTCAGGATATTCACAGGATTGGCCACCGCGCCTCCAAACAATCCGGAATGCAGGTCTTTGTTTGGGCCTGTCACCTCAACTTCCATATAGCTCAACCCTCTCAAACCGGTAGTGATGGAAGGGATGTCTTCAGCGATCATACTGGTGTCTGATACCAGGATCACATCGGCTTTCAGCAATTCTTTATTGTCATCACAAAATTTGCCAAGACTGGCAGAACCGATCTCTTCCTCTCCTTCGATCATGAACTTAACATTACAGGGAAGGGTATTTGTGTTAACCATCAGTTCAAACGCTTTCGCATGCATAAAAGCCTGGCCTTTATCATCATCGGCGCCACGGGCCCAGATCTTGCCATCCCGGATCTCTGGCTCAAATGGAGGAGATTCCCAAAGATCAAGCGGATCAACGGGCATCACATCATAATGGCCGTAAACCAGGACTGTTGGGGCATCCGGATCAATGATCTTCTCGCCGTAAACAACCGGGTTACCTTCGGTAGCCATAATCTCGACCTTGTCAGCCCCCGCTTTTAGTATGGATTCCCTCCAGTATTCAGCCGTTTTTAGCATATCATCTTTATGATCCGTCTCTGAACTTATTGACGGGATCCTGATCAATCCAAAGAGTTCTTCAAGAAACCTTTCTTTGTTCTCTTCGATATATTTTTTAACGTGTTCCATAATTTGTTTGTTTGCTGATTTGTTTTATTGGCTTTATGTTGTTTTAAGTGGGTAAATAAAATGCCACAGATTCACAGATAAAGAATCTTAAATGTTTATATGTTGACCACATAACGTAAAAGTTAAGAAAAACATAAAAATTTGTAATCTGTGAATCTGTGGCTAATTTGAATACCCATTATAATTCATATTGGACCCTTTTTTAAAAGAAAGCGTAAAAGTATAAAATATTAATTTTCCTGCCTGATGTTTTAAGAATTAGTTTTTTGTCAGTCATCAGTCATCAGTCATTAGTTATCAATTATCAGTTATCAGAAATTAGAAATTGGAAATTCACTGTTTACTGTTTTCTGTTTACTGTTTTCTGTTTACTGTTTTCTGTTTACTGTTTTCTGTTAACTGTTCACTGTCCCCGTCTTCCGACTTCGGTCTTCGGACTTCCGGCTTTTAAATAAATGTTTGCAAAAGTTGATAATTTGAATTAAATTTGCAATTCTGATTAGTTGGTGTATTAGTTGTTGGAATAAGACCTTATAATCCTCAAAACAACAGGAACATGTTTTTCAAGAGATTTACATCAGTCGTTGCCCTCATCTTTATTTTTTTGATTTCCGTTCCGGAAATATATGCGCAGAATACCTTAGAAGTAAGTGAAGTGGTAACACCGGAGCAAATGGTCGGCATTTTGATAGGCGGTGGTGTAACTACCATGAATATCACTTATACAGGTGCTCCCATTTCACGGGGCAAATTTTGGGGCGGCCCGGGTAATATTGGTATTGAAGACGGCGTTATATTGACTTCCGGTAGTGTTAATATTGCGCCGGGGCCTAATAGTTCGGGAGGTGCCGGGCAAAATGTTAATACCAGCGGAGACCCTGACCTGGGACAACTTGCAGGAGTTTCAACATTTGATGCCTGTATTCTTGAATTTGATTTTATCCCACAATCCTCTATGGTCTCTTTCCGCTATGTGTTTGGGTCGGAAGAGTATCATGAGTATGTGAATTCTTTTAACGATGTTTTCGGCTTCTTTATAAGCGGTCCTGGTATTAATGGCCCTTATTCAAACAATGGAATTAATATTGCCCTTGTTCCGCTTTCTACTGATCCTGTTTCCATTAATACGGTAAATAACGGAACGACAAACCAGGGGCCATGCATGAATTGCGTGTATTTTGTACACAACACCCAGAATTTTACTCAATACGATGCTTTTACCACTGTCCTCACTGCATGGGCTACCGTAACGCCATGTGAAACTTACCATATTAAACTGGCGATAGCGGATGGCAGTGACCATGCTTTAGACTCAGGTGTATTCCTTGAAGCCAACAGTTTTAAAAGCCTCGGGATAGCCACAGAAATTTCCTATACACAATCCAGTGTTGACTTTTGTATTGAGAACTGTTGTGATGGCATTGTCTTGTTCAGGCTTTCTGATCAGGCAGATCATGATATGTGGCTTCCTATAGACATTCAGGGAACTGCCATCAACGGCGTTGACTATTTGCAGATACCGGATTCTGTATTCTTTCCGATTGGCTACAGTACGGCTGAAGTAGAGATTATCCCGTTTGACGAATTCACTCCTGAATGGCCTGAAACTGTTGAACTTATTTACAATTCTTCACTTTGTGATACCAATCTTGATACTGCCCTTGTCTGGATCGAGGATTATAATGAGATGTTTGTGGAAACAACGCCTGATACGACCATCAACTGTAATACAACTGCAACGGTTGGGATAGTTAACCTGGGTGGATATGAACCTTATACCTATATTTGGAGTACTGGTGATACAACAACTTCCATTACTGTTAGTCCGCTTATTACAACCACATACTATATTACTGTTTTAGCGCTTTGTGATTCAGCGGCTACGGATAGCGTAACCATATATGTTAACGGGCCGGAGGCAAATGCCGGTATCGATCAATCTATTCCTTACGGTACACCGGCAACTTTAGAGGGTTCTGCCAGCCAGGGATCCGGTGACTATACTTATGCCTGGGAGCCGGCTGAATTGCTTGATGATCCAACCAGCCCCACACCCACTACAGTACTCCTGGACCTCACAACCATCTTTACTTTAACGGTTACCGATCTGGCAGGCGGCTGTCAGGATGCCGATGAAATGGTCGTTTATATAACAGGTGGCCCCTTAGGAGCTAACCCTTATGCTGATCCGGATGAGATTTGTTTTGGCGGAACAACCCAGTTATTTGCATTTCCATCAGGCGGTTCTGAAGATTATACCTTTACATGGACCTCTGA
>DAOWEV010000071.1 GCA_030638325.1 Bacteroidales bacterium
CTCGTACTGTGCGATCCCGATTCAGATAATTCTGATGGCGCTAACTGGTCAGTATCCCAACTTTACCAGGGAACAAATGCCAATGGCGATTCCATCTGGGGATCTCCCGGAATGGAAAATTGCCTGATTGCACCGGATCCTGATTTTGTAGCGGATAATACTTCCATCACAACAGGCGGAGCCGTTAATTTCACTGATCTTACAGTGGGAGAGCCAACCCTGTGGACATGGACTTTCATCGGCGGTGACCCGGGATCTCACAACGGGCAAAACCCACCTCCGATTGTTTATAATACCGCGGGCACTTATTCGGTCTCTCTTTATGTGGAAAATGTTGTGGGTGGCAATACTGAAACAAAGACTGATTATATCACAGTAGGATCATTCCCCACTGCAGACTTTGAAGCCAGCGATGAAGTGATACTGGTGGGTAATTCCATTGATTTCACAGACCTCTCATTAGGTGAGCCGACTTCCTGGTCGTGGACTTTTGAAGGGGGTACTCCAGGCACTTCTACAGAACAACATCCAACAGGCATTTTGTATGATACTGATGGCAGCTTCGATGTTACCCTAATCGTAGAAAACAACTCCGGTATAGATACCCTGGTGAAAGCAGATTATATCGCTGTGGGATATGTCCCTGTGGCTGATTTTGAAGCCAGCGACGATACCATTTATATTGGTGAGACCATCGATTTCACTGACCTCTCCCTGAATAATCCGGATACCTGGTCGTGGACCTTTGAGGGTGGCGATCCCGGGACTTCTTCCCAGCAAAACCCATCCGCGATCATGTATAATACAGAAGGAACATATGATGTAACTCTAATGGTTGAAAGTATCTTCGGAAGTGACACACTGACCAAAGAAGATATGATCGTTGTAGTAGATCCGGTGGGCATAAAAGAGTTCAATTCATGGACCTTTAAAATCTATCCCAACCCGGGCAATGGCGCATTCTCCATTGAAAAGAATACGGCTATCCCATTGGATATGCAAATTTACTCAATCACCGGGCAGTTGATAAAATCCATTCAGATGAACAACATGAAAATGGATGCAGACCTGACCGAACTCAACAAGGGTATCTATTTTATCAGGATGATTGAAAGAGGCTCGAATGTTTTTGTGACAAAGAAGCTGGTGATATATTAAATATTAGCCCCAAAGGGGCGGTAATCAATAACCTCGGGCATCAGCCCGGGGGTTATGCAATACAATACAACATAAGCACCACAGGTGCGTAATCAATGACATCAATTATGATGAACGCTATGTATGGGACTAATGATTACACCCCGTTGGGGCTTGTGGGTATGGCATATCATTAACCCCGTGCTACTCACGGGGCTAATGATTTACGCACCTTTGGTGCTCGAAAATTGTAAATTACAAATTGACTTTTTCTTTATGGGTGTCCCAATGCGGAAAACAGGAGACTTCGTACTCCAAAGTCTTTTCCTCTAAAATAATGGTAGTACTTGTGATTTAAAGATTTTCTTTAAGGAATTTTTCCATAGCGCGGTAGAAGTCGAAACGGTTTTCTTCATTCCGGAAACCATGGCCTTCATCATCCTTAACCATATATTCCACAACAATACCCCTAACTTTCAGCGCTTCAACGATCTGGTCGGATTCATCCTTGTTCACCCTCGGGTCATTGGCGCCCTGCGCGATAAATAAGGGAGTGATAATCTTATCGGCATTCAGGGCAGGTGATGTGGCCACCCACTGGAGGCTGTCTGTTTTCGGATTCCCAACCATTTCATACATCATTTCCAGGTAAGGCTTCCAATAAGGAGGAATGGTCTCCAGGAAAGTAAAGATGTTGGATACCCCGACATAATCAATGGCAGCAGCATAAAACTCAGGGTCTTTTACGATGCCTTCCAGTGCGGCATATCCTCCATAACTACCACCATAGATAGCCAGCCGGTCTTTATCGGCAATACCCTTATCGATCAACCATTTGGCGCCGTCAGTGATATCGTCCTGCATGGTCAGTCCCCACTGCTTGAAAGATATTTCCCAGAAATTTTTCCCATAGCCGGTAGAACCGCGAAAGTTCATCTGCAACACAGCATATCCCCTGTTAGCGAGGAATTGAATTTCAGGGTTAAAGCCCCAGCTATCTCTCGCCCAGGGCCCACCATGAGGGTTCACAACCACCGGCAGGTCTTTTGCGTTATCCATGGTATACCCTTTTGGTAAAGTAAGATAACCATGAATGGTCAATCCATCACGCGATGTATATTTGATGGGATTTACACTGGCCATTTCATTCTCATCGATCCACGGACTTACATCTACGATCTTACTTATTTCGTCAGTGTCTTTATTGTAAATATAGTAGGCGCCCAAAGAACGGTCGCTGTATGTCCTGACAATAAACACATCTTCATTTTTAGTATAGCCACTGATGCCGAGCTCATAATCACCAAGGTCTTTGTTCAGCCGTTCAAACAGATCTTTTGTGACTGCATCAAAGAAATAACGCTCTCTTTTATAGGATTCAAATGATGCTGATGTCAACACTTTTCTCTTTCTGGAATAATATACCCCGGAAACATCATAATCAGGGTTCTCATATAAGACTGCCAACTCTTTTCCCGTCCTGATATCCAGCACAACAACGGCAGTTTTATCCCGGTTCAGGTTTGATACTGCAAAGACATTCTGATTGTCGAAAGTAAAAAATACCGGGTATACGGTTTCCTTGAAATTTGTAGTGAGTACCGGTTTGAACTCATCCTTTTCCGTTTCACGGAACAATAATTGAGTATTGATGCCGTCTACAATTGCTATTGCAACCCTGAGCTTACCATCATGATCAAATATCCAGCTCTGAATGTTTCCCGGATTTTCAGCCAGCATCTCCATCTCACCGGTCTTGATATTCAGCCGGAAAGGATCAAAAACCTGTGGATTTCGTTTGTTCAGCCCGATAATAACTTCATCCGGGATATCCTCCAGGTCATCGATGATTTCGGTCCTGACCCCCTCAAAGTCCGTATAACACGTTAAATTGCTTCCATCTATGTTTACTCCGTAAAGTTTCCAGTTTTCATTGCCTCCGTCATCTTTAATATAGAGTACCTGCTCATCATTCGGCCAGAAGTAAGCGGCAATATCCCGGTCGGTTTCAGCTGTCAGCCGGAGAGCTTCATCTTTCCCGATTTCCTGCACAAACACATTCATTCGATTCTCGTATGGAGCTTTGAACGAGAAATATTTTCCCCCGGGAGATATTTTATAACTGGATTTATCGGGATTCTTAAAAAAGTCTTCTAAAGGTATTTTCTTTGATGTCATAGTTTTAGGCTCATTAGTACATGCCGTCATTAAAACTGCTAATCCAATCATGATCAGCATGATAGCATTTATTCCTGATTTCATAATAATTTATTTTAGGTTAGATAATTAATAATGACCGCAAAATTAATAAATGATCCACACTATCAACCAAGGCTTGATAATTATAACCCTTAGGGTCAGATGTGCCCCTAAGGGTCAAATAATCCCAGAATTATTTTTATATTTTTTAGCGCCAGCATCGCTTCCTCAGAATCAGGATTAATTTCCATAGCTTTCTCAAAATACGGCTGCGATATCTCAAAATTCGCTTTGGCCTTTGCTAATAATTCAAGATACCTGAATTCATCAGATTCTGCTCCGGCCTGCTCATAGAATTGCTTACCATGGCTGTAATAAATGACACCGAGGTTAAAATATGCCAATTCCTTGCCGTCATCGAGATTAATTGCCAGTATGTAAGTTTCAATTGCCCTGTTAATATCTGAGTGTTCCAGCAAGGATGCATAAGTAACCAGCAGGTCGTAATTAGCCGGACTTTCATCGATTGTCTCCTCAAATCTCTTCAGAGCCTGGTCATATTCTTCAGGCAGGCTCATTAAGAGGTCCAGTTCAAAATTCTTCAGATCCGCCAGGGCTAATTGATATTTTCTCTCCTCTTTATCAGCGTCCGCCGGTTCAGCCATGGTCTTTACCAGTTCCCATCGTACATATTCTCCCTCCATGAATTGCTGCCCTTCCTGTAATGTAAACAACGCCAGGGCAGGTTTATCCAGGGTGTATCTTTCAATGAGAGCTTTCCTGTAAAAAACATAAGCCATCAGGAAATCGGGTTTACCAGGGCGTTCCTTTTTATATAAAACAATAGATATCTCAAAATGTTCAAGCGCTGCATGATCATGGCCCTGTCCGCTGAGCACCTGAGCCATCAGATCATGTGCCAGGTAGGTTCCCCGGATTGTCAAAGCTGCCGTCAGGTAGTTTTCAGCCAGTTTGAAAGCACCTGAAGGATCAGTTCCGTTTTTCTGTTGATCGCTTCCCAGGTTTACTGCCCGCATCCCATCCTGGAGTAAGCCATTATACAGGTCATTGAGTTGAAATGTGATTTTCTCTTTCAGGCTTCCGTCATCATTTTCCCTGGCGCTTATGAGATCCTTGTATACCTCCAGAAAAGCCAGTTCATATTTGCTCATCATTTCATGATCATTGAAAAGGATAGCCTGCCTGATCAGCCCAAGTCGGGTCAGGGCCCTGTAGTAATATGCCCTGGTGACATTTTCCGGATGAAGCTCTTCCGGATAACTCAATGCTTGTTCCAGATCAAAAAGCGCTTCTTCATAAGCACCTTTCTCAAAAGCGCTGATACCGGAAGTAACTTTATCATCCTGTGCCTTAAGGCTAACAGAAAATAATACCAACAAGATCAGGAAAGATCCTTTAAAATGCGCAGCCATGGTGTTGTTTGCTTTTTTGTTGCGGTATTCAGTTTCCAGTCTTCAGTCTGTTGATTTAAATTCCCGCATAGCGGTTTCAATTCCTAATTCCTGATTCTTAATTCCTAATTCCTAATTCCTAATTAATTTAGCATCTATTCCCTTTGTTGCCACTCATCCAGCAATTGAAACCATAAAGATGCTTTTTGCTCACTGAATTCAAATTGGCCTCCAGGCATCAGTTGTTGCATTTCTTCAGGATGGTTTTCAGAAGCCCATAGGAAAAATTCATTGAACATATCAGACAGGTCATTTATACTTTCTTCCGTCATCGCTGCCACAGTGATCTTAAATATCTTACCATCTTTGAAAATTAAGCGCGTTCCCGGATTATAGACTATACGATCAATGCCGGCATGAGAGAACCAGTTATTTCTTTCGATTATGGTACCCACAATGATCGTATCACCATGAACTTCCCAACTGTCATATATGAGGTTGGAGGCGATCGCCGCATCCCAGGCTTCCATCTTGCGGATATCCCGGATAGGGGGCTGATCCATCATCTGAAAACTGGCATTTTCATGGAAATAGCTCAGAGCCTTTTCAACATCGTGATTATTATGGCTTTGCAAATAAGCCATCATGGTTTCTTCGATATCAGTCTTGCCTGAACAAGCTATCAAAAAAAGTAAAATTACCAATGTAGCGAGTAGAGTTTTTGAAATTTTCATCAGTGGACTTTTCTTTTAAGTTTTCTATATTTTATACTATTACCCAATAAAAACATGTTTTTTTAGCAAGTTTTTTTTCATAGCCAAAAGTAAAATTGCTTTGGACTTCCCCCGAAAGCTTTCGGGGTCGGTCTTCGGACTTCCGACTTGCCATTAAGGGCATTATGAAAATGAAAAACGACAAAATTAACAGAATTATGATAACCGGTGTCAGCAATCTTGTGAGCGCCGCCCACCTGATGTCGGAATTCAGGAGTTTACTATGGTCATAATCAATATACACGGACAGGCATTATTCCAACATTCCAATATTCCAACATTCCATCTTTTAAAACATGGCAGAAATACCGGGGGTTGACCTGATCTCGAAAGGCCCCGGGATTGGCACCCCGGTGATACGAGGCCTTTCCATGAGCAATATTCTGTTCCTGAACAAATGCGTCCCATTACAGAATTACCAGTTCTCAGCAAATCACCCATATCTTGTCGATGAATACGGTGTGGACAGGATTGAAGTGATCAAGGGACCGGCATCGCTGATCTATGGTTCGGGCGCAGTGGGCGGGGTGATCAACCTCATCGAAGAGCCGGTTTCCCCGGAAGGGAAGATCATGGGAGATGCTAAGCTGAAATATTTCAGAAATATTTTCATCAAAGCTGGGATCGATCTTGCGTTTGCACAAAACAAGCATTCGGAATTTGAAACGGCTTCCCCGGCTTACAAGCTTATTGGCTTGGGAATAGGTCTTGACATCCGGTTGAAGCACCAGTTGATAAACCTCAGCCTGACCGCTATCAACCTGTTAAATATAACCTATATCGACCATCTTTCTACCCTGAAAGAACTGGGGATTTATGACATCGGAAGAAACATTACCTTTGCCATCAAAGTGCCGTTTATGATGGAATGATGGAAGGGTGGAAGGGCAAGTCGGAAGTCGGAAGTCCGAAGACCGAAGCAATTTTAAACTAAAACGCGATTAATGGACAACAGTTTTACTTTATTAGAAGTCAACAGCAAAAAGGCCATCCGGAGGTTTCTGGATTTTCCGGCTATCCTATATAAAGATGATAAAAACTGGATCCGGCCCCTCGACCAGGATATCGAAAAGATCTTTGATAGGGATAAGAATAAACAATTCCGCGACGGGGAGGCCATCCGGTGGATACTGGTCAACGATAACAAGGAAGTGGTTGGCCGGATAGCTGCTTTTTATAACAGCAAGACAGCCGCCAAAGATGACCAGCCGACCGGGGGTATGGGATTCTTTGACTGCATCAATGTCCGCACAGCAGCCCACACACTTTTTGATGCTGCCAGGGACTGGCTTAAGGATAAAGGCATGGAGATCATGGATGGCCCGGTCAACTTCGGTTCCCGCGATAATTTCTGGGGCTGCCTGGTGGACGGGTTCTATGAGCCTATCTACAACATGCCTTACAACCACAAGTATTATAATGATCTGTTCGAAAGTTATGGCTTCCAAAACTATTTCAACCAGTATACCTTCCACCTTTCCTTTCTTGTCAGCAATTTTGACGATGTAATATTTGAAAAAGCAGCGAAGCTGAAAAGGGACCCTAAGTATACCTTTGAATATTACAATAAGAAGTGCCACGACAAATATGTTGATGATTTCCTGGAGATCTTCAATGCAGCCTGGGCCAAATTCCCTGGCGTCCAGCCCATGAAACTGAACCAGGTCAAAGCCCTCTTCAAAGGGATGAAAAAGATCGCCGACCCTGGCCTCCTCCTTTTCAGTTACCATGATGACAGGCCCATCGCATTTTTCATCATGATCCCCGATCTCTATCAAATCACCAGGAAATTCAACGGCAAGTTCAGCTTTTTCCATAAGTTATGGTTCATGTATGAACTGAAGGTCAGGAAGGTATGCACCAGGGCTATTGGGATGATCTTCGGCGTGGTCCCCGATTTTCAGGGCAAAGGCGTTGCCCCCGGTATGATAGATTTTTTCAATACCAAAGTAACTAACAGTTCGATCAAATACACAGACCTGGAGATGAACTGGATCGGCGACTTTAACCCGGGCATGATCCGGCTTGTTGAACAAATCAACGGGAAAATCAGGAAAACCCATATTACGTATCGTTACCTGTTCGACCGGGATAAGGAGTTTATCCGGGCGAAGGTTGTTTGATTCTTTTTTATACTTTTACTGCCTTTATAACTATAAATACAAATTTAACATCCATGAATAATTTTCCCATTTTCCTAACAAAACTCAGCATAATATTGCTGGTACCATTTTTATTCATCTCTTGCGGTGAAAAGAAACAGCAGGCGCTCCCTCCCCAGGAGATCCCGGTGGTAAAGGTGTTGATTAAGGATGTTCCCATTTATCAGGAATTTGTGGGACAGGTATATGGATCTTACGATATTCCAATCCGTGCCAGGGTCAGTGGTTTTCTGGAAGGGATACATTTTAGCGAAGGCCTCAGGGTAAATAAAGGCCAATTGCTTTACACCATTGACCCACAACCTTTGCAGGCGAAGGTAGCCATACAGGAGAGTCAGTTGGCAGAAGCGAAAACAGCATTGGCCAAAGCTGAAAGTGACCTGAACAGGATAAAACCCCTGGCTGAGATAAATGCCGTCAGCAAAAGTGACCTGGATGCCGCCCAGGCCCAGTACGATGCTGCTATAGCTTATGTTTCTGCCTCCGAATCCAGCTTAAGATATGCAAGAATTAACATGGATTATTGCTGGATGAGATCACCCATTAGGGGGCTTATTGGAAAAACACAAGCCAAAGTTGGAGAGTTTGTCGGTCAAGAACCTAATCCTGTAATCCTGAACACTGTTTCAACAATAGATACTGTTTATGTTGAGTTTTATCTTACTGAAGCTGATTATTTAGTTCTGGCAAGAGTAAAAATTGAGGAGTTTAAAGAACGGGATTTGAAAGATCTCAAGAGAAGGGAGGATGAAAAGAGGGATCTTCGCATTATCCTTGCCGATGGTTCTATATTTAAATACAAAGGTTCTGTAAATTTTATTGACAGGCAGGTGGATCCTACAACCGGTTCTTTACTTGTACAGGCTTCCTTTCCAAATCCTGACCAACTTTTACGTCCGGGACAATATGCAAAAGTTAAAGCCAGAATGGATGATATAAAAGGGGGGGTATTAGTGCCACAACGTTGTGTTATGGAATTGCAGGGGTTACATTCTGTTTATATTGTTAACGATAGCAGTAAGGTTGAAACACGCCAGGTTGTTACCGGAGAAAAGATAGGGGATCTGTGGTTGATAAAAAGTGGTTTGAAAACAGATGATAAGGTTGTCATCGATGCTTTGCAAAAAGTGGCTCCAGGCCTTGAAATCAAGCCTGTTGTTACCGAGTTCGAAAGTCAATTCAAACCACAATAAAACCCGAACTATGTCTGAAGATAAAGGAAATTTTTTCGTCCACAGGCCGATTGTTGCGATTGTAATCGCAATAGTAATTGTAATTGTTGGTATTATTTCATTGATTGGTTTGCCTATTGAACAGTATCCAAACCTCACCCCGCCGGTTGTACAGGTCAGGGGTTCCTACACCGGGGCAAATGCCATCAGTGTCGAAGAATCGGTGGCAACACCACTTGAGCAGGAAATCAATGGTGTTGATAATATGATCTATATGAAATCGACCAATGCCAACGACGGTACGATGGTAATTGATGTCTCATTTGACGTGGGTACCGACCCGGATATGAATACCGTATTGACGCAGAACAGGGTTTCTGCCGCATCTGCCAAATTACCGGAAGCCGTTACCAAGTATGGCCTTACCACCCAAAAGTCTTTGCCAAATATTTTGATGCTTGTAGCCCTCACATCTGACGGAAGATATGATCAGGATTTTCTTGGAAACTATGCGCTCATTAATATTAAAGACCAGCTTGCCCGCATTAAAGGGGTTGGAAGAGTAGATGTGTTGGGGGCTTCTAATTATTCAATGCGAATATGGGTTAAGCCAGATCGTTTGTCACAGATGGGAATTACTGTTCCTGAAATATTGAATGCGATAAATGAACAAAACATCATCGTTCCGGGAGGTAAATTTGGCGCTGAGCCTGCTCCCCCGGGCACAGAGTTTACCTATACTGTTCGCCTTCCGGACAGGTTCAGTTCTCCTGAAGCTTTCGGCGAAATTGTGATCCGGACAACACCTGATGGTTCACAGGTGAAACTAAAAGAAATAGCGACAATAAACCTGGGGGTCGAAACCTATAATATGATCCCGAGATTAAATAATGAAACCTGTGCTATTGTTGCATTATACCAGGCTCCCGGATCCAATGCAGTGGAACTTGCAGAAAATGTAATTAATGAAATGGAAGTTTTGAGAAAAAACTTTCCCGAGAGCATTAAATACGATGTTTCTCTCGATTCAACACTTCCTATTAAAGCAGGTATTAAAGACATTGTGGTAACACTGATCATTGCAATTTTTCTTGTGGTGTTGGTCGTATTCATTTTTATACAGGACTGGCGGGCAACGCTTATTCCTACCATTGCCATACCTGTTTCGCTGGTGGGGGCTTTTATATTTTTCCCCCTGCTTGGCTTTACTATCAATGTACTGTCTTTGCTGGGGCTTGTGCTCGCTATTGGGATTGTGGTGGATGATGCCATTGTAGTAATAGAAGCTGTTCAGGTAAATATTGCCAACGGGATGTCCTCCAAACAAGCCACACTGGATGCCATGCGCAAAGTAACCGCCCCGATAATTGCCACAACACTGGTTCTGGTCGCCGTGTTTATTCCTGTTGCCGGGATGGCTGGAATTACAGGCCGTCTATATCAACAGTTTGCCTTAACCATTGTGGTATCTGTTCTTATTTCTTCAGTTAACGCACTTTCGTTAAGTCCGGCTTTGTCATCAATATTGCTTAAGGAGCCCAAACCTTATAAAGGCCCGTTGGGCTGGTTTTTTGGTAAATTCAATAAATATATGGGAAAAACTACCGATGCCTATATGAGTTTCACAGGTATCCTTACCCGTAAACTAAAACGTTCCGCGATTTTTATTTTAGTTCTGACCATTGCCGCTGGTATATTTGGAAAAATGGTTCCGGGTGGTTTTATTCCTGAAGAGGATATGGGCTATTTCTATGTGAATATGCAATTACCTGATGCAGCCTCACTACAAAGATCTGATGATATAGCGAAAAGTATTGAAAATATTTTATTGAATTATCCTGAAATCCAATATGTTACCAATGCAACCGGGTACAGTATGCTTTCCGGGGCCATGTCATCCAACAATGGTTTTATGTTTGTGACATTAATACCATGGGGTGAACGAGATTATACAGTAAAGGAAATTATTCAAAAGGTAAATATAGAACTGGCTAAAAAGATAAAAGGAGCCCATGCATTTGCCTTCGGACCTCCGGCTATTCCTGGCCTGGGAAATGGCTCTGGCTTTAGTATCATGCTACAGGATAAAGGAGGTAATACACCAGCTTATCTTTCGCAAAATGCTGGGAAGTTTATCCGGGCTGCTAACACCAGACCAGAAATTGGTACTGCCTTTACTACTTTCCAGGCCAATGTGCCTCAACGGTTTATGAATATCGACAGGGAAAAGGCGCTTAAACTTGGGGTTTCTTTAAATGATCTGTACATTACAGTGGGAGCATTTATGGGTGGCGCTTATGTAAACGATTTTACACGCTTTGGGCGATTATATAAAACATATGTTCAGGCTGAGCCACAGTACAGGGTCAATGAAAAACAGATCAGTAATTTCTTTCTTAAGAACAAAGATGGAAGAATGGTACCTCTTGCCACTCTATCTACCATGGAAGACATTTCAGGACCTGATTATACCAACAGGTTCAATTTATACAGATCGGTTGAAGTGACCGGAGGCCCTGCCCCAGGTTATACTTCAGCACAAGCAATGGCAGCTTTGGAAGAGACTGCAGATGAAGTATTGCCACAGGATATGGGCTATGCATGGAATGCCATGTCGTTTCAGGAAAAGAAAGCATCCGGTTCATTGGGTATGATCCTCACCTTTTCGTTATTATTTGTGTTCTTGATACTATCTGCCCAGTACGAGAGTTGGTCATTACCGTTCAGTATCTTAATGGGCACCCCGTTTGCAATATTTGGGGCCTTATTTGCGCTATGGGTAGCAAGGTTGTTTAGCCCTGCTTTTGAGAACAATATTTTTGCACAGGTATCCTTTGTTATGTTAATTGGATTGGCAGCGAAAAATGCGATTCTAATAGTTGAGTACGCAAATGATGAGTTTCAGAAAGGTATAAGCTTATTGGATTCGGCAATTAATGCTGCGAGGTTAAGGTTCAGGCCTATCTTAATGACGGCTTTTTCATTTATTTTTGGTGTTTTTCCATTGGTGATCGCCACCGGATCAGGAGCCGAAGCCCGAAAAGTTATGGGAATGGCCTTGTTGGGCGGAATGACTGTGGCAACGCTGCTTGGAGTTTTCCTTTATCCCATGCTATTTGTGCTTATAGGGAAACTGGCTGGATATGAGAAGAAAAGAGAAAGGGAATTGGCTGCTCAAAAAGTGGAAAGCGGATAGGCACTTAATTCGCGAAACTAGCCAACATGTTGTTTGTTTTTTGTTTTGAAATAACATAGAATATTATAGCATATGTTGTTGGATTTGTTCCTGGGTCATTAGATATAAAAACTAATTGAAAGATGAAAAAGATATATCCAGTCCTCATTTTGTTGATAATCCTTGGTGTTGCAGGCTGTAAGCTGGGCCCGGACTTTGTGAAGCCGGAATACCAGAGCCCCGAGGCATTCCGCTTCGACCCGGTGACGACAGATACTGTCGTTAACCTGAAATGGTGGGAGCTGTTCAACGACCCTGTATTAGACACCATGATCAAGATCGCCCTGGAAGAGAACAAAGATGTAATGATCGCTGCTGCCAATATTGAAGCCGCAAGAGCCAACGTAGGATATACCAAAGCGGATACGTGGCCCGCATTGAATGTCGCAGCAGGGGTTTCAAGAGGGAATTACGCCGGGATGAAATTTGACAATGCCACGAATAATTTCTATGCCTTTCCAGAGCTTGTATGGGAAATTGATTTCTGGGGCAAATACCGCAGGTCGACCGAGGCGGCAAGAGCCGAGTTGCTCGCGTCTCAGTATGGGATGCGTACTGTACAGATGAGCCTCATCACGGCCGTTGCAAGTACTTATTTTCAATTACTTGACTACCGGACAAAACTGGAAATATCTGAAAGTACACTTGCTTCACGCGATAGTGGGCTCATGATCATTCAAGCCAGGTATGATTATGGCATCATACCGGAAATCGACCTTAACCAGTCGCAGGTACAACGTGCTATTTCTGCTGCAGCAGTTCCCACATATAAACGTTTAATCGCTTTTACTGAAAGTGCATTAAGCATTCTGCTGGGTCGCGATCCCGATTCTATCCTTATTGGGGTTGACCTTTATGACCAGGAATTGCCTCCGGAGATACCCACCGGATTACCATCACAACTGCTGGAACGCAGGCCGGATATCCTTCAGACCCAGGAGATGTACCACGCGCAGAATGCCCGTATCGGTGTTGCCGAAGCCATGCGCTGGCCTTCTATCACCCTCACAGGCCTCCTCGGTGTGGCCAGTAATGATCTTACAACATTAACCTCGGGTGGCCTGGCCTGGTCGGTTGGGGGAAGCCTTTTTGGGCCCCTCTTCCAGTTTGGCAAGAATAAACGCCGCAAAGAAATAGAAATATATAAAACCGAAGCCGCCCTACTAACTTACGAGAGCACTGTTCTTCAGGCCTTTAAGGAAGTAGAAGATGCATTAATCTCAATTCAAACATATCAGGAAGAACTCCTGGCTCAGGAAGAACGATCAAGGGCAGCAATGAATGCCGAATATTTATCGCAACAAAGATACGACAAGGGCCAGACCAGTTATCTCGAAGTGCTGGAGTCACAAAGGCAATCTTTCGATGCACAATTGAACTATTCACAAAACCGGCGGGACCTGCTGAATGCTCACGTCATGCTTTACAAAGCCCTGGGCGGTGGCTGGTTGTCACCTGAAGAAGAACAAGCTGCCATTGAAGCGCAACGGCAAGCGGAAGAGGAAAAGCTGAAGTAATGAGTGGTGAGGGGGCGAAGGGGCGAGAAGGCGACTGAGAGACTGAGGGACTGAGAGACTTAGAGAGAGTTGAAAGTTTAGAGTTGAGAGACAGAAGTCCGAAGACCGAAGTCCGAAGACCGAAGTCCGAAGACCGAAGTCCGAAGACCGA
>DAOWEV010000177.1 GCA_030638325.1 Bacteroidales bacterium
AATTAAAATATTAAATCCGAAATCCTAATATCTAAATCCGAAACAATATCAAATATTCAAATTTTCAATTGTTTAAAACAGTTTATATCATTTGGGTTTCATTCACTTGAATTTGTTTAGTGCTTAGGGTTTCGGATTTAGAATTTCTGCCAAAAAAAACACGAATATCAAAATTAAGATACTAAATAGTTACTAAAAAAGTTAATTTCTTGCAATTGTCATCCCGAGGAATGGAGCAAAGCGAAATGACGAAGGACCTCCCGGCAGTTTGCAATACGCTGGCAAACATCACCTGCCAGCAATATGCATAACGTCAACCAAGCACTCTGCTAAATCATTGTAATATGACGGCAAAGTGTTTTATTAACTTTTCTGCAATATGTTGACACGGCATTCTTTCGGCAGCAGTGAGACAGTGCACGCAGTCCAAATATTATTTTGATGTGCTGGCTCCATTTCCAAGGGGCAACGCCCCGTAATGTATTAGCTCAGGACGAAGTGAAACGAAGTCCTGAGACAAGGGGTTCATATTTGACACAAGCCCTGAAAGGGCGGCACCCTCATACACAAAGATTTGTTAGTCCCACACATAAGGCCCGTCAAAATCAATGTTATATTCGTTGAAAAATTATTGATTACCTTTCGGGCTTTCAGCCCTTACTTTAATCTTAACTTAAAGTCTCAGGGCTCGTTTCACTTCGCCCTGAGCTTATACCTTGAATCCTTTCAGGATTCTAACAAAAACACATTTTTTTAACCTAGCACATCAAAATAGTATTTAGACTGCATGCATCCACTTCTTTCAGCAATCATATTATTTCGTAGCTTTGCACCCGGTTTTTAATTTTTAACCCTAATTAGTATTAACTTAAATAATAAAAAATGGCAGTATTAGTAGGAAAAAAAGCTCCTTTGTTTGAATCTGACGCCGTCGTAAACGGTGGCGAGTTTGTAGAAAAATTTTCACTCGACCAATATATCGGAAAGAAACATGTGATCTTCTTCTTTTATCCGTTGGATTTCACTTTTGTTTGTCCGACAGAGATCATTGCCTTCCAGGATAAGATGGAAGAATTTGAAAAGAGGAATGTAGCCGTTGTTGGTTGCTCTGTCGACTCCCAATTCTCACACTGGGCATGGCTGAACACTGAATTGAAAGATGGTGGCATCAAAGGTGTTACATACCCACTGGTTTCCGACCTGTCAAAGACAATCTCAGAGAACTATGATGTGTTGGCAGGGGAATATGATTATAATGAAGATGGAGAAATGGAATTTCATGGCGCTGCCGTTGCATACCGTGGCCTTTTCCTGATTGACAAACAGGGTGTTGTCCGCCACCAGCTTGTGAATGACCTGCCGCTTGGAAGAAGCATTACAGAAGCATTGCGTATGATCGATGCACTGCAGTATTTTGAAGAAATCGGCGAAGTTTGTCCGGCCGATTGGCATGCCGGAGATAAAGCAATGGAAGCCACAGCCGAAGGTGTTGCCGAATACCTTGGCTCACTCGGCAAATAATTCATATCAGATTTTATGAAAGATGGCCTTCCGGAACGGGAGGCCATTTTTTTTATTCCTGCTCTTTGGCTTCATTCCAGAAAACATCCATTTCGTCCAGCGACATCTCGTGCAGGGATTTACCCATCTTTCCGGCGCTTCCTTCTAAGTGTTTGAATCTTCTGATAAACTTTCGGTTTGTCTTTTCAAGGGCATCTTCAGGGTTGATCCCGATAAACCGGGAATAATTCACGAGCGCAAAAAGAAGATCCCCGAACTCACCTTCAATCTTTTCTATAGCTTCAGCACCCTCTCCCGCCTGCACTTCCCTTTTCAGCTCATCCAACTCTTCCATTACCTTGTCCCACACCTGGTGCGGCTTTTCCCAGTCAAACCCCACCCCACTTACTTTTTCCTGGATACGGTAAGCTTTGACCAGGGGGGGAAGTGATTTAGGGACACCCTCCAAAACAGACTTACTGCCTTCCTTCAGTTTTATCTTTTCCCAGTTGTCTTTTACCTCAGCAGCATCTTGTACTTTCACATCCCCATAAATGTGGGGATGCCTGACCACTAGTTTTTCATTAATATTTTCAAGTACATCCCGGATATCAAATGCGCCTTTTTCGGATCCTATCTTAGCATAAAAAACAATGTGAAGCATCAGGTCGCCCAACTCTTTTTTAATCCCATCGAGGTCCCGCTCCATGATGGATTCTGATAATTCATAAGTCTCTTCCAGCGTGAGATAACGCAAGCTTTCAAGTGTCTGTTCCTTGTCCCATGGGCATTTCTCACGGAGCTCATCCATGATATCCAGTAATCTTTTAAAGGCCTCTAATCTTCCGTCCATCACATAATTTTTTGCAAAAATAGCGATTTTCATCTTCCAGCTAACGCTTCACACCTCACGCTTCACTTCTCACGCTTCACTTTTCACTTTTCACCACCCGCCACCTGATGAATTTTACTAAATTTGTTTTGTGAACGGCAGGAAGAAAATATCAGTCAAGGCAAACCGGAGAAAAGGAAAGATCTTGCTCTGCTCCCTGCTCCTTTTTATTTCCGGCTTCTTCATTGTTTCTTTAAGCAGCGCTCAGGATATGCATAAACTCCGCTCTTCTAACCTGATTATAGAAGGCCGGGCTTACTATGGCTGGACCATGGCGCACCACCTCGAGATGCAAATATTCCAAAAGCACTACCCTGCCTTTGAGATAAGCCTCATGAAAGCGACCTACGGAAAAACCCGGTGGGAGTATATGTGGGGATATCCTCTTATCGGAATATCTTACTGGTACTCAACACTGGGCAATACACCCTGGCTTGGACACGCACATGCCATATTTCCCTTTATCAATTTCAGGCTGTACCATAAAAATGCCTGTACTTTTTCATTCAGATTAGGTGTCGGATTAGGCTATCTTACAAAAAGATATGACCCTATCGAAAATTATAAGAACCTGGCGATAGGATCGCACCTTAACGGGGCAGTCAACCTGATGTTCGAATGGCGATGGCGGATAGGCCCGAGGCTCATGGCTTCCATAGGCGCCGGCCTGATGCATTTCTCCAACGGAACCATCAAAACCCCTAATTTCGGATTGAATATGCCGGCCGTTAATGTTGCTTTTGCTTACAGGCTAAGCAAAGAAAATCCATACCAGAGAAATAAGCTTATGCCAACATTGGAATCCTTTGAATTCGATGGTAAAAAGACCGTCCGTCTTGATATCTCGGCAGCCATTGCCATCAAGGATATGAGTGCTCAACTGGGAGTTGGCAACCGGTACATGGTCTATACAATATTCGGGAACATCATGAAACCTGTGAGCTACAAAACCCGGTTCGGGCTTGGTTTTGATATTTCATACGATGCTTCGGATGTGATGGTCCTCGAGTTACAGGGGAAGCCCCCTGATAAGATGATCAAAGTGGTAAAGACCGGTTTCACTGCCGCTTTTGAATTATCGTTTGCACGCACGGCAATGGTTTTTAACGCAGGGTTTTATCTTAGCGGGTTGGATCAAAGCGATGGGCGATTTTATGAAAAGCTGGCCCTGCGCTTTGACATTACCGATAAACTGTTTGCCAACTTTACCCTGAAGGCGCACTATGCAAGGGCCGATTATGTAGCGATCGGGATTGGGTATAAGTTCAACCTGAAATATTATTAGTTGAAAGTTATAAAGTTGAAAGTTGTAAAGTTAAATGGTAACCGTTCACAGGTTCAGAGGTTCAGAGGTTCATAAGTTCGGGGTTTAGAAATTTGAACAGTTGATTCGTGAGCTTTACGTGGCGTTGGATCAGCAATACATATCAAATGCTGAGTTTCAGGATGTGTATGATCATGCCGGACGTACCCGTGCTGCCATTCGAGGTTTCATAAAGTAATTAATAGGCTATGAACAAAGTCAACGAAAGAAAGGTAACCCTGAACGGTGAACTCTGAACCTGTGAACGCTTACGTTAAAAGTTATAAAGTTAGGTTAAGGATATTGTTGAAAAAAAATAAATAATGAAGATACTACTAAAATACGGGCTTCCCTTTTTTATTGGGATGATCTTTATGGTCATGGGTTGTCAAAAAGACAAGGGGCTTGATTGCTTTAAAAGTACAGGCAAAATAGTTATTGAAGAAAGATCTGTTGGAATCGTGAATGTCATTGAATTACATGATAACATTAATTTGATTTTGACCCATGATACATTCAAAACAAGACTGGCTGTGGAAGCCGGTGAAAACCTGTTGTACAAGATCACTACCGGGGTCGACAGCAACAAGCTCATCCTCCGGAATAATAATAATTGCAATTGGGTAAGGAGTTTTGACACGCCTGTGAATGTTTACCTGACCGCTCCCAGGATTGACACTATCATTTACCGGGCCTCCGGTGATATCAGTACAACCAATGCACTGGTTAACGATACTCTGCAGGTAGATATCTGGGAGGGTTCCGGTTCCATCAACATGAATGTCAATGTTGCAAAATCACGTTTTTACATACATACCGGAACAGTGGATCTGACGGTTCATGGCTCTTCACAGGTTAATTTTATTTCATCCCTGGGTTATGGCCCGGTGAATTGTCTCGGCCTTGAAACAAAATTTACCTATATGAGAACCGCCAGCCCGAATGACTGCTATGTAAATACTTCTGTGGAGCTTGCTGTTGAAATTGAAAACATCGGCAATATATATTATAAAGGGGCCCCCCCCACTGTCCGTGGTGTTGTCACTGGAGACGGAAAACTTATAAAATTAGATTAAAAAACGCAAACCGCTATCTGAAAAAATATTACTTTTAGCCGGTCTTCAAATAAACGAATAAACTAAAATCAATGGTGATGCGTTTATGCGTTTATGCGTTTATGCGAAAAAACAAATAAACAAATAAACGGATAAACAAATAAACAAACAATGAGCAGCCTCCCCCCATCAAATAATATCAACTAAAAAATGACTGGTAAGGATTTATTGCATGATTATTTCGAAAAGCTTGCTTCAAAGCGAGATAAATGGGAAAGAAGGAACCGGTTTTATCATAAGATCCTGGCAAAACATTACTCTTTCATCATCCCTGAAGGATCCAGTGTGCTGGAACTCGGATGTAGCACAGGAAACCTCCTGAATGCGGTAAAACCATCCCTGGGTGTTGGTGTCGATTTTTCAGAAAAAATGCTGGCTGCTGCAAGGGAAAAATATTCCCATCTCAAATTTGTTCATGCTGATGCAACAGATTATTCCTCGAAACAGGAATTCGATTATATTATTATATCCGACCTGCTGAGTTCGTTGTGGGATATCCAGGCAGTACTACATAATCTGAAGGGCCTGACTACCCCGCGCACAAAAATCATCATATCCACCTACAACTACATCTGGGAGCCATTTTTGCGGCTCGGCGAGTTCTTACGCATCAAAGCCCGTCAGCCTTTACAAAACTGGCTGTCAGTTAAAGATATACAAAACCTGCTGGAGCTGGAGGATTTTGAGATCGTGAAAGTTGACCGGAAGCTATTATTCCCAAAATATATTCCTCTCATTAACGAGATATTTAATGTGTTGCTGGCAAACCTTCCCATCATCAACCATTTAGATCTGGTTAACCTCATCTCAGCCAGGCCCAAAATAGAAATCCATAATGACTATTCGATAAGCATTGTGGTACCGGCCAGAAATGAAAAAGGGAATATTGAAAATGCCATTAAACAGACTCCAAAATTCGGATCACACCAGGAGTTCATTTTCATTGAGGGGAACTCCGAGGACAACACCTGGGAAGAGATGCTGCGCGTTCAAAAGGCATATCCGGATACTGATATAAAGGTCATGAAACAAACCGGTAAAGGGAAAGGGAATGCGGTAAGGGAAGCTTTTGAAGCTGCCTCTGGCGATATGTTAATGATATTGGATGCAGACCTGACCACGCCTCCGGAGGATATGTATAAGTTTTATGATGCATTGGCCCGCAATCATGGCGAGTTTATTAACGGATGCCGCCTGGTTTACCCCATGGAGAAAGAAGCCATGCGTTTACTGAATTTAATGGGTAATAAATTCTTTGGAGTGTTTTTTTCATATCTTCTGGGCCAACGATTGAAAGATACATTGTGCGGAACAAAAGTACTTTTCAAAAAGGATTATGACCTGATAAAAGCCAACAGAAGTTATTTTGGCGACTTTGATCCTTTTGGCGATTTCGACCTTATTTTCGGGGCAGCCAAACTAAACCTGAAAATTACCGAGGTGATCGTCCGGTATCGTGATCGTGAATACGGGTCAACTCAGATCAGTCGCTTTAAACATGGTGTGCTCCTGATCCGGATGAGCCTCTTTGCAGCTATAAAAATAAAATTCATTGCGTGAAAAACATGGAAGAATGGAATAGTGGAAAAATGGAAGGGTGGGACATTCCAACATTCCATCATTCCAATTTTCCATTGGTTCTCTAATTCAAAAAAATAAAGATGCTTCGGGATTTGAATCTTAATAAGAAACTGATTTTTGTAATTCCTGTAATTGTCCTTTTGTGGAGCTCATTTGCGAACCTCCTGACAGGCCCGTTTTTCCTTTCACGTGTTGACCCTGAGTACCCATATCTTTTAAACGGCCTGAACTGTGCATTGCTGGATTTTTACAGGATCGGGCATACTGACCACCCTGGCACGCCCTTCCAACTCCTTACCGGTCTCTTTATTCGAATTATTTATTGGGCCGCAGGCGAGGGAACCATTACCGAGGATGTAATCTCACGCCCTGAACTATACCTGCGATGGTCATCATTTTTTTTGACACTCATGACTTCAGGCATTATCCTGTGGCTCGGTAAAATTGTATCTCGCCAGAACACTAATTTGTTCGGGGCATTGGTGCTGCAATCATCCGCATTCTTAAATGTTGTGCTCATCGACCTGCCCACAAGGTACAACCCCGACAGGATGCTTATGATCTATGTATTGATCTTTGCCGGAATGTGTTATAAATACCTTTACCAGGAAACTTACAGCGGCCGTAAATACGCCATTCACTCAGGCATATTGATGGGCATAGCTTTCATGACAAAATTCAACTTTCTTCCCCTGGTGATAATTCCTTTTATTGTGGTAGGTAAAATGAAACAGCGACTTATCTATCTCGGGACTTTTTTGTTATCCTCTTTGCTTGTTATCCTGCCCATATACAATCAGTTTTCGAATTTCAGACGGTTTATAAGCAAACTCATCACACATGATGGCTTATATGGACAGGGAACCGAACAGGTCATAAACATAAAAAGTTTCCTGCATAACATCGGGCTTATTTTTGAGTATAACCGTTCTTTTTCAATCGTCTTTATAGCATCATTTATATTGTTGATCATACTGCTGGTCAAACCTTCTTTACGCAAGAGGCATAAGATAGAATTTTTATTTCTGCTGGCCTTCATGCTGGTCACTGCCCTGGGGATTGTGATGGTGGCCAAGCATTTCAAGAATTATTACCTCGTACCGGTCTTCAGCCTCACCGGCTTCTTTTTTTATGTTATATGGGAAATTAACCGGAGAAATATCAGGTTCAGGCACATCAATAAAATTTTCGCTTTGATACTGATCCTTCTGATAGCATTACCTGTTATCAAGCTTTATCCGGTTTATCAAAACAGGGCTCATAAAAAACCGGAGCATTTCCATACCTTTCATTTTATTGAAAATAATATTTCCCCAACCGATTATTTCTTCATCGAGCCCACCTGGTTATGGGGGCCCATGGTGACTAATGGATTGGTTTACGGGATAAGTTATGTCGGGTTCCGGCACTACTTCTATGGAGATTATCAGAAATTCTACCCTAATATAATCACCTACGAGGGCCCTCACAGGTCAATGCAATTTTTCAGAATGGCTGATGCCGATAACGAAGCCATTTTAAAAAGCGGCAGGGATATTTATATCCTGTCAACTCCCGGGAGAAATGCAGAGACCCTGTATAATTATCTTCATGACCATGCTCAAGAACTGGGAATTTCCCTGTCAGCAGACACTGTTTTCACGAATAGTTACAACAAAGAACATATCATCAGGATACAAAACAATGAGAATTGGAGAACCATCTATGAAGGCCGTTGCGGATTTGAAAGGACAAGCGGAAATGTTCTTTTAACTGATGATGAAAAGGGAACCCTGGCCGGAGCCTTCCACCTTACTACTCAACAATATTATTCCGGAACCAGGGCATTGAAGCTGGACAAGGTTTTGGCCGACAGTCCTCAATATATCATAAACAATGTATCCGAAGGGGACTATTTTGAGCTTACAGTAATACGCATGATGAATGAAAATGCTGAACACGGGTACCTGGTATTACATTCGTCCGACCCTGCCATCGACAGCATCATGTTCACTAATTGGAAAACTGTTGCAGACGTTGGCCCGAAATGGGACCTGGTCAGATTAACAGCCGGGATCAGGCATCAGCCGGCCGACAGTACGGTTTTCTGCTTTTTCAGATATACAGGTGATGGAGAGGCATTTATCGATGACTTCACCATTAAACATTTCAGCCGGAAGTAAGAGACTGATTAATAAGCTTTTGCAAAAACGACACGCCTCATGGAGGGCTTACCGGTAAAAATACACTTACCCTCTTCCTCAGGGGCATCAAGCGGGATGGTTCGTATGGTGGCCATGGTTTTTTCCTTGATCTTCTGTTCCGTCTCTGCAGTCCCGTCCCAATGTG
>DAOWEV010000019.1 GCA_030638325.1 Bacteroidales bacterium
CCTCTAATTTAAAATTTAAAATTTTTAACCTCTTCCGGAAAGTTCCTTCGGAATCCGCCCATTATGAATACTCTCGCTCCGCAGCCTCCTGCCAATGATACGCTCAACCATACGGCCGATTTCGAGTACCTTGTCAACATCTACTCCAACATCGATCCCCATTTCGTCCATCATTACGACCATATCTTCAGTAGATACCAGCCCCACAATGTTAGGGTCTTTATAATAATAGGAGCCTGTTCCTGACACCGGGACTCCATCCACAAAATTGGCCGGTTGTCCTCCGATACCTCCCATAGTTGATTCATAGTTTGTCATCCCTGCCTGCAGGGCAGCCAAAACATTCGCAAGTCCCCAGCCCCTGGTGGTATGAAAATGAACAATATGTTTATCCGGGCTTCCAAATGCATCCAATAGCATGGAAAAATACTTGAATACCCGGTCAGGAGAGGCTGATCCGTCATGATCGGCATGTTCCACATCCGTAGCGCCAATCTCAAGCCAGCGTTTTGCAAAGGCGATAGCATCTTTCATTTCCGTGGGGCCTTCAATCGGGCAACCCCAGATGGTGCTTACCGTACCGTTTACGTTAATACCGGCATCACGCGCTTTGGGCACCCATTCTTCACACATCTTCCAGTATTCATCCAATGGCAGTCCGGAATTGACCTTTTGATGTGCTTCAGAAGTTGATACCATGAGCAGGATGCGGTCCGGGCCGTAACCTTCTTTCCGGGCGTTGATGGCCCGTTCGATGGCCCGTTCCCGAATGGTGATGGCCGTTAAGCTAACATCATCCAACAGACCTTTTACCCGCTTGCTGTTTCTGATCCCTCTGAACAGATCATCCACATCGCCGAATTGCGGCATGCCCCTAGGGTTTCCGAAATTACTCACTTCAATATGTTTGAATCCGGCAATGACCAACTGTTCCAACAACCACAACTTGGCTGCTGTAGGAATGAATTTCTCTTCATGCTGAAAACCGTCGCGCGCGGTAATATCTCCGATAGTTACTTTATTTGGGTAGTTCATATTTATGCTGTTTTTACTCTGTTAATAATTTATTCCGTGTAAAATCCATGCTAAAATAGTGAATATTTTTTTGAATTGAGGGTAGAATTTATTTATTTGCATTCAATGTTGCCAGCTTTCAAATTTTACATAATTTTATTTCCTCAATTTTCGCCCTGTTTTAGTGATTGTTTATAGTCTAATCAAAACCCTATAGCTTTGTTCCGGATTGAATCTAAAATCAACACCCAGTCAAAGGAGTTTCAGAATAACAAGAAGGAATTTCTTAAGGTATTCGACGAGTTTAAAAATATTTTAAAGGAGACACGTCACGGAGCGCCTGAAAAATCCGTCGAACGGCATAAAAAAAGAGGTAAGTTGCTGGCCCGTGAACGTATCGATCTCCTCATAGATGCCAACACTCCATTTTTAGAGCTTTCGTCACTGGCAGCTTACGGGGAGTACGACAACCAGTTTCCATCTGCCGGCATCATCACCGGGATCGGGGTTATTCATGGAAGGGAAGCTTTGATCATTGCCAATGACGCCACTGTGAAGGGGGGAACTTATGTCAAAGAAACCATCAAAAAACACGTCAGGGCACAACAGATCGCCATGGAAAATCATTTACCGTGCGTGTACATGGTTGATTCCGGTGGTATCTTTTTGCCGGAACAATCAAAAGTGTTTGCCGATCGGTTTAATTTCGGACGGTTCTTTTACAATCAGGCACGCTTATCTGCCCTGGGAATTCCACAGATCGCCCTGGTGATGGGTTCCTGTACGGCCGGTGGTGCTTATGTCCCTGCCATGAGCGACGAAACTATCATAGTAAAGGAACAGGGCACCATTTTTATCGGAGGTCCGCCGCTGGTAAAAGCTGCAACGGGAGAGGTGGTAAGCCCGGAAGACCTCGGAGGGGCCCGTGTGCATACTACTATCTCCGGAGTGGCTGATTATCTTGCTGAAAATGACCGGCATGCCATACAGATCTGCAGGAATATTTTCGAGACACTGGAAAAGAAGGAGAAACAGCAACTCGAACTATCGCCGGTAGAAGATCCATATTATGACCCCCAGGAACTCTATGGTATTGCGCCTATGGACCTGAGAAAGCCGGTGGATGCCCGGGAGATCATTGCCCGCATGGTCGATGGCAGCCGTTTCCAGGAATTCAAAGCCCTTTACGCGCCTACCCTGATCACAGGATTTGCAAATATCATGGGTTATCCAATTGGGATCCTCGCCAATAACGGGGTGTTGTTTTCAGAAACCTCCCTCAAGGCAGCCCACTTCATCGAACTCTGTACATCCCGGAAGGTACCACTTCTTTTCCTGCAAAATATAACCGGCTTTATCGTTGGAAAACAATATGAACATGGCGGTATTGCAAAAGACGGGGCCAAGTTTGTGCATGCCGTTGCCAATGCCGAGGTGCCGAAATTTACAGTCATCTTCGGTGGTTCATTTGGCGCAGGAAACTACGCAATGGCCGGCCGGGCCTATGATCCCAGGTTATTATTCATGTGGCCGAATGCCAAGATATCGGTCATGGGCGGCGAGCAGGCTTCAGGCGTTCTGATCCAGGTAAAAGAAGAACAACTGGCAAAACGCGGACAGGAAATGGATCCGGACGATCGCGAAAAGCTGAGGGCAGAGATCCTTCAGAAATATGATATGGAGGGGTCGGCATATTTCAGCACATCCAGGCTGTGGGACGATGGCATTATCGACCCGGCCGATACCCGCAAGATCATTGCCATGGGCATCGCCATGTCGCTGAACAAACCCTTCCCGGATACGAAGTATGGTATTTTCAGGATGTAATATCAGAGTTGAGAGCTAAGAGTTGAGAGTTGAGAGCTGAGAGTTGAGATGAATGATCCTGATTAATCTTAACTCTAAATAATAACTAATATATGAAAACATTTCAAACAATAGAATTCGAACAAAAAGCCGATCTGGGCATTGTTTGGCTGAACAGGCCGAAGATCCATAATGCATTCAATGAAGTGATGATCTCGGAATTGATCGAATGCTTTGAGGCAGTCAATCAGATGGACGATATACGCATTGTTTTACTGCGTGGCAGAGGGAAGTCATTTTGTGCCGGTGCCGACCTGAACTGGATGCGGGATGTGGCCAAATATTCCTACGAAGATAATTACAAAGAAAGCCTGAACCTGTCAAAATGCTTTTACACCATTTATACTTGCAAAAAGCCAACCATTGCTATGGTTCATGGTGCCGCTATCGGCGGAGCAAACGGCCTGCTGGCTTCCTGCGATTTTGCTTACGCCGATGAAAATACCGTCTTCAGCCTCAGCGAGGTCAATATAGGCGTTGTTCCGGCATGCATCTCTCCCTACGTGACAAAAAGAGTTGGAGAATACGGCTCACGCGAATTGATGCTTACGGGCAGAAGGATAAAAGGAAAAGAAGCAGAACACCACAGGCTGATCAACAAGTCAATACCCGGGTATGAGTTTGAGGATTATGTATACTCCGTGATCGACCTGCTCAGAACCAGCGGGCCCAGGGCTATGTCGCACTGCAAAAATTTGATCTTCAATATTGCCAATAAAGAAACCCTTGAACAGGCTCTTGAGTCTACGGCCCGGATGATCGCTGAGATCAGAGCCTCTGAAGAAGGCCAGGAAGGGATGGCGGCTTTTCTGGAGAAAAGAAAACCAAAATGGGTAGGATAAATTGTTAATCAAAACTGAAGATTTGAATTACTCTGAACAAAATTTAGTAATAGCATAATGAAGTTATTTAAGAAAATATTGATCGCAAACCGGGGAGAAATTGCTGTCAGGGTCATCCGGGCTGCTAAAAGCCTGGGAGTCCAGGCCGTAGCCATATATGCAAAGGCAGATGCCGAAGCCCTGCATGTTAAAATGGCTGATGAAGCTTATTTTATTGGGGATACTGAACTGAGCGAGACCTACCTCAACATCGACAAGATCATTGGTGTTGCCAAAGCTGCAGGCTGTGAAGCCATTCATCCGGGATATGGTTTTCTGGCAGAAAATCCTGATTTCGTTGATGCCTGCGAAAAGGCTGGCATTGTGTTTATCGGACCTTCAGTCAGGGCCATCAAACTCATGGGGAATAAGATCGAGTCCCGGGCTTTTGTCAGGAAGATTGGAATACCCATGACAGAAGGACTTACCGGTGACATTAAAACATTGATAAAAAAGGCCGGTGACATTGCTTTTCCTGTCCTTATAAAAGCAGCCGCAGGAGGTGGCGGTAAAGGCATGCGCATCATTTATGATCCTGAATCACTTGAAGAAACCCTGGAAAGTACAAGCCGGGAAGCAAAATCTTATTTTGGGGATGGAACAGTCTATATCGAAAAATTTATTGAAGATCCCAGGCATATTGAGATCCAGGTTTTGGGAGATAATTACGGCAATGTGATCCACCTGTTTGAAAGGGAATGTTCAATTCAGCGACGCTATCAGAAAATCATCGAAGAATCGCCCTCTCCCACCCTGACACCTGAAGTCAGAATGAAAATGGGTGATGCAGCGGTCACCATTGCCCGGGAGATCGGATACAGCAATGCCGGAACTGTTGAGTTTCTGGTTGATAAAGATCTTCATTTTTATTTCCTTGAAATGAATACCAGGATTCAGGTAGAACATCCGGTCACGGAAATGGTCACCGGTATTGATATCGTCAGAGAGCAGATATTGATCGCTGCAGGTAAAAAACTGGATATTGAACAGGAAAGCCTCAGACAACAAGGACACGCTATCGAGTGCAGGATATATGCCGAAGATCCGGAGAACAATTTTATACCTTCTCCCGGAATCATGTCATTGTACTCCGAACCTGAAGGTAACGGCATCAGGATAGATACCGGCATCGAAACAGCTGCCACCATTGAAAGTTTTTACGATCCGATGATCTGTAAGCTGGTCATATGGGGAGAGGACCGTGGGATCGCCCGTGAAAAAATGATCACGGCCCTGAATAATTTCATCATCCACGGGATCAAAACCAACATCACATACCTGAAACACCTGTTAAAGCACGATGCATATATCAACAACCTGATATCAACCAAATATTGCGACGACCACACCATAGACCTAATTGAGGTAATCCGGCAGGAAAAAGAGTCTGTTCCTGTATATCTGCCTGTCATTGCCTCCTGTTTGTATGATTTTAATAAATGGCAAAACAATGAGGCTGAAACGGAAGTCAATATTTGGCAAAAAATAGGCTATTGGCGGGATATTATGGAACTGTCGGTAAGCCTGGATGAAAGTGAACACCATTTCAATATCAACCGGGCCGGCAACGGTACTTATCATGTTCATTTCGGAGATGAGGAGCTGGCTGTTAACCTGCACACGATCAGTCCCGGTTTTATTTCCGTGACCATTGATGATCATTTATACAAATTTCATGTTTCAGATGATGGTGTGGGAAACGGAACCATCAGTTACAATGCTTTTGTCTTTAACATCAACAGGTCCGATGTATTGACCGACCACCAAGAGATCCTGGGCAGCCTTGACAAGAAGGCCGGGACGGGCCAGGGTAATATCGTTTCACCTATGCCTGGGAAAGTCATAAAGATCAATGTAAAGGAAGGGGAAGAAGTAAAACGGGGGGATGTTGTGATCATTGTTGAAGCCATGAAAATGGAAAATCATATTGCGGCACCTTTCGATGCGGTCGTTGAAAAAATAGGCGTAAAAGAGGGTGACATGGTGGATAGCAGTATTTCACTAATGGTGCTTCTTTCAACTAGCAGTAATTAGAAATTAACAATCAGCGTAATTATTTAGCTGTGACAGATATTTCATCAGTGTTAAATAAAGCACTAAATTCGAATATCTAAATCCTAAACAAATTTAAATGACAGAAGTACAAAATTCAAAACAGTATGATCTTGAGGAAAGAACCTTTCTTTTTGCTGCAAACGTAAGGTCATTTATTATACAACTTACAACAACATAGTTTTAAACATTGGAAAATTTGAATTTTGAGATTGTTTAGTCTCTTAATTTTGATATTCGTGTTTTTTTTGGCAGAAATTCTAAATCCGAAACCCTAAGCACTAAACAAATTCAAGTGAATTAAACCCAAATGATATAAACTGTTTTAAGCA
>DAOWEV010000219.1 GCA_030638325.1 Bacteroidales bacterium
ATCCGGCTTTCTTTGGAGGCACGGGCTGTGAGCAGGATGACCGGAATGTGGCTGGTACGTTCATCTGTTTTAACTTTTCTGCAAAACACATTTCCGTCCATATTAGGCATCATTACATCGCTTATGATGATGTCGGGGATCTGTTCAACTGATTTTTCATAACCATCAACTCCGTCAACAGCTTCGATGATACGAAACCCTGCTTCAAAATATCCCCGGATGTAAGAACGCATGTCGGCATTGTCCTCAACAATTAGAAGCAATGGTATTGCGTCTTCTTTCTCTGCATCATCTTCTGGAATTTGGTGTTGAAGGGTTCGCTCTGCCGGTTGTTTAGTCAGATATTCCCATTCAGCAGGTTCTTCGAAGGAGTCCTTAAGGACAACCGGTTCAACCTCCCGATCCCGATAGCTATCGGGATCGGGATCACCGATTTCCTCCGGTTTCAGATGGTCTTTTCCCAAAGGCAGTAAAATTATGAATGTTGAACCTTGTCCCTCCCGATAGCTATCGGGATCACTCTCAACATTAATTTCTCCATGATGAAGCTCAACCAGTTCTTTGGTTAATGCCAGGCCGATACCTGTTCCCTGGTAATAACTGCCTTCTGCTCGTTCTACCTGGTAAAACCGGTTGAAAACATGATCGATATGTTCGGGGGGTATACCGCAACCGGTGTCGGAGATGGAGATCGAAACATTGTCGGTTGTCAATTGTCGATTGTCGATTGTCGATTTACTGCCAATGGATACCTCTATTCTCCCCCCTTCATCAGTGAACTTAAAAGCATTTGACAACAAATTATTCAACACCTGTTCAAATTTTTCCAGGTCTATGAATACTTTGATCTCCTCGTTTTCAGATATAAAATTTAACCCAATATTCTTTTGCTTTGCCAGGGACTCGAAAGCCTGAAGATATCCACGTATCAGTTTTACAATATTTATCTCAGTAGCATGCAACCGCATTTTTCCTGATTCGAGTTTTGAAATAGTAAGTAAGTTGTTGATCAGGTTTTGAAGACTTTTAGCATATTTTTTTGCAATGTTCAATTCTTTTTGATCAGCATCATCAGAAACTTTTGAGAGTAGCTTTTCCAGTGGCCCCAATATCAACGTAAGGGGTGTCCGGAATTCGTGGGAAATGTTAGCAAAAAACCGTGATTTCAAATGGTCGAGTTCCTGGAGTTTTTCTGATTTTACCCGTTCAAGTTCAATGGCATATTGTGCCCTGATCTTTCTGTTACGGATGAATATGATTGCACCAAGGATAATGATCAATACTAATGCGCCCAAACCAAAAAGGTAGATCCTTGATTTCTTCAGGGTCAGGTTTTTCACCTCATTATCCTTTTCCAGCAACGTAATCTGATTTTGTGTTTTTTCAGTTTCGAATTGTCCCTGGATCATGGCCACCTTCTTCCATGCATGGTCATTTGAGACGCTGTCACTCCATGCTGTAGCCAGCATAAAATGGTGCAAAGCCTCATCATTGTCCTGCATAATAATATCCAAATTAAAATACATGCGATAGATTTTTTCCATGTATTCCTTCAGTAAGATCCCAAATTCCAGCTTGTTATTTAAGGAAACGTAATGTTGATGATCATGTTTGGATAAGAAAGTCTGGCAGATATCAAGGGATAAATCAAGGTATTCTTTGGCTTTATCATACTGTTGGGTTGCCATATTTAATTCCGCCATCCTGTAACACCATCTCAGCTGATCCTGCCCCTTCACGATACTGATTAATAGCAGATCAAAACTTTGCTGCAGACATTCCTCAGCCTCTGTGCAATATTCCGGTCCGTAGGCTAAATAAGTCTCTGCCATGAGCAGCCAATTAGTTGCCGCCTCTGACGGGAATCTATTTTCCCAAAGAGCCCTGGCTTCCGTAAAATAATAGATGGATGAATCCAGCGAGCGGTCCTGGTAGCACCTGCCTAATCCCTCATAAGCAAATCCCTGAATTCGGTCTTGTTTAGTTTCTTTTGCCAATAGAAGTTCTTTTTCGAAGGTTTTCTTTGCCCGGATGGTATCACCTGAATCCAGGTAAGCCTCCCCAAGGTAATTCATTGTATTAAGAATGGAGTTTGTATCCTTCAGGGCGATGAAGACATCAAGGGATTGTTGGTGGTATTTGGATGCCTGGTCGTGTGATCCGGCATAGGTGTGAATACTGGCTAATTGTGATAACAAGTTTCCCACTTCAAGCTGCATACCAAGTGAATCAAATAGCCGGAGGGCGGTTAGCTGGCTGGCCAGGGCTTCAGAATAATTATTCAACACATACTGACTGTTTCCCATGCTATATAAGGCCATAGCCTTTCCTTTTGTATAATCTTCATTCTCAGCCAATTCAAAAGCCTTTTCAGCATAATTATAGCTTTTGGAATCATCATTAAGTGACCAGGCCAGGGCCAGCTTATTGTAAGCATCGATCAATGCCACACCCGATAGTTCCTGAAGGGTTTGGGACAGGCTGTCAATATAAACATATTCCAACCTGTTAAATACCTGGACCCTGATTATGCGTTGCTGGGTTTCTATGATCGTTTTTCTCCAATTTTCAGCCTCTGCAGGGGAGGTCGTAGCGTATCCATACGTAATCTTGGGGTTATATAAACTACCATACCACATACGGTAGACAGAATCCTGGTTTAACACCCTGGGTGCGATAATGATAGCATCCCACGACCCAAGGTCCCCGGCTTTCAGGATTGGATTCTCAGGTGACTTGTTCCACCTGATACCATCATGGGATGTTGCCAGGCCGATCTCAAATTTTATCAGGTTCCATCCAAAGTACCAAATTTCGAATAAAGATCCATTGAAAGTCACACTGTATGGCACTACCCAATTGTCGTCCCAGGTGCCGGGCTCTCCAATATTTATGACAGGGTTGGCATGGTGTTTTTCCCAGTTAATCCCGTCCCTGGATGTTGCGTATCCGGCCCTGCAAGTTTTTGGGATCCGGTTAGGCCATCCGGAGAACCACATGTGGTATATTTGTCCGTCAAATATGACGTTAGGATTTCCTACTCCTCTGCCATCCCAGGCATTGTCTTCCCCTGGGGTCAGGACAGGTTCCGGATGATTATTCCATATCAAACCATCGGCTGACCATGCGAAACCAATACAGGCGGCCAACTTCGAATCCGCTGATCCGGCGGTGTACCACATTAAATACAAAGAGTCTTTCCTGATGATATCAAATGTCCCAAAGCTATTCCCCCAACCGATACTATCGCTGTTGAACATCAATGGATTTCCTTCGTATTTTTCCCAAAGGATGCCATCGGGCGAAGAGGCAAATCCAAAAGAATTCTTGTTTGGATCATCCTCTCGAAATCCGAGATACCACATATGGTATTCATTGTTTTCAAATATGATATCAAAATCATATAAGTTCTCGTCCCAATCTCCATCTTTCCCTGCGTGAAACACCGGGTTGCCCGGGTATTTGTACCAACTGGTTTGGGCGGTGGTCAGGCTGTTGATAATGATCAGTAACATTAAAGCCGTTATTTTGGAACAAGTGCGGATTAGCGTTATATGTGTTCTAAATGCAAATTGTAAGCTCCGGCACCAACTTCTTTCCCATCGGATTTGCACATAAAGGTGTAAGCTTTGAAGAAATGTAACTTCGGCTATGGATATTTTTGTTTTCACCTACTGTTCAGGTTAATGCTAGCAGATGTAAAGGTAATAATTTTTGCAGAATTTTGAAAATCACATTGTCGTGTACTTTTTGCACAGGTAACTATAATCCTATATTACACTCTCCCTCGTTGGTGGGGATTTTTTTACAACCCAATAGATTTCTTGCTTTTATCATTACAAACAGATATAGGAATCCTGCTCAACAAAAAATCAAATAATCAATAATCCATGACACACCGAACCGAGCGACCCATTGTTTTAAGTCTGTTGTGACGGGAGGCCTCTGAAATAAAGTATTCCAGATACCGGTACCACGCTTCGAAACTATTGCCCTCCGTAGAAGACCAAAAGCTGGTGTAAACGCCCATACTTAAGAAAGCACCATCATAGTAGCGGCGGGCGCCGGTGGCCAAAGCGGAAAAACCAAAAAAATCATTTCCGTTGCCATTATACCACCAACTGTTTTGAGATTTTAATCTTTTACCTACATCAAAACCTCTATAATCTATTCCATCCCATTCAGGGTCAGGGTATCCATACAGGCTGTCAACTTCTCCTTCTAATTGTTTCCATTCTTCGTCTGTGGGTATATGCCAGCCCGATGGGCAAATTCCTTGTACTCCTTCCTGTATGGTATATTTCATTATCTCATTCCATTGGTACAATCCGCCGTAGGTATTGCAATTGGCAGGGTTGTTATCATAACAGTATTTCTCAATGATCCCGTTATCTTCCATTTCCTGAACTCCCGGTATCATCGTCCCCACATTCAGGTTCTCCTTCAACCAGCATTGATTGAATATCTGAATGGTGTTGTAAACCTGTCCTTCGTAAGTTACCGTTGGTATGCCCGGACAGGGAATGTTGGTAGCGAATTGAAACGTCAGCGTGTCACTCGTTTCAGGGGCATCCAGCATGCCGGATTGGAGTCCGTTTGCATAGCCGATGTATAGCAATTTATCGCCTAAAGAAAATGGGAAATTAACATCCGGGTGAGACTTCAGGTTTCCTGCCTGTTTCTCAACACCCTTATATGTTAGTTTACAATCCGCCTTGCCGGATAATGGATTAGTAATCTTGATGCTTCTTGTCAGCCCGCAATACAACGCAGAAAAGATATAGAAGTTTTGATTGCCCGGATAAAACGTAAAAGTGTGTTTCCCGGCATCTAAAACGCCTTCATATGATGCATGCTCCCTGCCTGATAAATCAAAGATGCGGATTACGATATTATCCGTCTTCACAATGCAGACATCAATAAATGTTTGGCCAATAAAAGGATGGGGATAATTCGGTGATACCGAGAAGCTGTTTGCCCCATGCAGATTATGTTCATTAATACCCGGATTTGGCCAATAATGTAATAACAAGATGGTATCGGGTGCATAGAGCATGGTATCTCCGCCCTGAGTATGGTTGATTATCATGATACTGTCTAAAGAAACATGCTGTTCATCATTCTGAGCCGTGAAAGTAAGCTCTAAAAGATCTTGCTTAAACGTATTTGCGATAAATCCTACATCCCAGTCGCCTGGAGCACCATAACTTAAAACGGGTTGATTAGTTACATCGTAAAAGTTAAATTGCGCGGAAAGATCTGCCATAAAAATGACCAGGATCAATCCTGTCAAGATTAAATTGATGTTTGATTTTGTTTTCATGTTAACCTCCTTTTTCAGTTGACGGTCCCGCCTTCGGCGTGATCTCCGCTTCGCTCCGATTGACGGTTAACAGTAGACGGTCATGGGTTATTGTTACTACTGTCGACCGTTAACTGGTTCAAAGTTTTATTAATTTAGCCGTTCGTGTTCCATCTTTGGTTTCCAATCGTAAGAAGTAACTCCCTGCCGGCAAATCACTCAGATCGACCTCCATATCATACGTTCCCGGCATTTTCACCTCATTCAACAATCGTTTAATCCTCATTCCTGTAATCTCAAATAAATCTAAAATCACTAATCGTTGATCGTTAATCGTTAATCGAAATCGCGTAGCGCCTGAACAGGGATTTGGATAAATGCTGAGTTGCTCAGAAAGTCCAACTTCATCCACTGATAAATCCTCACAGTCTTCTTCAACCTCTTCCTGGCTGTTGCAGCCTGTAGCGTTATCACGGATCTCAACGATTCCGTTGGGACTTTTTAGGTAAT
>DAOWEV010000141.1 GCA_030638325.1 Bacteroidales bacterium
CTGTTGATAGCTTCCCGGGATATTTCTCCAAGCTGACTGTAATACCGGATGCTGCTGCCTGTATCTTGCTTTTCACCGAGGTAAACAAAATAAATATTATCCCGGAAGGCAGGCCTGAACTTAACTTTTTTTATTTCAGGTTTCCCTTCTTGTAACCGATATAACAATGGCCTGTCTGAGGAAGCACAGGCAACATCATACCCGGAGCCAGTGTAAATGGCCCGAAATAATTCATACGGATCAATACCGAACCATTGGGCCAGGTTAGAAACCAGGGTGGAACTGCTGCCAAACCCCCAGTCCCTGCGAAAAGAAAGCCTGGTGTTTACTTCATACCCTGATGCAGCATTCAGCAAAGGATTCAGACTGTTAGCGACCTGCAGAAGATTCCGTAATTTTCCCGCAGTTTCAAGGCCTGAAGTGTCAATTATTTCGAAAGAAGGAATGGCAAACCGGGCATATAACCATTGCTCATCATATTCAAAGCTCTTCCAATTGAGAATCCCTTTATCTTCTGTTTCTGAAATTTCAATTGTTTGTCCGTATTGAAGTGGTAAGGCGAGGGCAACGGCTCCATCCATAACAAGGTATTCCCCTGATATCAAGAGTTTTCCGTTGGCATAAAATGATTTTTTTTCCATGCCTGGATATTTACATGGTCAGTCTGTTACCGCGAAGGTCTGTGATATAATTGCTAACAGAGCTGAAGGATACTTTTTTATCTTTAAAATACTGAATGGCTTTCTCTTTTTCTATTTGTGTGGCATTGAAGAAATTCAGGATATTGAACAGGTGCATTTTCATATGCCCGACCTGTATACCCTTGGTAATCAAAGATCTTATTGCTCCAAAATTATTTGCCAGGCCCACTGAGGAAGCAATCATCATCAATTCTCTGGCATTCGGTTCATCAAGTATCCGGAGTGATATCTTAGCGAGGGGGTGAAGAGAAGTGAGGCCTCCCACCGTTCCCAGTGACAGGGGAATGGTGAGTTCGTAATGAAATACATTATTTTCAACACTTACGGATGTAAGGCTGGTATATTTTCCAGAGCGGGCAGCATAGGCATGGCCTCCTGCCTCCACGGCCCTGAAATCATTTCCGGTAGCGAGGGTAACGGCATCAATGCCATTAAAGATGCCTTTATTATGTGTTACAGCCCTATGCACATCAGCACTGGCAATCTGAATGGCTTTTTGGAACTTCCAGACAAAACGTTCCGGGTCAAGATCACTATCACGTTCCTTTACATCCTTCACCTCACATTCAACATAGGTTCTGACCAAACAATCGGGAGCGTAGTTTGAAAGGATGGCCATAATGATCTCACAGTCCTTTGCCTGTCCTTCAAAGCGGTCATCACCACATAAAAACTCCTTCATGATCCGGGCAAACTCTTCCAGGCAGGAGTTGATGAAGTTCGCACCCATTGAATCAACCGTATCGAACAAGGCTTTGATCTGGTAATAGTGTTCAATCTCGTGGGTCATGTCAATCAACTCAATATCGAGGATACCGCCTCCCCTCCTTTCCATGTTCCGGGTGATATTTTTCGTTCCCTTAAGAAATTTTTGCCTGAGTTCCGGCAAGGTCTCCAGCAGTTTCCGGTAGTTGCCTTTCCACAGAAAGTGAACCTGTCCTACTTTTTTTGTGGAAATGATCTCCGCCTGAAATCCACCCCGTTCCGCCCAGAACTTAGCGCTGCTGGCTGCTGCCGCCACCACCGAACTTTCCTCGATCACCATGGGGACCATACAGGTTTTACCGTTGATCACAAAGTTTGGGGCAATCCCATAAGGGAAATAGAAATTTGAAATGGTATTCTCACTGAATTCATCAAACAGTTTTTGTTTCCCAGGGTCATCATGCCAGTATGACTTCAATTCTGCCAGCAGTTCTTCCCGGTTCTCAAAATATCCGGCAATCAATTTCAGTTTTTCAAGCTTGTCAAGCCTGGAAAAACCTTCGATGATCCTATTCTCTTTCATCAATTCAGACTCTGTTTATTTGATCCGCAGGAACGCCTGCGCGATCCTGATCCCTTCAACCTGGGTTTGTACGAACTCTTTTAATGCACTATATGAATTCCCGGCATGTTTTAAAAACGCCGATGCCTGGCCATATATAGCAGTAAGCCGGCATTTATTTATTAAATAATAGCCATCCAGAAATGATTCTATCCCTCCCGAGATAATGACTTGCCGGCAGCGTAAATCTTCCTCACCGGCCATTTTATTTACAAAGTCAACCATCTCTCCGGCAGTATGGCCAAGCCTGGCAAGAGGTTTGAAATATTCGGAATGCTGTTTTTCCGAGCGCATCAACTCCAGGCTGGCAAAATTCGTTCCTCCGAAGGCTCCGAATTCGACAGCCTCCAGGGGCAATTTCATTAATGCTTTCAGGCTTCCGGGCCCCATGCCCTGTCCAACCTCTTTAACGATCAGTTTTTTGGAAGTCTCTTTCAGAAACTCCCGGACTACTTCAACTGCCGGTAACGTCAGCCTGTTTCCTTCGGGTTGCAACCATTCCTGCAGCGGATTGATGTGAATGATCAAACCGTCTGTTTTCAGTCTTCCGGTCATTTCATCAATCTTATCAAGCTCATTATTCAGGAGCAATTTTTCGACCTGGGCGATTCCCAGGTTAGCATAAAAAGGAAGGTCGTCTCCAATGATCCCGCGCAGGTCAAAGTCGTCAATATGTTCATTGCTTTCCAGTAAGGTCCGGCAGGACCCAAGTCCCATCCCAAGGCCAAATTCATTACAGGCCATGGCTAAATTCCTGTTTATCCTTCCTGCTGCTTCAGTACCTCCCGTCATACTGGAAATCCATAAAGGGGCTTTCAGTTTCTTCCCCAGGAAGTCCAATTCAAGCACTTCCCCGTCAGGATGCTTTGATAATGCAGGCTCGTAAAAAAATCTTTGATCCATTTCATCCGGTCCAGGCCTGGCCTGGAATGCAAGGTTAATATGATCTTTCTTACGGTCACTCATATTACCACTCCTCTTCCTCCACCTCAATTTCAGGTTTCATCCTTTCTTTTAACGACGGGATCCATTCTTCCTTCATAAAACTATTTATCTGTTGCAGATAAGAGTCATATTTTTCATTGAAATCAGGGGCATTCCTGTCGAGCCATTTTTCAACAGGAAAACGAGAAGCTTTCCGCAGCAAAAATTTATCAACAGTATACCTGTACCGGCCTTCTTTTAATTCAATCTTAAAATCATACATGATCATGCCGGCATCCTTTTTATGATCTTCTTCGTAATTATAAATCCGGAATTGGTGTTGTCCCTTCACAATTCCGCTGGCCTGATCACGGACTTTGGAAACGGCTACCGGGTTTTTATAAAAGTTATTCAGCCAGTCGACGCATCGGTTAAAGAATTCATCTTTTGTACCTTCCTCTTCTACAACCTCTCTGTAAGTGATCAGGTTGGAGTTCGGGTCAACGGGCATGTCGGGCCGGTCAACATCCTGAGCCATCATATTCAGGAAAAATAATGACAATATGACTGACACGGAAAATATTTTATTTTTCATTCTCACTATATTTTGAGTACGGGTATATATCCAACAATATCTCCAACAAAGTTAACATATTGTATGAAATAAAAAAAGGGGTTCCACCGGAGCCCCTTTAAATATGATAAATATAGTTTTTTCTTACATCATGCCCGGCATTCCGCCCATGCCTCCGGGAGGCATAGCAGGCATTCCGGCTTCTTTTTCTTCCTTATGTTCTGCGACCACACATTCTGTTGTGAGCAGCATACCTGAAATAGAGGCTGCATTCTCAAGGGCAACACGTGCCACTTTTGTCGGGTCGACAACGCCTGCCTTGAAGAGGTCTTCATAGATTTCAGTGGCGGCATTGAAACCGTAACCATCCTTACCTGTCTTCACCTCCATAACAACGACAGATCCTTCCATTCCGGCATTTTCAACAATAATCCGAAGTGGTTCCTCAAGGGCTCTTTTGATTATGGCGATACCCGTATCCTGATCTTCATTTTCACCTTTCAGGTCCTTGATAGCTTCAGCAGCTCTGAGGTATCCGACACCACCACCGGGGATGATGCCTTCTTCAATAGCTGCACGGGTTGCATTCAAAGCATCGTCGAAACGGTCTTTCTTTTCTTTCATTTCAACTTCGCTGGCTGCTCCAACATAGATCACTGCCACACCACCGGCCAGTTTAGCCAGCCTTTCCTGCAACTTTTCCTTGTCATAGTCGGAAGTGGTTGTTTCGATCTGGGCTTTGATCTGTTTTATACGTGCCTCGATATCTTCCTTCTTTCCCTTACCACTAACAATCGTTGTGTTTTCCTTATCAATTGTTATTTTTTCAGCTTCTCCAAGGTATGACAGATCAGCATCTTCAAGCTTGTATCCTTTCTCTTCCGAAATAACCGTTCCACCGGTAAGGATAGCAATATCTTCAAGCATTTCCTTTCTTCTGTCACCGAATCCCGGAGCTTTAACAGCAACCACTTTCAAGGATCCCCTGATCTTGTTTACAACCAGGGTAGCCAAAGCTTCGCCATCAATATCTTCGGAAATGATAAGCAGCGGTTTCCCACCCTGTGCTGTTTTCTCCAATACCGGAAGCAGGTCTTTCATAACCGATATCTTCTTGTCGTGGATCAGGATATACGGTGTTTCATATACCGTTTCCATTTTTTCGGTATCAGTCACAAAATAAGGAGAGATATATCCCCTGTCGAACTGCATACCTTCCACCAC
>DAOWEV010000123.1 GCA_030638325.1 Bacteroidales bacterium
AGTATCGATAGCCAAAATCTGCGCCTCGCCTGTTCCCTGTTAGACTGTTCTTCATTTTGTTCTTTCATTTTTTCACCTTTTTGTTATTTACCTAATTTTATTTATAAATTCTGCTAATTCGTCGAATGAATCAAACCATAGTGCCTTAATCCCCATATCCTCGAATATCTGAGTTTTAGCCTCCTGGTCCTGGTCAAAAACCATGTACAGGGCCAGCTCTCTTGATTTCCAAGCTTTATTTATTGATTCTAACTGATCTGTATAAGGCGTATAAAGCAATCCTTTTATTTGACAAAACTTTTTAACCCGGCACTATTTATAAAACTTTCAATAATTGTTTTTTGAATCAAGAAAAATACGACTAGTAAGTGTGACCAAAGATAACACATTTGGAGAGGAAAGTCAAGCATAAATTTCTTGAATTTTTACAGAAAACTACTAAGAGACAGCTATTCTCCTGTTCACTACTCACGTTTCATGCTTTCACTTAGATCGAAATCAGTGGCATATGGAGATGAGGCAGGAGTCTCGCCCCGGAATTCGGCATGCAATTTTCGCCGCTCCGCCGTTGGCAGATTGCAAGTATTGAGTCTCCCGAATTAAAAATCCTCACTTATAAAATGATCTTTTAGGATTTGAATTGAATCCATTTAGTAATTTTTATGCTCAAATACTTGACAAATCAAGTAAATTTTACTATATTTGTTATTTATAAATACCATCCTCCGTATTTAATCAATAATATTATCAGATCCAAACCAAATGATCAGGTCAATATTAGCTGACACGGTAAATGATGATATCCTTTCACTGGAAAGTATGCTTTCTAAAGATTTTCCAAATATTCATATTTGTGGCAAGGCTGTAACCAGGAGATGGACCATCATTTTTGACTGCAATCAACAATGTAAAAATCCACCCTCTGAGAAGGTGGCAGGGAAGGAGGGAATACTGGAAGAATGGAAAAATGGAAGGATGGAACCGCGATAGCTTGCGGGATGGGAAAATTGTTCCTTTCAAAGACCCGAACGGGGGCCAATTCTAATATTCCAACATTCCAATAATTTTCATCATGTATAACAAAAAAGGAACATAACCACCATCACAGAAGGTGGATTTTTAATTCAAATTAAATTTAGTGTTTTGTCATTAAAGGAGGATATCAAAATGATAAAAAAAAGAAAAGTGTTCAGTATATTCGGGAAAGTGGTTGGAAAGGAAACAGGACAGGGAATACCAAACCTGAAGGTAAAAGCATTTGACAAAGACCTGTTTTTTGATGATCTTTTGGGAGAAGTAACCACTGATAGAAACGGTAATTTTGAAATCATATATGATAAAGATGATTTCCGGGAACTGTTCTTTGATAATAAACCGGATATCTATATCAAAGTTAAAACCGCTGAAGGAGAAGAGATTTATTCGACAAAAGATAAAGTCAGATACAGGGCCGGGAAAACTGAAGAATTCATCGTTCCCATTCCTTCAGATATATATTTTTACCCGGTATGGAAATTTGAGGTTTCGGTACTTCGTCCGGAAGATATGCTCAAACTGGACTTCAGGTTTATCAATCTAAAACTTAAAGATGAAAAACTTCTTGTCCTTGATAAGATGAAAACTGCATATATGGTGGTTGAATTCCCTCCGCAGAATATTGCTGAGGAGGCTTTTTTTGAGGCCGATAATGATAATTTCCCGATAAAAGATGATGATGATCCTGATTACGATCCAACTGACAGCAAAAGCAGTGAAACACCATATTATCCTTGCAAATCACGGATATCCGAAAACAGCCGCCTTGTATTTATAGTTCCAAAAGATGCTGAAATAGACTATTCTACCGAAGGCCTGCTTGAAGCATGCAGTAAATATGACCTGAAAGTAGCGCCAACCGCTCCTCCTCCCCTCATGTTCCTTATGACTGATGTAAAAGTCCATGACTTACTCCAGCGGGTAGATATGCTAAAATATATTGATCAGGAAACCATCACACTTAAAAAGGCAGATGCCAAAATGTCCGGTGAAGATTTACATCTTACCTCTGGTGATGGTAATTCCATGAATGCAGAAATTGCTCAAAAATGGAGTGCACGCACAACCATGAAAAAGTACCTTCCCCAAGTCTATGATGATGAGATCAGACTTCAGATTGCTAAGTTATTCTGGGAGGCAACATTTCAGGTCATGAAACCCAAACTAAAAAAGCCAACAGGGTTGGAAACCAGTATTGAAGCTCCGTTCAGGCTTATTATTTCACCCAATAAATATGCTGCATGGGCACATGAATCCCAGCCGGTTATCTCTCCTTCTACAAAACGATATGAACTCTGGCATACCCGATATGCATTGAGACTTGACAACAAGATAAACGAAGAAGACCACAGGCTCAGGACAATCCGTGCCATCTGGGCACGGGATTATGGTTTTAATCATGAGTATCCGGAATACCCTCCCGATCATTATCCTCAGAATTTATACGATAATCCATTCAGAATGTCACTGGATGCATTCGACCGGCATAATTTCGTACATCTTTCTGCCAATAACTATATTGCAAACTTTCTGCCGCTTCCTGTTAATGTAAAGCGTTTGATGCTCACATCACTCGGGGCTTGGATGAATGTACGCGGGGCCTGGGAGCCACCTTCAATGTTATCTGTTGAGGAATGGAGACACCGCGGTACCATGGGACGTGACCATTATGTGCGTGTAGTTTACAAGGGTTATCTTTTTCCATTCGGCCACAGAGCTTCGCTGGTTAAGGTTACCGAACGGAAATTTCATCCTCAGATTAGTTTCCTTCTTCTGGCAACGAAACAATATTTTGCTCAGAAGATGGACTTACAGCTTCGAACTCTGAAAAAGAGGTCTCAGCCGGAGGTCTCTTCATTTATGAATGATATAAATGAAAACTTTGAGAAAGAGATATATGGACTTGTTGATTCTATTGAAGGAAAGTCACAACGTGAGATAGATCTGCTTATCAAAAAAAGTAAGCAAAAATTCAATGAAAAGACTTCTGCAATAATCAAATCCGCTGATGAAAAATTGGGTAAAGAATTTACTTCGCTTGCCCAAAGTGCCAAAGATGAATATCAGTTTAATATCGATTCTGTTATTAAGGAAATTGCAGCCCGTTATTACCCGGATGTACCCGGGAATATTGCCTATCTGCGACAACGCATGTATATCGTCGTAAGAGAGCCGGAAAGGATCTTTGTGAACAATACCGGCTTAAGAAACAACAACAATCACTCTTACGACCTACAGTTCCCTTTCTGGAATGTTCAGATCACAACGCTGGTTACACCTAACCTGGATAAACCGGAAGATAGTGACATCGATGGCAAAGGGCAATCTCTTTTCTGGCCAATGGTAGGAAATAAGGATTTTCAGTTTCATTTCATTCTAAAAGATTATGCAGAAAATGAGGTTGGATTTACTGCACCTCTGATCTTCATTGAACAAACAGAATTGAATTATTTTGACAGTCAGGGCAAGGCTGATCAAACATTATACGATCCCGTTAGAGACATACTAAAAGACCATGTCCGGGAACAATATAACATCAAGGTAGAACCTGATATCAACGGCCAATCAGTTATGTATGCCGACAGCGCTCATGATCCCGGGAAAACCACCCTTGAAACGAAATCCATGGTCTTTAGTGCAGAAATTCCCGAAAATGTGAGTGATATTGCAACCATGAAACAAAACCTTGGGGATCAGGATATTCCTCCATTCTATCCCATAATTTCAAAGGCAAATGTAATCATCCCCTCCATAAAACACCTCGCCGGCAATAATGAAATAATAGAAATAGAATATGATGACACATTCCTGATTTATGGATTTGATGATAATCATAATAAAGGAGAGGTTTTCGTTGACCTTACAGGTGGATTGAAGCTTGATTTTAACAGCCAGGGAGATCGTGCCGGAGGCCTGGTGAAACCCAATATGGATATCCAGGGACTTTCGCGGTTGATGGGCCCGGTTGCCGGCAGTAACCTTACCGGCATCGCGAGTGGTAGCTTTGACCCTGAAGACTTTTTCGGTGCACTTGATGCAAAAATCTTCGGGGTTATTGATCTCTGGGATATAATCCAGGCGGTGCTGCCCTCTGAATTTAAGGGCAAGACCAAAAATGTCCCAAAACTGACCACAGATACAACTTCTGATAAACTTAAGGTTGAATTAAAATGGGAACCCGAACTCAAGGATTGGAATAATCTGTTCATAGCCAGCAATGGCAGCAAGGATGCAGCACTTACCATACTGGGTCAATTGTCTGTTCAGTCCTCCGGAGAAGCAGATATGGATATTACGTGTGCGTTGACGAATTTTTCGATTGACCTGATCGGAAATATAGAGAGTTTTATAATTATCCATTTTGATGATATCACATTCACATCCAAAGGTGGCAAAAAGGCTGATGTTGATGTAAATATTGCCGGAATTGAATTTGTAGGTGTCCTGGCATTTGTCGAAACGCTAAAAAACCTCATTCCGCTCGATGGTTTCAGTGATCCGCCCTCTTTAGATGTAACTGAAAAAGGGATCACTGCCGGGTTTTCACTGGGACTTCCCACTCTTGCCATTGGCGTTTTCAGTCTTGAGAATCTCAGCCTTGGCGCTTCTTTCACCATTCCTTTCATCAAAGATCCGCTGAGTGTCCGTTTCAACTTCTGTGACAGGCACAGCCAGTTCCTCCTGACCGTATCCATGTTTGGAGGAGGGGGGTTCTTTGCCATAACGCTTGATCCGAAAGGTGTACAGATCCTGGAAGCCGCATTCGAATTCGGCGCCAAGCTCTCTGTTAATTTTGGCGTAGCGAGCGGTGGAGTGTATGTTATGGCGGGGATTTACTTCAAAATGGAGATGAACCCGGACAAAGCAGAGCTCACCGGTTATTTCCGTTTAGGTGGTGAAGTAAGCGTGCTGGGAATTATCAGCGTTTCAATCGAACTATATCTTTCACTGATGTATGAGTTCAGTTCGGGTAAATGTGTCGGGAAAGCTACATTGACAATTGAAGTCGAGGTAATCTTTTTCAGCATTTGCGTTGAGATCAGCTGTGAGAAAAAATTCGCGGGTTCTGATGGGGATCCTACTTTCAAACAACTCATGGAGCCGTATTTTGATCCGGATACCGGAGAGGAAACAGATCCTTGGAAAATATATTGCCAGGCTTATGCATAGATCTGATTGCTTTGCTATCAAAACAATAAATTAAGGAAGGTTAAGAAAATGAAAGAACAAAAAATCATATGGACAGTACTGCCGAACGGCACAGCTAAAACAGCTTCAGGTGATCCGGGTTTAAAGTTTTCGGTTTTTGTTTCACCAAGGCTTTTTACAGATGAAGGATTACCGGAACCTCAGCTTGATCAGTTTCCGGATTTTCTGAATTGGCCTGAAAAGGTGAAAAACATGAAGTTTGATGTTGAACTTGATAATGGAACAATTATTCAGGCTATTCCGGATAAG
>DAOWEV010000159.1 GCA_030638325.1 Bacteroidales bacterium
AAAAACACTAAATATTATGATCTTTGGATTGTGAAAAAACCTTTGATGTTCATTTAAAAGATTGATGAAAGGTTTGAATACCAATGGATATTCCGGAATGCTGTCGAGAGAAGGGCTCTGGGTGATCTGATACAGCCAGTATGAAAAGCCATAGGCCTCATTAAAATCATAGAAGTAGATTGAACAGGTAATAATAGCCGCCATACCGAAGATAAGAGATGCGATATACTTTTTGTTCCAGAGTAAAAGGATAAAACCGGCCCCGATCACAACAAGTCCGTTCAAATGAGCTGCTGCGCATAATCCACTGAAAATACCGCTCAGTAAAGCATACAACAACTGTTTTTTAGACCCGGAAAAGGTTTCTTCAAGTAAGATATACGAGATAAAACCCAATGACATGATCATTATTTCAGGGCGAAAAGTAAATGAAAATTGAAATACCCATGGGAAACTAAGGATCAGGATAAGTGAGAAAATAAATACATTACTGCCGAAGATCTTTTTCCTGATGACCGTATAATAATAGAACTCACACAAGAAGAGTATAAAATAGATCAACCCGATCGATTTCAGTGAATACAATGAGAACCCAAAAAGCTTCACAAAGAATGCTCCCTGGAGGGTCAATAACTTATGATGTACGATAAGGTAATTCTCCTGGCTGGTTATGCCACGCATCAATTCCGATTTCACAAAACCCAGTTTAGCCTGCCAGAAAGCAGATTCACCAAGCCAGGCATCATCGATATCAGGTACACGCCCCCACAGGCTGTATAAATACAACAACAACAGCCCGGCCAGCAGGATTTTCAGATATTTTGGCTTAAAAACGGAATCCATAAATCCGGATTAGCTTCCAAAGATATTATAATTTAATCTGATGGTTGTTTTTAAAAAGCTCATCAATATGCTCCCCATCATGCCCTGTTATCTTGAACACATCAACACCCGATTCCCTGATCAGGAGATCGTCGGCGATCAATTTTTGATAACTATCGTCTTTACCAATGCAAAGTATCCGGATTTCATGAGATGTATCTGTCACGGTAAATGGCAGTTCAATGAGTGACCAATCGCCGTTGATGACTTCACTCTCCTCAGGCAGGCAAACGGTTTGGATAGTGTTAGCTGTTACCGGATCTGTTTCTTCAACAATGAAACGGAACCAAAGGTTAAGGGCATCCGGGAAAGCATTGTGCATCCAGATACTAACAGTGTATTCTTTGCCTTTGTCAAAATAACCCGGACCAAAGAATGCAAAAATATTAATCCCCCTTTTATCACCCAGGTAAGAACTTGTCCCCCTGAATGTTAAACTATTTTTATTCTTTTCAAAGCCATTATAATAAAGGAAGGCATCCGGATTACTTGTAAGGAATGTGCCGGCCTGTTGGAATCCTGGGAGTGCCCTCTGAAAGGCCTCTATCTCACTCTTGGCCGTATTCCGGAATAACAAGTCAGGTGATAGTTCCAGTATCTCCAGTTTCCCGGTTTTAAAGATAGAATTGGCCCGGTTCAGGATCGCCTGCTCATATTTAGTAAGGTTCTCATTATCTCTGAGGATTAATACAGGTTTATCAATTGGAAATTCCGCTTCGATCATCTTCTTGTAATATGGGGGAGATATTAGCTGAACAATGTTCCTGCTTTCCGGAACCGAGCCTCTCGTTGCATTATTGGCAATCAGGGGAAGTCCGGTATGATAGGAAATGAAGAATGATGATTGCATAATGGGGTCAGGGCGGGGCCTGGAATAACTTCCGGATCCGTAATAGAAAAAGGGCAGGGGAAGGATGGCCTGGTATTTTCCCGGATCAATATGGTTGATGATCTGCAGGTGATCTTTATCCAGGTTTTGGTATGCAAACATATTATTATTTTCCTGGATGGAGCGGGCTGTATCAATATGATACGGGATGCCTTCCATGAGGTAAATGCTCAAAGGTATTACCAGTAGGGCATAACCGCGTATTTTCCTTGCCTTTCCAATCAGCCTGGAAGACATTTGATAGAGAAAGATAAGGCTAAAGCTGGTTGCAGTATAGTAGAAAAACCATGCAAACCTGCCGGTTGTCCTGAATTGTTTAAAAAAAGGAAGCCAATCAAGCAGTGCAGGCACCTGCTTAAACGGGATCCCGAAGGCAAATAATAAGAGTATCAGGCTGGCAGCGAATGAGATATATAGCAGTTTATTGCTTTGGTTGACTGAATATGCACTTGCTTTTCTACATTTCAGCAGTCTCATGATACCCCGTATGATCAGGAACAACAAAACCAACCCTGTTACGATACCTACATAGCTCCATGCCTCCCATTCCTGGTCAATGTAAAGAAACCGGTTCAGCAATGGCCTGAGTGGTGGATGGTGCGGCAGGAATATATCATCCGGTTCGGCATTATACAGGAAGAACCCGCCCGGGTTGTCGGAGCGCCCGGAGTGAGTGTCGGTAAAAAAAACAAATAACCTGAATAATATTAAAGGGAATACAGCTGCTATTAGCAGCCCGGTGTCAGTGAGCTTCTGCCATTTCATGCTGCTGTAATTGAAAACTTGCACCATCAGCCAGAAAGAAACCAGGAATACGGCTGTCATTATTCCAAGGTAGGGATGAACGAAGAACCAGAACAGGTTGTTGATGATTAACAGGACTGTAAAAAAGCTTTTCTTATCAGATCTCATAAAACGGATCAGCAGGTACCATGTAAGTGGTATGAAAAAAGTCCAGCCCAGACCGAGATGGCCGGTAATACGGAAAAGCTGTGGTGATAGTAACATTATGGATATAGCGGCAAAAATGGCGTAATATCTTCCAACTTCGAATTCTATGAGGATCAAATAGATTATGAAGGAAGATATGAGCAGGGAGAAGAGTAACAGAAAATTAAGGATCCCGATGCTGACCCCGGAAATTGAAGGGAAAATACCGGATATCAGTTTAACAGGAGTTGATAATGCAGGTTGGCAGTCGGTATAAATGAAATATTCTCCATAGGGGTAGTTCATCCCCCCGAATTCAGTTAACGATGTATCATTCTTAATGTGTGAAGAATAGGTAAAGTAATTTTTTATTCCATCTCCTGAATCGCTGAAAAGGAACTTGTTTGGATTTGTAAGGGGTGCCTGGTAAAAATATAACAGTATGCCTGAAGATAGCAATATCAATATGGATAGTGAGAGATATGAAGACTGATATTTTATCACACTTTTTTATTTAATGATTACTGAAAAAGCCAGAAGATACCTACCCCGATAGCGATCACACCGCCCCCAATCCGTAAGGCATTAAATATCCTGTGACCCGGTAAAAAGGATGTCCTTGCAGAAATCCGGCCAAGGATAAGCGCATATATAGCCATGGCAAGTATAGTTCCGGCCCCAAAGCCAGCAAGGTAGAGAACGGAGTCGAGCATGGAAGGCAGTGCAAGGGTTGGCAGAATTAAAAGGAAGTGAGAAACCCCTGCAAAGCCATGTAAGGTGCCAATCGACAATGCCGTGATATTGGTTTGCTTTTGAGCGACTTTATGCACATGATCGTGGGCAAATTCATCCTGATGGTGGTGGCTGTGAATATGGACGTATGGTTCCGGTTTATCGTGGTAATGTGGATGTTTATGCTTTTCAGGACTTTTGATAAATACCTTCATAACAGCCCACACTCCGACACCGATAAGTACAATTCCCACAAGTTGTTCGCTATATGCTGAGATCTTTTCAACAGGTATGATGTCACGAAAGATTAAGAAAAGCAGCCCAATTAGCAACATCCCCAGGACGTGCCCCAGTCCCCAGAATATTCCGACTGTCCATGCTTTATTTCTGCTTTCAATGGCAAGGGGTGTCACCGCGGCGAGGTGATCAGGACCCGAGATTACATGGACTGAACTGGCAATAAAGCCTGATATTAGTTGTATCACGATTCGTAACTATTTAGGTGTTATCATAGGAATATATTCTTTAAATAAATCCTAAGCCCGGGTTATGCACTGTGCTTTATTTTATAATCAATTTCTCTCTTATTCTCGATTCGTTTGACACCAATTCTACAACATACATTCCTTGTTCAAGCATTGAAACATCAATATTATTAGTATTTCCAAAGTAATGCAAAACCTTTTGACCAAACTGATTGTAAATGATTAATTCATTTAAAATCATTCCATTCTTGCTTGAAATAAGAAGTTCCTTATTTGCAGGGTTAGGGTACAGGATAAATCCAGATTGGTCATGTATATCTGGAGTCCCTTCAAAACAGGCAGTTAGAACTTCTGTTTGTGAGTTGCAACCTGTTGCATTATCATGTATGCTAATATCCCCATTCGGACTAGCCAGATAATCACATACACTTTGCACTTCGCAAACTGTTAAAGAACTGTTATTATATATGTATAGTGATTCTATCGAACCAGCATCAATATTGTCTAACCCCAGTAAACTGCTTAAGGTAATATTATTGTCAATCCAAATTTCGCCACCTATGTATTTAATATTATCCATTCCGCTTAAACTTGTAAGGGCATCATTGTAATGTATTGAAAGTTTACCAATAATGCTATCCAAATTATTTAAGCCTGTTGTACTGGATAGAGATTGGTTGCTAGTGATATATAAGTCACTACCAATGTAAGATACACTCTCTATCCCAGTTAAGCTGATTAAGGCATTATTTTCCGATAAATAAAGATACCTTCCAATTGAATTCACATTGTTCAACCCTGTTAAAATGGTAAGGCTATCATTATTGCTTATTGAACAGGCTCCCCCAATGGAGAGAATATTGTCTAGTCCTGTTAAACCAGTTAAGATATCATTAAAAGATATGTCAAGGTCTGCCTCTATAGAGGTCAGACTTTCCAAACCAACCAAGCTATAGAGGCTATTATTGCCTTTAACCCATAATTCTCCTCCAACTGATGTAAGGTTTTGAAGTCCTGTTAAAGTAGCCAATGAATAATTATAAGATATGTCAAGACCACCGGTAAAAATAGTTTCCAAGTTGTCCAGACCATCTAAACTTGTTAAAGAATCATTATAATATATCTTTAGACCGGCACCAAGATAGGTTAAGGTTTCTAATCCCACTAAGTTGATCAGTGAAGGATTGTTCATAATGAAAAACTTTCCTCCTATTGAAATCAAATTGTCTATACCAATCAGACTAGCTAGAATATCGTTGTTCTGAATAAATAAATAACCGTTGATGTGTGTTATTGAGTTTAAACCTGTTAGACTTGAGATATCGGATCCACTTATTTTCACATCACCTTCAACTTCAGTACAGTTTGGGTAGTTAGTTTGGAAGCTATCAATTTCTGCCTGAGTTGAAAATGTAATTCCATTAGGTAGGCAGCCCTGTGATGACCCAGTGGCCTGAATAAATATGGCTAAAACTATCAATAATGTTACTTTCTTCATAGTGTTTGTTTTTTAAGTTATTATGGTCGATTGCATCGTGCATAATACTGGTGCAAAGATATTAATCTGATTGTATCCATCAAATTTATATTTTTGCAATAATGGAACTTTACCGGTATTTTATGCGGCTGGCTTTTGACGGGAGTAAATACCACGGCTGGCAGATCCAGGAAAATGCAGTCACTGTGCAGGAAGTCACAACCAGAGCGCTGGAGACCTTGTTATCTGCAGACGATATCTTACTGACCGGTTGTGGCAGGACAGATACCGGAGTGCATGCAGTAGAATTCTATGCGCATTTTGAGTTGCAGAATAATATTTCACAGGAAGATCTGGATCAGTTGTCATTCAGCCTGAATAAGTTTCTGCCACAGGATATTTCCATTCATAAAATATTTAAAGTCTCCCGTGAGATGCATGCCAGGTTCAGCGCCATTTCACGCACTTACAAGTATTTTATTCATACCCTGAAAGACCCCTTTTTGCATAAGTACTCATGGTACTTATATGGAAAACTGGATCTTGACCTGATGAATGAGGGTTCAATGATATTGATGGAATACAAGGACTATACTAGTTTTGCCAGGCTGCATTCCCAGACCAGGACGAATGATTGTAATGTAACGCACGTAGACTGGAGCAGGGAAGCAAAAAAAATTGTTTTTACGATTATTGCCGACAGGTTTTTACGCAATATGGTACGGGCTATTGCAGGGACTATGATAGACCTTGGTCAGCATAAGATCAGTCTTGGTGACTTCAGGGAGATCATTGAAAGCAAAGACCGGTCTGAAGCTGGTACATCGGCCCCGGCGAAGGGGTTGTTTTTGCATAAGGTAAGCTACCCGGATTAGAAAAGATTGGCAAAAAAGTAAAAAGCAACAACAACAACATAAACCAGTTTCATGAATGTACCGGTGAGAAAGCCGATGAATGATCCAAAAGCAGCCCTGAATGCCGTGTTTGAGTCTTTTCCGCCAGTGGTTTCTGCGATATAAGCTCCCAGGAAAGGCCCTAATATAATGCCGAAAAGGCCGAACGGACCCAGCACTATACCAGTGGCCGGTAGAATAAATATCCCTATAATCAGCCCGATCGTACTGCCCCACATGCCGCGCTTGCTGCCACCGAACTTCTTTGTGCCGTAAACAGGAACAATATAATCCAGCACTGTAACACCCGCCATGATCAATCCCATGATCACCAGAAAATCCTCTTCAAACGGACTTTTTCCAGTGAGTTGCAGGAAGATCAGTGATAAATATGCTATCGCAGGGCCCGGAATGCCGGGAATGATGGCCCCTGCAATGCCGATTAGGAGAGAAATGATGCCGAGGATGATCCAAAGAGCGTCCATTTACTTTTCCTCAACAAAATTGGCAAAGTTATATGTGATGCCGATGCCAAAGGTTTCTTTGATCTGTACCAGGTTGCTGGGTCCTGTTTCCGGAGTTGGTACCCCGTCAATAATGTCCACCTCTACACTTGCCTGGCCGGGCAGATAAACAAGGTTTACAAAAAGACTCATCGACAGCCAGTCTTTTAATTTGTAATTCAGAAATGTTGCCCAGTTGATATCCATGTCTAATGCTTTCAGATTCCCTCTGTCATTGTATGAGTAGAATGCATTGAACTTAGACTCCAGTGCAAGCCCTTTGGCAATTTCCTTACCGAGATATACCTCTCCGAATGCACCATACCTGAAGAGGGAATTACTACCATCCTGTGTCTTCACAAGCTCACCTGAAATGCTATCATAAACAGCAGGATCAACACCAAATGCACCAATATCGGCAAGTTCCTGGTCCACAACAAAAGTCGACTTAAGTGTGATCGGGGAAAGGAAAATATAAAACCAGTCTACAGGTTGATATCTCATACCAGCAGATAAGGTAAGATAACCAGGCGCCATGAAGTTTGATATTTTAATGGAATCATAGTCCTCATCATATCCCGGAGCGAATTGTGATTTAAAATTAAAAAGTACAGCATATTGCCATTTTTTTGAAGCCTGGTATCCGAAGATAGAGTTCAGATCGATAAGGTCCTCGTTCTTTTCTACTGCTTTATTTTTTTCTTTGTAGAGGCCATACATCAGGTTCACATTATTATCCCAGGATACTTTGTCTTTCTTATAGTTTGCATACCATTTAAGGACGATGTTTCCGGAAAGGGAACTAGCACCCCCGGCCTGCCAGTTGCTCAAGGCTACCTGGTTCAGGTTGACGGAATTAAAGCCTGTTATCTTCCAGTACTTTGTTTCTATAACAGTGTCTTGCGCAAACAGTGAAGCAGACAGGAAAATACTTAAAACTAGTAAGGTTTTATTCATAACTTTTTGTTTATTTAATTTGAATTAGAATTTCATTGGAATGATGGAATATTGGAATGTTGGAATTTCCATTTTTCCATCCTTCCATTTTTCCAGTATTCCATTTCTCTGTTCTTCCGTCCTTATCTCATACGTCTTGCGCCCGGAGGCGGTTTAAGCCATTGGTCAAGCCATTTGAAGTAGGTACGTTGCCACAAAATACCGTTTTGCGGGGACAATACCCAATGGTTTTCGTCAGGGAAATAGAGGAACTGTGCCGGTACCTGCAGCAGCTTGGCAGCATTGAAAGCGCTCATGCCCTGTGTTACGGCGATCCGGTAATCCTGTTGCCCGTGAATGATCAGGATAGGCTTGTCCCAGTTTTGGACAAATTTATGCGGACTGTTATCATAGCTTCTCTGAGCAATTTCATTATCTTTCTCCCAAAATGCGCCGCCAAGGTCCCAATTTACAAACCACATCTCTTCCGTTTCAAGGTATTGGGACTCCAGGTTGAACATCCCGTCATGTGAAATGAAACAGGAAAACCTGCCGTCATGATTCCCGGCCAGCCAGAAAACGGAAAAACCGCCATAGCTGGCACCGACTGCCCCCAGAAGTTCGTCATTGATCCAGGGCTCTTCAGCCAGGGCATCGATAGCGCTGAAGTAATCCTCCATATTTTGTCCGCCATAATCCCCGCTTATCTGTTCTTTCCATTCCTGTCCGAACCCGGGGACTCCGCGACGGTTCGGAGCAACGATAACATAATCGTTGGCAGCCATCATCTGGAAGTTCCAGCGGTATGACCAGAACTGGCTGAGCATCCCCTGTGGTCCGCCCTGGCAATACAGGAGGGCTGCATAAGTTTTATGTGGGTTGAAATGAGGTGGGTAGATCACCCAGGTCAGCATTTTTTTGTCATCCGTCGTTTCTATCCATCTTTTTTCGACCCTGCCCATTTCCAACTGGTCGAGGATATCTTTATTTACAAAAGAGACCTGATAATCTTCTTTGCCGGGTTCCGTGGGCAGCCAAAATATCTCTGTGGGCATCGACATGGATTGTTTGGTTGCAATAAGCCGGTCGCCGGCGGGCAATACGCTTGTATAATTATGTATGCCGTCAGTTATCTGATTGAACCTGCCATTCAGGTTAAGACTGAAAATTTCCTTGGAGCCATACCAGTCGCAGATGAAATATATGGATTGGCTGTCTTCATTCCAGACAATGCCATGAATATCCATATCATAGGCCTGGGTATAATCAACCCTGGAGTTATTCTCGAGATCGTAAACAATAATGCGGTTCTTATCGGATTCGTAGCCGTCCCGCTCCATGCTCTCCCAGGCCAGCTTGGTGCCATCAGGTGAATATGTAGGCGACAGGTCAAAACCCAGCATGCCGCGTGTGAAGTTTTTTGTATTATTGTTTTGAAGGTTGTAAATGTAAATATCCGAGTTGGTGGACAATGCATATGCCATGCCGTCCTTCTTTTTGCTGGCATAGGCAATCTCTTTGCTGTCGGGCCGCCAGCTTACCTGTTCCATGCCCCAGAAAGGCTTCATGGGTACATCCCAGGGCTCATTGCCCATGAGGTCTCTTTCACCGGTGACCTGATTCCCGTCGTAATCAGCCAGGAAAAGATGGGAGAATGTTTCAACCCATCTATCCCAGTGCCGGAACATCATACGGTTGATGACTTTCCCTTTGGCCTTGTCCAATCCTTCATAGAGATCATCCAGGGCTCTTTCGTGTAAATGTACCTCTGAAACAAAAGCCACCATTTTCATATCAGGAGAATAATTAAAACCGGTGATGCCCCCTTTGAAATCAGATAGTTGCTTTTTTCCGCTGCCGTCGGGGTTCATTTCCCAGATTTGCAGAGAGCCGCTCTTGCTCGATATGTATCCTATCTTTTTACCGTCCGGACGCCAGATCGCATTGAACTCATTGACCCGGGTGTTTGTGAGTCGTGTCATCTCACCCCCTTCAACAGGAATGGTATAAAGCTCACGGTTCCCTTTGTTCTGCTCGATATCGTAATAGGTGATCCCAAAAAGGACCAGCTTATTGTCGGGAGATACCTGGATGTCGCTTACCCTCCCGAACGACCAAAGCACTTCAGGAGTCATCACATCGGAAGTTAGTTTCAGCTCTTTCTTACCGATGATTGGCGGTTCTGCAGGCTTTTGCTCACAGGAAGAGATGATAGCTGACAATGATATCAGTAACGAATAAACAAATATCTTTTTCATAGTTGTAGATTTTGATGGCAGAATTTGGGTGCAAAAGTAAAAAATATTAGGAGAATGGGTTTAGTTTATGATTTACAATTTACAATTTACAATTCACCACTCACTTCTCACACTTCACGCTTCACTTTGAATCTTCAAGGCACTGATTAGTTACAACTTATTTATACAGAATATAAATATTCCCGTTATCAATATATTTCTTGCATTGCGGTTTTATATTGTGTATATTTGTGATGTTAAGAACACTCCTCAAATCATGGACCTGGTATAAACCCGGAATTGTGAAAGATAACATAAGCGATATTATAATTTATCCTTTTGAAAACACAAATCCTGGTACCGGTGAGAAAGCTCCTAACTTTTGTTCATTCACTAATGCACAATTTATAAATAAAACAATTTGCTTATCTGAACCCTATGTAAATCTTTGGGGTGTGGATGGAATTAAATTCAGGGGATGCTTTTTTATAAATGAGCTTAATAAAAGTGATTGCATGCTTGGATACAACAAAGGAACGGGAATAAGGAGCTTCAGTTCCGGCTTTTACGTTGATGATTATTGTGTTAATAATACTGTTCCCTGTGACGAAACCAAACAATGCCATTTCGAAAATCTGGAATATGGTATTTACGCATTTAATGGTGAATTAAGTAAATACATATCAATTGACACTGCAGTATTTGTAAATAATAAAACAGGAGTTTACATGAGCATGGTTGAAAATCAAACAATAACCCAAAATAAGTTTGATTATGATGATACTCATGATTTATATAATTACAATAATGGACCTGTTGGATTATACTTAGAAACATGTACAGGTTATACGGTAGAAGAAAACCTTTACAATAGCAGCGTTCAGGATGTTGAAGTTATTGGAATTCAAATATTAAACTCAGGTTCTGCATATAACGAAATATATAATAATACTTTCGAGAATATTGCCTGTGGCATTTCAGCAGCCGGAGAGAATCGAGCTGAAACAGGAGAGGGACTTTGTCTTAAATGTAATGATTTTGTTGATTGTATTACTGATATTTTTGTTACACCTGAATATTATAATGGAAATCCTATCATAGGCCCAACAATTGGTATTGCTGAAAAACAAGGCGAAATGAATGAAGAGGGTAACGATCCAACATTAGCTGCAGGAAATACTTTTACCGAAGATAATACCGAGCCAAACTATAATAATGATCCTAATTGTACTTCAATTATTTATACATATCATCAAGAAAGTTCTACTGAAAAAAAGATTAGACCTCACCCTGTTACTGATAATGTAACAAGGCAAGAGGATCAAGCTGCATCTTACTCAAAAGAAACATCATGTGCATCCAATTTAAATGGAAATGGAATTGATGAATCTGCTGAAAAGAGCATACTTATGATGGAATATACAGAAATTAGAGCCTATGAAGACACTTTAATTATGTTGACTGATGGTGGTGATACTGATGGTTTAAATTCGGATATACAGTTTAGCCTGCCAAATGAAGCCATGCAACTCAGGCAACAACTGATGAGTGAATCCCCTTATCTTTCTGACACTGCAATGAAATCAGCTATCTATAAAGAAAACGTACTACCAAATGTCATGATACGTGATATTTTGGTGGCCAACCCCCAGATGGCCAAAACACCGGATGTTATTCAGTCATTAGACAACAGGTTTGATCCCATGCCTGATTACATGATGGCAGAGATAATGACAGGTCAAAATTTTGTTGGCGCCAAAGAGATCATTGAACACAAGCTTTCTTCTCATAAGTCTAAACGTTATCTATCGCTTTCTAAACTTGAAAGATATTACAAAAACGATACACTGAATATTTCAACTTCAACTGATAGTTTAATAGCGCTTTGGAAAAGGGAGCCATATCCCGGATCAAAATACAAATTATCATTCCAGTATCTCAATAAAGAAGATTCATTAGTTGTATTTAATACTCTGGATAGTGTTCTATTGGAATTTAATTTAACAACAGAGGATCAAAATATTCATCAACAGTATGTAGATTTGTTCGATATCTTAATACAATTACAATGCGATACGATAACACTGGATAGCATTATGATACAATCATTATTATCTCTATCTACACAAAAATCAAGACCAGGTATTTATGCCAGGAATATACTTATTAATGATAGTATAATTTCTTATTTTGAACCTGTTTACCTTCCTGATCTGCTTAAGTCAGTTCCTGTATGGGATTTTAAACCGCCCAGAAAGGATGAAGACTTAATAATGAAAATATTTCCTAATCCAGCAGGGAATTACTTTATCATTGAATATAATTTGTCTGAATTTGATGGGCATTCAATTATTGTTATTTCAGATATGAACGGGAAACTTTTTACCTTATTTGAACTTAAGAACTCGCATACTCAGATAGTTCTTTCATCTGAAAAATTTCCAAACGGGACTTATTTAATCCAATTACTCTTAAATAATAAATTAAAAGAAGCTACTAAAATTACTATTGTAAAATAAATTCTGATTTGCTATGAGCTACTGGATTGTTTTTATTATTACATTGTTTCTTTTCAATAACAATATATATACACAAAGCAGATGGGTTAAATCATATCTTACAGGTCAGAATCCATTTGGTGAAAGTATTTGTGAATATTATGATAATGGGTATCTACTTGCTGGAAGATACGGACCAAATTATCCTAAGTATTGTTGGTTAATAAAAACTGATATAAATGGTAATGTGCTTTGGAATAAAGCACTTGGTAATGGTATTGATTATTTGGTATTATCAGCTGATGTTAAAACAAATAGTTATGGAAAAATATATTTAGTTGGTTCAACAAATTTTTATAGTACAAGTGATTACGATCCTATAATAATGAAATTGGATTCTTGTGGAGAAAAAGAATGGTGCAGGGTTTTTATAGCAGAGGGAAATAATTTTTCAAACACATTAGAAATTACATCAGATGGAGGTTGTGTATTTTTATTAAGATATATGAATCCTGATGTAACAAAAGACAGAATTTGTTTGGCCAAATTATCAAAAGAAGGTGAACTGATCTGGAAAAAATGTTATAACAGCTCCGATATAAGTTTATATAATGAGGATGCATATGATATTACTATTTGTCCTGATAATGGATTTCTCATTACAGGATTATGTGATTACAAAGATCCGAATCCCCCACATTATTTATGGATCAAACCATATTATATCAAAACGGATTCAATTGGTAATTTTGAATGGGAAAGGGTTATTCATCAAGAGGCAAATGATCCCGGAGGTGCTGCCTGGTCAACTATTCTTAGTAATGATTCAAACTATTTTTATTCCTCGATTAGCCATTATTATTATAATCCTACTTTAGATGCTCCGGCATTGGTCAAAATGGATATGCAGGGTGAGGTCATAGGTATATATGATTTAGCACCTGCAGATGATTTTGGTAAACTGTTTCAGTCTGTATTTATATCCGATTCAACATTAGCCGGCAGTGCGGTATGGGGTGCGGACCCGGAATCGACACCACAAGCGGTTATATTTGATACTTTGGGAAATATATTAGATTCAGCTTTCTTATTGGATAATCATTATTTGAGTTATGTTCGAAAAACTTTTGATAACAAGCTTTTGTTCTTCACTAACATATACTCAGTGGAGAATGATCAGTTTGATGCCTATCTGTTTAAATTGACCACAAACCTGGAAGATGATTCAATCTATACTCAGCAAATCAACTACGATAGTCTTTGTCCATATTCAATTATTTCTGACACCATTGTGCAGGATGATTGTGGTTTGATTGTAGGAGTTGGAGAAATGAAACCAGAACCAATAATTGAAAGCGGATTGAAAATCTTCCCAAACCCATCCTCAACCACCCTTACTATTAGTTATAACACTGAAAAGTATGAAAACCCGGAAGAAATCATAATTTTTAACACCTTTGGCATCCTTGTAGAAAAGATCAGGATCCCTGATAGACAAAACCAACACACAATTGATATTTCTTCATTTCCTTCAGGCCTTTATATAGCTGTACTTCGTAATGAGAGGAAGATTATAGCAAAGGGGAAGTTTATCATAGCGAGATAAAGTCGGAGGTAACTATTCAGTACTTAAAGTGCCTAAAGTTGCAGGTTACAGGTTGCAAGTTGCAGGTTATGGCTTGCAGGCTGCAGTTTCTTCTCACTACTCACTATTTGCTACTCACGCCTCACGTCTTACTTTACCGCCTCAAACACCCCCCCAAACCCATCATTTAAAATTAATAATTTAAAATTTAAAATTCCAGCAGGATAGTGATCTTTTTCTCGGTATACTTCACATCCCGGTCATCAAACTGAATCCTGATCTTCAGAATATTATCTTCATTCGAGATCAATTCTGCGTTTAGAATATCCTTTATTTCCAGGTCATTATGCCAGATTTGAAGGACTTCGAGGGCGTTGCTCCTGCCTTCCAGAATGATCTTGTATTCATGATCCTGCATGGCCGTTTCGATGATCCTGAATCCATTGCTTTCATCACCCGGCTGTGGATCGGGCACTATAGGAATAACGCCGATACCCCCTGAGTATATGAAGTTGACAGTGACCTTATCTTCAAGATCAAATGCTAATGGCAGATCTTTTGATTTGATGGTGTTGCTTTTGCTATTGAGTATAATTTCTGAGACCCGGGTGCCGTCGGGTAGCACGGGATCGAACAGGAGGTGCCATGTTTCATCTTCCGAACTTGTAAAAGTAAAAGTCAAAGTATCTCTCATTCGCTCCATTTTCATGTTAATATCTCTGCCCAGGATGTGATTTACACTCACTTCATCCCACTGCGGGGGGAACCGGGGGAAAGGCTTATTTTATGTTCAACGGCATTTGGCTCTAATCCCAGCATGCCTTCCACGATGGGCTGCAGCACCATGGTTTCCGACCAGCACTGGTGATGGCAGACGCCGGAGGGCTTGTATTCCAGGCCGTGAAGCACCTCTTCCACGTATCCCAGTCCCCAATGCTTATAAACCTGCAGGTTGTTCATAATATGCATGAAGCCCTGTACATAATGCCCGTATTGGTATTCAGCGAGGGCAGTCCAGCCGGTAAAGAGGGGCCAGACGCTGCC
>DAOWEV010000020.1 GCA_030638325.1 Bacteroidales bacterium
ATTCATCTTTTCAGATTTCACTATTATTGACCCATGCGTCAGTAAGCAGATCATCAACAAAGTTCTTTCCTTAAAGTCATACAGTTTTGTGGTTTGTATTTCTGACATTTATATTTGGTTGGGATTTAGGAATTCGGATTTAGTGCTTTCTAAGATACTTAACAAACAAAATTATAGCTAAATAAATACGAAATAATTTTCATTATATTGCTATCTATAAAAAGTCCTGGCCAAAGTCAGGACTTTTTTTATTATTTTTGCTTGCCCTAACTTCTTTGAATGGATATGCTTTTCTTATTCTTTGATATCAGCACCGGTGAAATATTCATTATACTGATCGTTGCATTCCTGATCTTCGGACCAAGCAGGATACCGGAGATAGCAAGAAAAATCGGACGGGGCATGAACGAGATCAGAAGAGCCTCCGATGAAATTAAAAGAGAGATCACCCGGGAGACTGATAAAATTGGAAAAGACCTGAATGTGGATGGCACTAATTTTAATGAATTCAAAGACACTGCCAAAGATATTAAAGAAGGCATGAGCAAGTTTGGGAAAGATGTTAAGAAAGGTACTGATTAGTAACGCTGGATTTTTAGAGATAAGCAAATAATAAACGGTTATGATCGTTATTTCACTGAAAAATGATTGAAAACCACAGATCCGAATGAGAACACTCATCTTAATTGCAGGAATAATATTATTAGCTGTGCAGCTGAATGCACAGAAAAAGACATATATCAGGGTTGCTGATGATGCCTTTGAAGACCAAAAGTATTCGGTTGCAATCGAAAAATATAAAAAGGCTTATACAAAATCAAAGAAGAACCAGGCTGAGCGTGACCGCATTGCTTTTATGCTCGCCGAATGCTACCGGCTGACCAATGACCCCAAGAGGGCCAAGGGCCAGTATAAAAGGCTGATCAGGACAAATTATGACAGTAAAGAGCCCTTTATTCTTCTCCATTATGCCAATATTATGAAAGGTGAAGGAGATTTAGAAGAGGCCCGGACATATTACGAAGCCTTTACAGAACGAATGCCTGATGATACGAGGGGGCCCAATGGCATTCTGTCATGCGATCTGATCCCGGAATGGGAGGAAAATCTTACTAAATACGAAATTCTTAGTGAAAAAGGCCTGAACTCAAGAGAAGCCGATTTTTCACCAGCCTATCTGAATGATAACTATAACGCCATCATTTTTACCTCAACACGGGAAGGAGCCAAAGGTAAAGGAACAGATGAGTGGACAAATTTTAACTTCAGCAGCCTCTTCTCCGCCAGGCTTGATGTAAAAGATGAATGGAGCACACCTGTATTGCTGGATGATCAGGAAGAAGACGGCGTTAACTCCGATGCCAACGAAGGCGTTGGCATAATGAATAGCAGTTTTACAACTTTGTATTTTACCCGTTGCCCGAATGAGGATGAGAAACAAAACGGGTGCCAGGTTTATACATCCAAACGAACCGGGCGTTTCTGGAGCAAACCGGACTTGTTAAAACTTTCCAATGATTCTTCAGAAGCCATTGGGCATCCTGCTGTTAGCGATAATGAACTCATTATCTATTTCTCGTCAAACAGGGATGGGGGTTTTGGTGGTAAAGACATCTGGGTGGCTTTCCGGGATTCAAAATCAGGTTCTTTTAAAAGGCCACAAAACCTGGGATCTGTTGTGAACACTCCCGGTGATGAAATGTTCCCCTACCTCCGTGCCGATACTTTGTTGTACTTTTCTTCCAACGGGCATCCGGGCATGGGTGGACTTGACATCTTTTATACAGGTATCGATTCTGCAGGGAAATGGGGTGAACCGGTCAATATGAGAGCCCCGGTCAACTCCCCGGCAAATGACTTCAGTATCATTTTTCACCCGGAAGAGGAAAGAGGGTATTTCTCTTCAGACAGAACCGGCAGACGGTCCCGGGAAGATATTTATTCTTTTATCATTCCCGCAGTAGCTTATACACTAAAAGGCGTGGTTAAGGATGAAAGAACCTTACAGTTTGTTGGAGATGCACGGGTGGATATTGTTGGATCGGACGGCATTTCCATGACTGCACGTACTACCGATAAAGGAGTCTATATGTTTGGGAAAAGCCAGATCATGGGTAACACTACCTATGAGATCATCGTCTCAAAAGATAATTACTTTAGCGCTTCCGGCAGGGTGACTACCGTGGGTATTGAAAGAAGTAAAGACCTTGAACGGGATTTTATGCTGCCGCCTATCCCGGAAGAGCCCATTGTGTTGCCTGATATATTGTATGACCTTGATAAATGGAACCTGAAACCCCAGTACCAGGACTCCCTGCAAGGATTGATCACCACACTTGACGAGAATCCTAACCTGATCATAGAGTTGGCTTCCCATACCGACTACCGCGATACCTACGAATACAATGATATACTGTCACAGAAACGTGCCCAGTCAGTGGTGGATTACCTGATCGAGAGAGGAATCGATCCGGAGCGGCTGGTTGCCAAAGGTTATGGTGAACGAGTGCCCCGTAATCTTGAAAGGGATATGTCACGGAATGGCTTCACTTTTCCGACCAGTACCGTGCTGACCGAAACATATATTGATTCATTGCCCACTATTGATTATAGAGAGGCTGCTCACCAGCTTAACAGGCGAACAGAATTCCGGGTACTTAGCAAAGATTTTGTCCCAAAACCCAGAAATCTGGAGCTTGCCGGTACTGTGGACATCCAGATCAACCCGGAGGACAATGTGCTGAATTATTCCGTTCTACCAAAATCAGGGTTGATCACAGCCCCGTGTGTTTTGAATGGATACACCGTGAATTTTGTGTATGATTCCAAACTGAGGGCCCAGATATCGGTTGATAAAGCCCTGGAGTTGCTCCAACAGGGAGCCATCAGCAAAGATGATTTCAGGGGAGAGGCTGAAGAGATACTGGCAGACGGTACCATCGCCAACCGGGCGATCATCGTGTTCAAAGACTTCACAATCGCCAACGAAACTATCCATGATATTGATATAATGGTGAATACTAATCTGGCGCATCCACTAATAATAGGCAATTCAGTCCTCTCAGGATTTGGCGAATATTCGATAGATACGGATAATAAGCGGATTGTGTTTAAGCTGAAGAAGAAGTAAGTGAGAGTTGAGAGTTGAGAGTTGAGAGCTGAGAGTTGAGAGCTTAGAGTTTAGCGTTTTAGTATAGATCTGTATGCCCGGTAAATCAAGATATAACATGAGGGGCGTTTCTGCCTCCAAGGAGGATGTGCACAATGCTATAAAAAGCATTGACAAGGGCCTGTTTCTGAATGCATTCTGTAAAATAATACCGGACATCCTTGGAAGTGATCCTGAATTTTGCAATATCATGCATGCCGATGGTGCAGGTACCAAGTCGTCGCTGGCATATCTCTACTGGAAAGAAACGGGAGACCTCTCGGTCTGGAAAGGGGTCGCACAGGATGCCATTGTTATGAACCTGGACGACCTTCTTTGCGTGGGGGTAACAGATAACATTCTTTTGTCTTCCACAATTGGCAGAAATAAAAATCTGATACCGGGAGAAGTCATTGCAGAGATCATCAATGGAACGGAAGATTTTCTTCAAAAAATGAGAGACTTGAACATTGGCATATCCTCTACAGGTGGGGAAACCGCCGATGTGGGCGACCTGGTGAGGACGATCATAGTCGACTCCACCGTTATAAGCCGTTCCAGAAGGTCAGAGATCATTGAAAATAATATTCAAGCCGGGGATGTCATTGTGGGGCTTGCTTCATCCGGACAGGCATCTTATGAAGAAGCATACAATGGGGGCATGGGCAGCAACGGCCTCACATCGGCCCGGCATGATGTGTTGCTTAAGGATTATCAAGATAAATATCCGGAAAGCTTTGATCCGGACATACCGGCAGAACTGGTCTATTCCGGCAAGCTTCAACTGACTGATCCATCCGGGGTTCCCGGAATGGATATCGGGAAACTGATCCTCTCCCCTACCCGTACTTATGCCCCCGTGGTCAAAGAAGTGATGAAGGAATTCAGAAGCTACATCCACGGCATGATACACTGCTCCGGAGGAGCACAGACCAAGGTGTTGCATTTCGTTGAAAACCTGCACATTGTTAAAGATAAGCTTTTCCCCCTGCCCCCATTATTCAAAATAATCCAGGAACAATCCGGTACGGACTGGGCAGAAATGTACAGCGTATTCAATATGGGGCACCGGATGGAATTGTACGTTCCGGAAGATATTGCACTGGAAATCATACAGATATCGGAGAGCTTTAATGTAGATGCCCGCATTGTCGGGCATTGTGAAGCAGCTCCGGCAAAACGCCTGACTATTAAAAGTCAATATGGGGTTTTCGATTATTAAGCCACAGATTCACAGATATATAGCTACACCCCATCTCAACTCTCAACTCTCAACTCTAAAATCTCACTTCTGTCTTCCGTCTTCGGTCTTCCGTCTTCTGTTTCCTGTTTCCTGTCTCCTGTTTCCTCTTCACGGTTTTCTGTTAACCGTCAACCGCCAACCGTCAACCGTCAACCGTCAACCGTCAACCGTCAACCGCCAACTTTCATCTCTCCAAATCCCCCCATTGTAAATGGCACAAAAAATGTTATCTTTGGGTACATCAAACTATTATGTAAGTTTGAGGCAATAAAAAGAACCAAACCTCACTTTATCCAGAGGATGCTTCATGTATATAGTGAAGTTTGTGCGTTTTATAAGCATTGTTGTAACACATGGAGAAGAAAATTAACAATATGACAGACAATAGAAAAACACCAATTGAAATTAGCAAAGAAGAATTTCAAGAAATTGGATATCAGCTAATTGATAAGATTTGTGATTTCATCGATACAATTGAGGAAAGGCCCGTTACAACAAGGGAAAGCCCTACACAGCTGCAAAAAACACTAGGGAATTCACCACTACCTGAAAATGGCAGATCTCCAGCAGAGTTGCTATCCAAAACTACTGATTTATTATTTAACCATTCTTTATTAAACGGGCATCCGAAATTTTTAGGTTATATCACTTCCTCAGCAGCTCCGATTGGTGCATTGGCAGATTTATTAGCAGCTACGGTCAATCCAAATGTTGGAGGACAAATATTAAGCCCAATAGCTACCGAAATTGAAAAACAAACGGTGAAATGGCTGGCCGAATTTATTGGTGTTTCTCCTGACTATGGCGGAATTTTAGTTAGTGGTGGGAATATGGCAAATTTCACAGCATTTTTGGCTGCGAGAACGGCCAAAGCGCCTAAAAACATCAATGAAGATGGCATTTCAGCTTCATCTCAAAAATTGGTTATTTATTGCTCTAAAACCACACATACCTGGATTGATAAAGCAGCAATATTATTTGGTTTAGGTTCTAAAGCAATTCGTTGGATACAAACTGATATCGCTAATAAAATGGATATTGAAGTTTTAGAAAAAACTATTAAGAATGATATTGAAAATGATTGTAAACCCATTATGGTGATAGGAACCGGTGGTGATGTAAGTACTGGTTCAGTTGATAATCTTAGGGAAATTGCAGCTATTTGCAAAACCTATGACTTATGGTTTCATGTAGATGGTGCCTATGGTATTCCAGCAGCTGTTGTTCCTGAACAAAATAAATTGTTTGACGGTATTAAAGAGGCAGACTCAATAGCTTTAGACCCTCATAAATGGCTATATAGTCCGCTTGAAGCAGGTTGTACTTTAGTGAAGAATCCACAACATTTAATTGATACCTATAGCTCGCATCCTGAATATTATAACTTAAACAAAGATGATTTCTCACAAAATTATTTTGAATACGGACTTCAAAATTCTCGTGGTTTTAGAGCTTTAAAAGTATGGTTATCATTACAACAAGTAGGAAGAAGTGGTTATGTGAAAATGATTACTGAAGATATTGAATTATCAGAATTATTATTTACTCAAGCAGAAAATCATCCAGAACTAGAAGCTGTTTCACAAAACTTAAGCATTACAACATTAAGATATATTCCTTTAGATTATACGAAGAATAGTGCTAATAAGGAATCCTATTTAAACGAATTAAACGAAGCAATACTTAATGACATACAACAAGGAGGAGAGGTCTTTTTATCGAATGCTATTGTTAAGGAAAAGTATTGTTTAAGAGGTTGCATTGTGAATTTTCGGACTTCAAAAAAGGACATTAAAGAAATTGTTGAAATATTGGTTAGAGTAGGAAGAAAGACACATAAAAACTTCAAGAAGAATACACCAAAATAAAACGGAAGTTACGTGTTACAACACCGTGTAAAAATAATGGTGGCATCGTGCTAAATATAAACAGATTAACTATAAAATGACAGAGTGCTAAAAAGAAAAATGGTGCTAAAAATCCACCACTATTCTTACACCAAACGTTAGGCACTATATTTAAGAAAAGCCAAATTCATTTGAAATGAGAATCCGTGTAGTTTTAATCGTTACATTCCTGACAGCAGTTATGTGTTTAATGGGACAAGGCTGGCCACGCATTATTGCTGATTCAATTAATTCTCAATACTTCGATCTCGATGAGGACTATGATAATGGAATCCTGATAACCGGTACAATACATGGTAATCCATATGTACATCGTTATGGATGGATTATCAAGACAGATGTTAATGGCAATGTGCTTTGGGATAAGCGTTTCGGGGATGGTACGTACATGGTATGTTTCAGCAGTCTTTATAAAACATTTGACGGAGGGATGATCATCAGTGGTTCAACAAATCTTGTAACTGGAACTCATCAATTGAGTATGTTGTTCATAAAATTGAATGCTTGCGCAGAAATTGAGTGGTGTTCATTTGTTTTAGAGAATTCTAACAATTATTGCATGTATGCTTCACATATTGTACAATTGAGTGATTCCTCATATATAAGTTTAATAAATTGTGCTACAGAAGTCGATAATATTCGGATGAAATTACTTAAACTGTCTCGTGATGGGATTCCTTTGTGGAAAAAACCAATACCGCTTGACACATTAGTCCGAGCTGAGGGTGGGCAGGACATGCTGGTTACTGACATAGACAAGGTCCTTATTTCAGGCAATTGCCACTATTCCCTCAAAACAAGACCTTATTTTATCATGAGTGATGCTGATGGTGAGATTTTATGGGATCTTAAATGGGAAGAGCCAGATTTTTATACAGCTTGGATAGAAAAAACCATAAATGGAAGTGGGGATTTCTATTATTCAGCAGGTAGTGCTTGGATTTATGATAGGCCTAAACCTCTAGTGCCAATACTGTATAAGTTTGATGGTCAGGGAAATCAGATACAATACACATATCTGATAGATGATACTACAAAATATGCTTCAAGTAATGCGCTTTGCATACTTGAGGATACCAATGTGATTGTTTCATACGATTGGTCTGATGATCAGCAACCTGGCGATACCAATAATTTTGCAATTATTCATACAGATACACTTGGTAATTATATAAATAGTCGAGAACTTATTGAAGCTAATTCTTTCTTTCCAAGTAAAATGATTACTACATTTGACCAAAAAGCATTAGCTATCAAAACATTATTGCTTGATGTTAATCAGGATATTTACCTCTGGAAGTTGAATCGCTTATTGCAAGACGATTCAATATACTCCCAGCCATTTACTTACGACAGCCTGTGCCCCTATCCAATCCTAATTGATACCCTGGACCTGGATTGTGGATTATTCACAAACCTGGAGGACATCCCATTAAAATCAGAATTTGATAAGGTTATTAAGCTCTACCCTAATCCATCATCAGGTGATGTTTATTTTGATGGAATAGACTTAAAGTACATTAAGCAAGTAAGGATATATAATCATGTCGGGCAATTGGTCTTCAACCAAGCTTTTACAAGTAATAGATTGGATGTATCAAACCTGAAAACAGGATTGTATATTGTTGAACTCGATACTGATATTGGAATATTCAGAAAGAAAATAATAATTAAATAAAATACAGTGCCTGATCGAGACGGCTAGTGAGCCAATAGCCCACTGGTAAAGCTTATAGTATCACAACCATCAACATAATAGGGCTGGCAAGAATTTATTGTTAATTTTGCAGTAATATTGAAAATCTATCCTCTAAGAAGATGGCGCTGAGAGATGGAATGGTGGAAGAATGGAATTGTGGATTTCTAATTCATATTAAAGTAACGCGATATGCTGGAGAAACTTGAAGATATAAAGAAAAAATACGAGGATATTGAACAGCAAATGAATGATCCGGAAGTAATCGGTGATATGAAACGATTCATCAAGCTGAATAAAGACTATAAGGAACTTCAGCCTTTCATCAAAGCTTATCACACCTATTCCAATATTCTGGCGAACTTAGATTCCACTAAAGAACTCCTGCATACGGAAAAAGATGAGGAGATGCGGGCCATGGCCAAAGATGAGTTAATGGAACTCCACCACAGGAAGGAAGAATTGGAAGAAGAGATACGCCTGATGCTGATCCCGGCTGACCCGCAGGACAAGAAAAACGCCGTTGTGGAAATACGTGCCGGAACCGGTGGCGATGAAGCCAGCATCTTTGCAGGGGACCTGTACCGCATGTACCAGAAGTTTTGCGAGTCGAAAAAGTGGAAAATCGACCCCGTCAGCGCTACTGAAGGCACTGTTGGGGGGTTTAAGGAAGTGATATTTGACGTTATCGGAGATGGCGTCTATGGTGAATTGAAATACGAATCGGGTGTACACCGGGTGCAGCGTGTTCCCAAAACCGAGACACAGGGCCGCGTGCATACTTCTGCTGCATCAGTGGTAGTCCTTCCGGAAGCAGATGAATTCGATATCGAGGTGAATGATGCCGATGTCCGGAAAGATACTTATTGTTCTTCCGGACCGGGGGGGCAATCGGTGAATACGACCTACTCAGCCATCCGCCTTACCCACATTCCCACCGGAATAGTCGTGACCTGCCAGGACCAGAAATCCCAGCTCAAGAACTATGACAAAGCAATGACTGTTCTGAGGACCAGGCTCTATGAACTGGAATATAAAAAATACCTTGACGAAATTTCATCCAAAAGAAAAACTATGGTGTCAACCGGTGACCGTTCGGCCAAGATACGGACTTACAACTGGCCACAGGGGCGTGTAACCGACCACCGCATCACCCTGACCATGTATAACCTCCCAAACTTCGTCAACGGTGATATCCAGGAGATGATCGAAAAGCTGCAGTTGGCTGAAAATGCGGAAAGGCTGAAAGAGGGGCTGGAGTAGTTGACGGTTGGCGGTTGATAGTTGACGGTTGGCGGTTGACAGTTGGCGGTCCCGCCTTCGGCTGGATCTCCGCTTCGCTCCGATTGACGGTTGGAAAATGTCAGGATGATTAGTAAGCAAATACAAACTACAATATGAAAAAAACCGAACTGATCAGGCTCATCAAATCCAAACGTTCTTTCCTGTGCATCGGGCTGGACACTGATATTGACAAGATCCCTGCTCACCTGACAGACGCAACTGATCCTGTTTTTGAATTCAATAAGGCGATCATTGATGCCACCCATGATCTGGCAGTCGCATATAAGCCCAACATTGCTTTTTACGAAAGCAGGGGCGCTGCCGGCTGGGAAAGCCTTGAAAAAACTATTAAATACCTGAAACAGTTTGGTAATGAGATATTTACCATAGCCGATGCGAAACGGGGCGATATAGGCAACACTTCCGGACAGTATGCAAAAGCTTTCCTGGAAAACCTTGATTTCGATGCCATTACCGTAGCTCCTTATATGGGAGAGGATTCTATTAGTCCTTTCCTGTCTATTAAAGGCAAATGGGTGATCCTCCTGGCCCTGACATCCAATGCCGGCTCCAGGGATTTTCAGAATCTCGTTTCGGATCATCAGCCACTCTTCAAACATGTTCTTTCGGTTTCACAAAAATGGGCTTCCGATCAAAACATGATGTATGTAATCGGCGCTACCAGGGCAGAAATGCTGCGTGAGGTGAGGGCTATTGTGCCCGGTCATTTCCTGCTTGTCCCAGGGGTCGGAGCCCAGGGCGGCAGCCTGCAGAAAGTAGCTGAATATGGCATGAATAAAGATTGCGGACTGCTGGTCAACTCATCCAGGGGTATTATCTTCGCCTCATCCGGAAAGGACTTTGCAGAAGCAGCAAGAACAAAAGCTTTTGAGCTTCAACAGCAAATGCAACAGTTGCTGGATGCAGCAAAATTGTAAATCGTAAATTGTAAACTGTAAATTGTAGCTTGCCTGTCAATGATCCACTACTCAACCACTAAATTCCACCCATAAGGATCTTCTTCTTCGGCATACTGGATAGCCCTGAGTTTATTATAAAGCCTGGTGGAAACTGAGCCGGCTTTGCCGTCTTTACAATATTCATAAACCCTGCCGGTTTCGCGGTCTTCTATTTTTTTAATAGGCGAAATGATGGCAGCCGTACCACAGGCCCCTACCTCATCAAAATCCGCAAGTTCTTCAATAGTCACCTGTCTGACTTCTACCTCCATACCCATATCCAGGGCCAGCACCTGCAGGCTCATGTTGGTGATAGAGGGCAGTATAGTGTCGGAAGCAGGTGTGACATAAGTATTTCCTTTGATGCCGAAAAAGTTTGCGGGGCCTGCCTCGTCAATATATTTGTTCTCCTTGGCATCGAGGAATAATACTGAAGCATGTCCTTCTTCCTTTGCCCGGTCAGCCGGCCTCAGGCTGGCTGCATAGTTACCCCCCACCTTGATATGGCCGGTACCCTGAGGGGCAGCCCTGTCATAATCTCTAACAAGCTGGATATTAACCGGACTAAATCCTCCTTTAAAATAAGGACCAACCGGTCCTACGAAAATCATGAACAGATATTCCATTGCGGGTTTGACGCCTACCTGTGGCCCGGAGCCCAGCAACAATGGCCGGATATATAAAGCTGCACCGGTTCCGTAAGGAGGTACGTACTTTTTATTCATTTTGATAACCGTGGTAATGGCCTGGAAAAACAGCTCGTCGGAAACCTCAGCCATCATGATGCCATGTGCTGACCTGCGCATACGTTTTGCATTTTCCTCCCAGCGAAAGACCCGTATCTTCCCATCCTTACCCATGAAAGCCTTCATACCCTCGAATGCTTCCTGGCCATAATGCAGGCAGGTGGCAGCCATATGCATAGAAACATACTCCGATGAGCTGATCTCCAGCTCTCCCCATTTCCCGCCTTTCCAGTAACAGCGAACATTGTAATCTGTCTTGAAATATCCGAAGGGTAAGTTTTTCCAGTCAATATTTTCCATTTTCAGCTATTTTTAATTTTTTTGAAATTTGCTACACGTCATTTTAATAACCATCGAATGACCATTGAACGACTCTGCTAATGTAAGAATTTTCCTGAATATACAGTTTGTTTTTTGGGTGAAAGGCCAAATATTGGCTAAATATTATGTTGATGTGCTGACTTAAAAAATGTATTTTTGTTAGAATCCTGAAAGGATTCAAGGTGTAAGCTCAGGGCGAAGTGAAACGAAGCCCTGAGAGATATGATGTTATATTAAATTAGGGCTGAAAGCCCGACATATAATTAATAATAAAATCATGCCACAAAGTTTATCAAAAGTATATATACACTGCATATTTTCCACTAAAAAAGGTGAGCCAGTGATCACTGATGCCATTCGAAAGGATTTACACTCCTATATCATAGGAACATTATCAAAAATTGGTTCTTATGTAAATGAAATTTATGCTAATCCTGATCACATTCATGTTTTGTGCACCTTGCCTCGGACTATTACTATTGCTGAATTAATTTCAAAAATAAAAACACCTTCTTCCAGATGGATTAAAAAACAAGGCATTATTAATTTTTCCTGGCAAGGAGTATATGGGGCTTTCTCTGTCAGTTCGTCAAAGGTGAAGGTTGTTGAAATGTATATTAAAAATCAACCACAACATCATAAAAAAACATCATTTAAGGATGAACTACGTAATTTTTTTGATGAATATAACATTGATTTTGACGAACGTTATATATGGGACTAACAATTCTTTGTGTATGAGGTGCCGCCCTTTCAGGGCTTGTGTAAAATGTTAATCTATTAGCTCAGGGTTTCGCTTCGCTTCACCCTGAGCTATTACATTAAGGGGCGTTGCCCCTTAGAACGTGAGCCAGCACATCAAAATAATTTTCAACCACTTGCAACCTGCAACAATAATATAAACAACATATTGGTTAATTTTGCGAATTAGGTGGCTAACTTTATAGTCTAAAATCAATCAAATGGACAATACTTTCAAAAAAATCAGGGAACTCTCAGAAAAGTACCGGGATTACACAGCAAGAAATTTATCAGAACTCATTAAGATCAAATCTTTAAGCAGGGATGAAGAAAATGTCCAGAAAGTACTGAAACAACAAATGGAAGATGCCGGATTTGATGAAGTCAGGATTGATGGGCTTGGGAATGTGATAGGCAGGATCGGATACGGTCAGCAGGTTCTTGCTATAGACGGCCATATGGATACGGTTGACCTTGGAAATCTTGATAACTGGGATTTTGATCCGCTGGGTGGCGAGATCAGAGACGGATATGTACATGGAAGAGGCACCGTTGACCAGGAAGGCGGGCCTGCTGCTTTCATAACTGCAGGCAGAATATTAAAAGAGCTGGGTTTTGATAAAGACCTCACAATTTATTTTGTAGGGAGTGTGATGGAAGAAGATTGTGACGGGCTTTGCTGGAAGTACCTCATTGAAGAAGAAGGCATTAAACCCGATTTTGTAATATGCACAGAGCCAACTAACCTGAATGTTTACCGTGGACACAGGGGAAGAATGGAGGTACAGGTGAGTTTTTTTGGAGTCTCTTCACATGGCTCAGCACCCGAGCGTGGGAAAAATGCAATCTATATGGCTTCACGGGCCGCTCTTGAGATCGAAAAGCTAAATGAAAAATTACCATCAGATGAATTTCTTGGAAAGGGGAGTGTGACGATTTCCGAAATTGTTTCTGACAGTCCGTCATTATGTGCCGTTGCAGATTTTGCAAGGATCCACCTGGACCGCCGGCTCACATGGGGTGAAACCAGGGAATCAGCCATGAAGGAGATCAGAAAACTGGTTAAAGACATGAATGCAGAAGTTCAGATGCTTGATTATAACGAAAAGTCATACACCGGCTTAGAATACGGAATGGAAAAATATTTCCCTGCCTGGAAGATACCTGAAGATCATGTAGTCGTTCAGACAGGCATCAGGGCTTTTCATAATTTGTATGGGAAAGTACCTCAGACCGGTAAGTGGACCTTCTCAACCAATGGGGTTACCATCAATGGAATTTATGGCATTCCAACAATCGGTTTCGGCCCGGGAAATGAAGTGCTGGCACATGCCCCCAATGAGAAAGTAGCTATTCATGACCTGGTGGTTGCTTCCGCATTTTATGCTGCATTTGCGTATGAATTATAAGTGGGGCAAAAAGTTCTGAGTTTTGAGCTTAAAATAAATAGATATGAATTTAAGAAAAAGAATAGAAGAATCAGGTCGCATAAAATCCGATCTTTTTCAAAAAGATTTTCTGCTGACATGGGAGAAAAGCGAAAAAGACCTTCGACTGATCCTGGAAGTGGCTGGTATCCTGAAGGAGATGAGAGAACAAAATATATCTTCAAAAGTCTTTGATTCGGGATTGGCAGTATCTGTTTTCAGGGATAAATCCACACGAACACGTTTCTCTTATGCATCAGCAGCTAATTTGCTCGGTCTGGCCGTTCAGGATATGGATGAGCAGAAGTCACAGATTGCCCATGGCGAAACCGTCAGGGAAACTGCCAATATGATCTCCTTTTTATCCGACTTTATCGGGATCCGTGATGACATATTCCTCGGAGAAGGTAATAAGTATATGCGTGAGGTAGGACAGGCCCTGGATGAGGGATATGAGAAAGGTGTCCTGCCATCCCGCCCGGGAATCGTGAACCTGCAGTGTGATATGGATCACCCAACTCAATCAATGGCCGATCTGTTGCATTTAAAAAATCATTTTGGCTCCCTGGACAAACTTCAAGGCAAAAAAATCGTGATGAGCTGGGCTTATTCACCGAGCTATGGAAAGCCGCTGTCGGTACCTCAGGGCATTATTGCATTGATGTCACGTTTTGGGATGAATATCGAATTAGCATACCCGGAAGGTTACGGTCTGATCCCGGAAATTATTGAACTAACCAAAATAAACACCATTAAAAGCGGTGGGACATTTTCTGTAAGCCATTCAATGGAAGAATCTGTTATTGATGCTGATATTGTATATCCCAAGAGCTGGGCTCCTTATCATATCATGCAACAAAGGACGAAACTCTTAAAAACTGCAGACAAAAACGGACTGGCAGAGCTGGAAAAGACCTGCCTGACCCAGAATGCCCACTTTAAACATTGGGAATATAACAATCAGAAGATGCGTTTGACAAAAAATCAGGATGCTTTGTATATGCATTGCATGCCGGCAGATATTTCAGGGGTGTCATGCAAAGAAGGAGAAGTGAGCGCAGATGTTTTTGAAAAATACAGAATATTGACATACCGGGAAGCCGGTTACAAGCCTTATATAATTGCTGCTATGATGCTTGGAAACATGTTTGAGGATCCCGGCAAAATCCTGACCGGTATTCTTAATCGAAATATTAAAAGAGTTGGTATTTAAGAGACTGCTTAATTCCTAACGCCCTTAAGGCAAGTCGGAAGTCCAACCCCGAAAGCATTCGGGGGAAGTCAGAAGTCCAAAGTCAGAAGCCCAAAGCAATTTTACTTTTGGCTTTAAAAATTAACTTGCTAAAAAAAAGTTTTTATTGGGTAATAGTATAATGTATAAATATACAAATATTATCTAGAACAAAGCCTTTGTATTTTGATATTTATTAATTATTAATTTCTTCCAATAGCAGAAAATCAAAAAGCCCCTCCAAACCTGGAAAGGCTTTAATAATTTATATTATTATTGGTTGATTACTTTTTTTTTCAATCTATGCGCTTGCTAATCTTCTTTTAATAGCGAGGATAGTAACCAGTGCGATTAATCCAACAGCAATAATGATTGGCCAGTTTCCTAATGGAATTTTATCAGCTTGTTTTTGAACATAAAGCAGATAATCTTCAGTTTCGCCGTCAGCAAATTGGCCGTGTCCATCCCAATCAACTGGAACGGGTTGCTCCATGATCGAGAAGCGTGCCCAGAAGTATCCTTCATCGGGTCCAACAAGGAAATTTGGCGGTCCTAATGCTGATAAAGGCCCATTGAAGTTAGCAGGTATTGGGAAATTTATCAGAACATGTTCTGGTGCAGGTGTTCCTGAACAGTCAGAACTCCCCTTCCATTGACCGTCGTGATTCCAATCGAATAAGACATTAACTATGGCTGGGCCACCACCTGCAGTACTTACGTGAATATTAATATCCTGTCCCCAAACAGCAGTTTGACAAGGCTCTTGTAAAATAGTGTCAGCCTGTCCCTGGGGGCAAGGCGTATAATGATCGCCAGCTCCATCTGAAGTGATTGTAAATGACATTGGTTTAATCAAGCCTGCGTCTCCATCCTGGAAACATTCATCCAGGTCGTATTGATTTTGCCACCAATTTGGGCAGTTTCCATGATTGCCATCTGATTCGGCATCAGCCATTGGACCGAAAAATAGCGTCGAGGGCCAACCATGACGTATAAAGTACCAATCGTTATCAATACAAGTTGGGAAATTCCCATTGGTCCCATCAATATATGCAATATTAGGTGCATGCTCGGGTGCATCGCCATACTCAGCATCAATTGGATCCTCAGGAAGAATACATTCATGAGTTATCGTTCCACTCATTACTGGAGGAGCAGGAGGATCTTCATATATGGGGATTTCAAAATTAAATCCCCTTATATCGATTGACACCCATTCAGGGTTATACTCATAGATAAAATATGGATCCAGAGAGAAGAATTGTGGAGTCACAGGAAACTCGTCATTATCTAAATATATTAAGGTATCTGAACGATATACGTACAGTTCTTCTTCTTCAGGATATAATGGTGGCACCGGTGGACCAAACGGTGGAGGATCAATTTGTGACCACCATTGCGACGACCAGTTCACAACCATTAAAAATTCAGAGGGTAATTCAGGATCCAATTTACCTAAATCAAATATTATGTTAATTTCCTTGTATCTTACTGGGTCAAATGGATGATCATAAAACCAGATATTCCACCAATCAGTATTTGGGTAATAATACCAAATAGCAGGAGGAACCCCTGTTCCGCCACCCGCCATTACTTGACCGTCAGGAGTAACTTTTACCCAGAAATTATCCTGGCGAAGAAGATAGGGTAGCAGGTCTAAAGTACATTCCATGCTTTCAGTTGACATAGGTAAAGGGTAGTCGGCAGTTGGATTTAAGTCATCACCAATCGGCGAATGTTCCCAGGGATAGTCGTTAACACCGGAGTAATATTCAAGCGGTAATATGCTTTCTAACCCGGTATCAAATGTCCTTTTTTCACTTGGGTTTGTTGTAAGTGTGAATGTAAATAATGGCTGAACTTTAAGTGGCATATAACTAAAAACACCACCATCGGGGTATTCCTTTATTACGTCCATATTTCCGGTCGGATAGGGACTAACAGATAATCCAACTTCTACATGCCATTCCTCAGTGGTCGTACCACCAGAGTAAGTAACCGTTATCGGCTCTGTACTTACCAGTTTTAATTCAATCATTTCCACATCTATTGAAGCCCCTGCAGGATAGGGTGGTGGAACATTTCCGGTAGTAGTTCGTTCAATTAATACATCAAAATCGGGGAATGGCAGAGGATCGAGCGCTCCACCTTCTAAATAGACCTGACCTTCAAAAGGATCGGAACCCGGACCAAAGAAATCAGCTGGGATTTGAGGCAAATCATAACCTCCAAAATACATACCGGCATCAGGAACGGTCCAGAAATTCGGACCAGGATTTATTATGTCCTGCGCCTTTAAAAATGAAGCCGAAATAAAAATAATTCCGACAATTACAATTGAAATGTGTTTGATCGGTTTCATGATGAGATGGTTTTTTTTATTGTTTTTCTTTAATTGGATGGTTTTTATATAATAGAAATTGCGTTCCCGAAATATTGTGTTTGCCAAGATATAAAAATAATATCACAAAGTCAAGTTTTATATTGCTTGAAGTTACCCAAAAATTGACCTAATGATTCTCTTCATTTCAGTAATACCAAGGGTTTTACGTATTTAATAAGTGGAAAACCAGTTTTTTCAAAAAATGGGGTGACTTTTTGCACATTTATAGCCTAATTCCCTAAAAGGCAAGTCGGAAGTCCAACCCCGAAAACATTCGGGGGAAGTCAGAAGTCCAAAGGAATTTTTATCCGGCTACATTTTGTTCCAAAGCCTTGCAGCCATCTCTTTTGAAAAAGCCAAAACATCTTGTTCGTCAATATTAGTAACCTTCCGGTTTTCAACGATCAACTTTCCATTTGATATAACGTGCTGAATATGTTTTGATTCCAATCCAAAGATAAAATGCCCGGGAAAGTTATTGCTATTCAGCGGAGTGGGTGAAGGATAATCCAGTATGATCAGGTTGTTAGAGGCATTACCATAAAAAGCATTTGTTTCAATGTAATTATGAACATCTCTGAACCGTTTGTATGCTGATGTGTAATCTATATTGTCGAAACCCTGCCCAACCAAAAATGCAGCTTTGGCACTTTTAAGCATATCGCTGTGTATACCATCGGTTCCCAGCATTATATTATCACCTAATCCTTTTGAATTAAAATACCCCACATTGTTGTTGAGGTTACTCTCGGTATTTTGAACAATGAAGGCTTTTGAGTTTTCAATTAGTTTACGTTCATTATCATCAACATGCAAACAATGCACGAGAATTGTTTTGGATGAACTCAAAGCACCGTAATCGTTCAACCTTTCAACTACTCTTTTAGAATAATTTTTCTCACACTGCTGTTGATCATAAAGGTCTTCTGCCACATGAATATGGAACCCTGAATTCTGATCATGCATCAGGCCGGCGGCTTTTTTCATGGTATCTTCTCCAACCGTAAAAGAAGCATGTAAGCCTATAAGCCCCTGGTTGTTTTTCAAATAACTCTCTGTTTCAGCAAGTCCTTTTTCAGCTTTTTCAAATCCGTCTCTGTCAGTAATCTCATAACAAAGCAAATGGCTGACGCCCACTTTATCAAAAGCGCCGGCGATAATATCAAGTGACCCTTGAATATAATTTGGAGAAGAATGATGGTCAATAATAAAGGTAGTCCCACATTTTGCACATTCAATTGCAGTTACCAATGCACTGGCTTTGATTATATCTTTATCCAATGCTTTATCAAGTGGCCACCAAATATATTTCAGAATTTCATAAAAGTTCTGCGGAGTTTTTTTTGGAGCAGGCATGCCTCTTGCGAGGGCGGAATAAACATGATGATGTCCGATAGCAAAAGATTTGGTTACATACTTTCCCGTGCAATCAATTATCTTATCACCGGGATTTATCTCTTTGAGATCATCTAAGAATTTAACAGCGCCGTTTTCACCCTCTTCGATCAAAAGATTGGTTTTAA
>DAOWEV010000099.1 GCA_030638325.1 Bacteroidales bacterium
GGATGGAAAAGATGCAAGTATAGGCGACTGGAATCCGTCAGCTAATTATGCAGGAGATTCTTTATTTAAAGCATTTGCCTGGACATTTAGCGGCACAGAAGCTAAAGTCAGAAGCCTGATCGATTTTGATCTTTCTTCAATCCCTGCAAATTCAATAATTACAAAAGCAGTTCTTTCATTATATCATTATCCTTATCCAGGGGTTGGTGGTGTTGGACACTCAACATTAAGTGGCTCAAATGCTTGTTTTCTCCAAAGAATAATTTCAGATTGGGAGGAGAATACCGTAAGCTGGAATTCCCAACCCTTAACAACAACACTAAATGAGGTATATATTCCACAGAGTATAAGTCCAACACAGGATTATCCGGACATAAATGTAACTTCATTGGTTCAGGATATGATTGATAATCCTTCAACAAGTTATGGTTTCATGATGAGATTGGTAACAGAAGAATATTGGAGAAGCATGAATTTTGCCTCCAGTGATTTTAGTATTTCCAACTATCGTCCAAAACTGGAAATTTGTTATTTGATATCTGTAAGTATTAATACAATCAGTTCTGTAAATAATATTTTTAAAATATACCCTAATCCAACTAATGATATTATCTATATTGAATTAATTAAAATCGAAGATGCAACTGTTGAAATATTAAATATATATGGTCAAACTATTTTCAGAAAAGATATCAAAAATGGAATTGGTCAGCTTAATATTTCAGGATATCCAAATGGGATGTATATTGTAAGATTGAAGTCAGGGGAAAATCATCAATCAAAAAGATTAATAAAATATTAGTAATTATTTAGCTGTGATGTATATTTCATCAGTGTTAAATAAAACACTAAATCCGAATATCTAAATCCTAAACAAATTTAAATGACAGAAGTGCAAAATTCAAAACAGTATGATCTTATAGTTTTAAACATTTGAAAATTTGAATTTTGAAATTGTTTAGGATTTAGAAATTAGTGCTTAGAATTTATGTGAAGAAAATAATTTGTGTGATATATTACACCTAAATAGTTACACATATTGAGGGTATCAAGCGTAATAGCTACTAAACCAACGCAGCCAAAATATCTCCCATCACTTCAGTGGCTTTGCCTTGTAAGAAAACATCAGTAATGGTATGTGTGTAATTTGAGGGATTGGGATTGATCTCTATAATCTTTGCACCGCTTGATTTGGCATGATAGGGTATTTGGCTGGCCGGCATTATTTCGCCGGTCGTTCCGATGACCAGGAAAACATCAGCTTTTTCTGCTGCTTCAATTGATTTCCGGTATGCAACAGGAGGGATACCTTCTCCGAAAAAAATGAAATCGGGTTTTATCAATGAATTGCAATCAGGACAAACTACAGGCAGTGTTTCAAGTGAAAGTTCACCTAATCCAAAATACCGTTTGCATCCGGTGCATAACAGTTGGTGAGAATTTCCATGAAACTCAAAAACCTCTGTGCTGCCGGCTTCCTGATGCAGGTTATCAATGTTTTGGGTGATTACATTTTTAAGGAATCCTCTTTGTTCCATACTGGCAAGTGCCTTGTGTGCACTATTGGGCCGGGCTTTCCCAAAAAAATCGTAAAAAATCTCTTTGATCATTTCCCATGATTTCAGGGGATTGGCATGAAAATAATCAATATCTAAAACGATGGGGTCATATTTGCTCCATAGTCCGTCTTCACCCCTAAAAGGTGGAATCCCGCTCTCTACTGAGATGCCTGCCCCGGTAAAGGCAGTGGTGTATTTTGACCGGTTTAGCATCCCGAGCGCCTCATAAATCATCTTATTTTTCATGTTTCAGTAAGGTATTGAAAACTCAATTTAATCCTCGAAATTTTGGATTCAAGCTTGCTAGCGGTTCTCCTTATGAAAAAACTCTAATGCCGCAAAGTAAATATATGCATAAAGGTAACTTAGACTTTTCCATAACCCAGGCCGTGAAGAGCAATGCGAAGTTTAAGCTAATAAATTACCAGTTTCTGTGAAATTACTTCATTATGGGTTTTTATCCTTGCGATGTAAATTCCAGGGTCATAATCACGGGCGTTGATGGTTATAGTTTCTTCGTTGGTTTCGGTAAAAAAGATGATCTTACCCGAGATGTCATAAATAGATATTTCTTTTAATGTACAATCCTGACAAGAAATCATGAAATACTCCTTTGATGGGTTCGGCCTTATTGAAATGCCATGCCCCCCCGGGCCATTATCTATAATGCCTGCAACCACCTCGCAGGTCTCGTCACTAAATTTTGATAAACAGGTATCATAATTATTAGACCATTGATATTGAACCTTATAACAATACTTATTCGCCGTTAAATTAGAATCTATAAAATGATCCTGGCAGATATGGTTAATATTTATCTCGCCTGTCTGGTTGAAATCGCCATCATTAATGCTTCTGAATAGCTTTACGGAAAGCGCTGTTTTTTGAGTGTTCATACGGATGTTCCAGTTATACTGATAACTGGGATGGAGGTCGTGAAGGAGCAGCCATTTGTTATTCCAGTAAATCATATTGCCCAAACTGTCATTTGCAGGCCCGGCATCAGATCCGGCCGGATAACCTGATGAAGTGACCACGTGGAAGCCGGCCCAATATTCTTTGCCCTCAGCGATCTTAATCGATTCCTGTAAATGGATAGTATTCCATCGGTCTATTACCGGGGTTTCAACTATTTGATCAGTCAGGAGTTCAGATGCATTGGGCCCTATCCAGATCCTGATACTGAAAGATGCCCACTCTTCAACAGGATAAAAATCAACACTTACAATCTGGCTGCCCACCTGATCTTCCAGGTCTATGGGCCTAAACCGGCATGCTGCATCAAATTCCAGGACGTTTTCAGCGCCAATTGCAGTAAAGTATTCATCGTTGCACCATTTGAGCTGGTCAGCCCCGGGCTGGGGGACGCTCCATATGACCCTGATATTTTTATCATCAATGAGCGCTGATGAGATCGTATCGGCCCCCCGGCATAATCTGTATATTTTTATGTTGTCTAAAAGCCAGTTAACCTCGCTGGTTTCAAGGCCTAAGGCAAGAAATCGAGTGCTGAAGACCTTGTCAACGGCATATTCCGATATGTTGTAAGAATAAGAGTGCCAATCAAATGAGCCGTTTGAATTATTAATTTCCTCCAGGGTATACCAGGATTCATTGTCCCAATTACGTACCTGTATTACCATTTTTTCATCTCCGGCAGAAGAAATGCTTTCCAGTGATAATTCAAAATCAAGGTATATATCTTCAAGGCGATTTGAATCCGTATTGTTGAAAGGGTAAGATTCGAGGGCCATGCTGTAATCCCGGTCTGGTGATGACCCGTTAAAGAATGCTGAAGGTGCTGGATTTCCGGCATCGGCAGTAATTTTCCAGAATGAATCTTCACCGGTAACCCATCCATTGGTGTCGAAAGATGAGGATGACCAGTCTTCGGTGAAATCCAGTAGGTGTCCGGTGATATAGGTTGTCGTGTCACATATGGACTTCGATTCCCCTACCTCGCCCGGATACCCGAAAATTTCAAGGTCATAAATTGCAGCAACACAGTATTCGTAATGACCCGGATAACAACTATCAAAAATAAAGCTGGTGGTGCCGGCTTCAATAAATTGAAAGAATATTTCATCACGGTACAGATTGTAACCAATCAGCCCGGTTGTATTATAAGGTTGTTCCCATAACAGAACGATGCCTTCGGCCGTGAAATCCTTCGGTGGATAAAGAAACCTGCTAACGGTGCAGACGCATCGGGTTTCACTCAATCCTGAAGAATATCCGGCAGCGACGCATACTGTAAATCCTGTGCCATATGGCAGATATCCAAAATAATAAGAGTTCTCAAGGGTATTTCCCAAATAAGCGCTGTCTATAAATATTTCATAATCCAAAAAACCGGCAGGGGGATCGGGAACATAGATGCTGACGTTGTCAACTGCCCAACCGGAGGCTTGTTGCCCATTGTCATCAGCATGGAAGCCAAAGCGGATAGCACGGTCGCCATAGGGCCCTGAAAAATATGACAGATCTATCTGATGCCTTGTCCAGGATGTATCCGGGGATATCGTATCAAGTGCCCACCAGTGGATACCCTCGTCGCGAGAAAACACAACATAAGCTTTTTGCCCGTTAGCTCCATCAAAGTAGCTGTCGAATTGCAGGATAAAATTCTCAGTTTCCCGCAGATCAACAACGGGCGTTCCCAGGATATCGCAACAGCCATCATTAGCTGCACCGGCTTTGTCATCATTGACACAAGCATAATAGCCGGGCCAATCCGGTATAGTCCAGTTCGTACTGCTGCCTGATGCCGTTCGATACCAACCTTCTCCCTCCGAAAACATCAACCATCCGGCAGAAGGGAAGGTCACCTCATCAAAGTTTTCAGACAGAACTGTTATCAACGGCTCATCCCAGGTCGCTATCAGGGTTGAAGAATCAACCCGGAAGTTTCTGACAGGATACCTCTTCTCAGCCATTATAATATTTACTATGTTATTTTGATTTGTATCTACAACAAGTTCATCAATGAGGTACTCGTCAAACCCAGGTTTATAGGCCCGCAATTCATAGGTTCCATTCGGGATACTGTCAAAAACAACGGTTCCTGTTGCGGGTATCACTGCCTGGTAATTGTTCTCGCCTGAAAGGCTGATCTCGGTGCCTTCGGGCGATAATCCGGTACTAAGCGTAAGGTTTACCGTAAGATCTATATAAACAGGCCAACATACAATTTCAGACATTGTCCATTCCGACCTTTCTCCGGTATTATACACCGCCCTGACCACATATACGTAACACCCTGTTGTAAGACCTGCCCATGCCATATCATCATAATATCCGGAATTGGTTGATGACAGAAGTGTAAGTATGCCATTCCAGGGATTTCCATTTGGGTCGAAGTCTGAAAGCCTTCCCACTATACAGGTGACAGGATAAACGCTATCGTGTCGTGAAGCCATCCATGGCCGGATCATAAAGTTTTGATAGGCAGATAAACACCAGTCCATGTCCAGGAATTTGGAATAACTATGGTCTCCATAATATCCGGCTGAGCTCATATCTACGCCTACAGGTGCCGCTTCAGGGGCGTCATTAAGCTGGTACATAGAAAGATAATAATGGTCTGTGGTGATCCATGAATTCAGTTGATCAAAAACCACCCAGCCGTAGTTGTTTGCAACCACGGTATCAGACTCTATGAGTTCACCAGGCATATCACCGGGTCCGGATTCGTCATATACCCTTATCTCAAAATCCGTACCGAGGAATGGCCCGGGGAAAGAACCATCGCCAACAAATACCTGGCCGCCAATAACATGTGAACTCCAGTAGGTTCTTGGAAACTTAACAGCATTTTGGCTGCCTGCATATTGCCAGAGAATATAATCCTCAGGTTCGCCATCATCGTATTTGTAATAACCAACAACAGGCCCTGAAACAGCCCAGGTTACATGAACATAATTACCCATCATCTCAGCATCCACCTGGAAGGGTGGCACCGGTCTTATACTTACCGTGGTATCAATAATGTAAACCTCACCGGGTTCCAGCTCAACACTGTCGATTAAAATGTCGTGATAACCGTAACTGGTAAAAAGGATATCTGTTAAACCGGTATCGACAGTAAGGTTGAACTCACCATTATCGCCTGTCCAGGTAGCCTGGTTGCCGGCGGAGACTTTCACCCCGAAAACAGGCCACGACGTATATGGATCTGTCAGTGTTCCCGTAATATAAGCTGTATCCTGGCTAAAACCATATAGATGAAAGAGAAAAGAAAGGAATAAGAATATGATGGAAGGGCTTTTCATTATTGAGGTTTTAATTTGATATCAAATATAACTTTAATTGATGATCATCCTGCTGGTACGAATTTCTTTATCTGTAGTCAGGGAAACAATATATACACCTTTACCAGCTTCTTTACCGGAATGGCCCTTTCCATCCCATGAGATCACATGCCGGCCTGCTTTAAAAGTGTTATCTGCCAGTGATATTATTTTCTTCCCTAACATTCCATAGATGTCGATATTTACATGGGACGATTCAGGCAATTGAAAAGAAATGTATGTTGAATGGCTGAATGGATTGGGGAAGTTCTGAAAAAGTACGAGTTCGCTTTCATCCTGCGTATCCATTAAAGGGGAAATCCCGACGAACTGAGCAGAGAGGTTTTTGTCCATTATTGCAATAAAGGCATCATAATTGCCATTAAAGGATTCATCATATGCTCCTGGGGTAGTTGGAAAATCATCAGAAGAGGCATTTCCTGCAACAATAATATTATCATCTTCCGAAAATATGAGTTCAAGTCCGAAATCATAAAAATAACCACCAAGAAAAGTTGAAGCGATTAATTTGCTAAAGTTACCGCCTATTCTTAAAATATATGCATCTGTTTCTCCATTAAAGCTGGTATCATATGAATTCGCTGTCACAGGGAAATCCTCTCCGCCTGCCAGCCCGGTAATAAATACATCACCACTGGATGCATCGTACAGTATATCCCGGGATTCATCCCAGTCGCTGCTTCCGAGGAAGGTACAAGCCAATAGATTCTCAAGTTCAGAGTCTAAAAGTCCGGCATACCCGTCATAAATACCAAAATTGAAACTTGTGTCAAATGCCCCTGAGGTATATGGGAAGTCATCGGATTCTGTATTGCCGCAAAAATATATATTACCTAAACTGTCGAAATCCATTGAAAAAGCATTGTCAAAGTTATTACCTCCAATAAAAGTGGATGTCAATAAAGTGTCCAGGTCATTGCCAAGTATAGAGATGTAAGCATCACACACTCCGTTGAATGCAGGATCATATGCATTAGGTGTAACATGAAAGTCAGGTGATCCGGTAGTACCGCATATGCATATATTATTATCACGGTCAATGATCAGGTCAAATACCTGGTCCCAGGCACATCCGCCAAAATAGGTTGATGAAAGAAGTGCCGACAAATCTCCCGGAAGTTTTGAAATGAATACATCGTTGGCATTTTCAAAGCCTCCTGTTGTACTGTAGGCATTTGGCGTTACAGGGAAATCTCCTAGTGTTCCTCCTGCAACAATAATATTTCCATTGGTATCAATGGTTATCCGGGTATGATTGTACCCTTCCGGTAATGATCCACCGAGGTAAGTCGATGCTTGAAGTTCATCCAGATCGGGGCTGAGAATTGAGATAAAGATATCGCTTTGATTATTTGTTCCAGTATTATATATGGTGTCGAATGCCCCGCTGGTTACTGGAAAGTCGACAGAGCTGGTATGGCCTGTAATACAAATATTCCCGTCTTCGTCAATTACGATTGATGAAGCACAGTCCTCGTTTGACCCTCCGATATAAGTCGAAGCCATTAGATATGACAAAGTAGGGTCAAGCCTGGCAACGAATGACTCGGATGGTCCGCCTGCATAATTAGGTTGATATGCCCCTGGCGTGACAGGGAAGTCGTTAGATTTTGTCGCGCCACAGATGTAGATATCCCCGTTTGGATGCAAGACA
>DAOWEV010000035.1 GCA_030638325.1 Bacteroidales bacterium
ACACACTGGATATAAACCTTAGATAAGCTTTGCGGCATAATCATCAATTTTTAATAAATATCTTACGGACTTTCAGCCCTTTCGTACATTGGCGTTGTATATCTCACAGGGCTACGTTACACTTCGCCCTGAGCTTATACCTTGAATCCTTTCAGGATTATAACAAAAATACATTTTTTACCCAGCACATCAAAATAATAATTAGTCCAAAAAAAAATATTTCAACCCTTGATAGGCATCACTTTAGTATCTGCATCAAGGTAGAGTAAAAACATTCCCACAACAACATATCCCATATCTGACAAGGCTTTTGCATATTTCCGGAGCTGGTCTTTGTGTCCTTCAGCAGGGGCTCCTGTCTTGAAATCAATGATTTTCACCTCTTTTCCCTTAAATAACAATCGGTCGGGCCTGTATGATGATCCGTCCGGCAGTAATATCTCAGCTTCGTTTTTGATGACCCAGTCACTGCTGAAGAAGGGCGTTATAGCAGGGTCATTCAGGAAGTAAGAAAGCTTCTCCCGTATCGCTGCCACCTCATCTTCAATAATGATGCCTTGTGATGCCAGGTCGGAGATAACATCTTCCAGGTCATCTGTCTTGTGGATCTTTGATAAAATGAAGTGAATGGTATTTCCCCATTGCCTGTTTTTCTCAGGATCTTCCATGTCCCAGTACCCGGGTGCGCTCAGGCTCAATAAAACCCGGTCCCTCCAGGCATTGGAATAATACTCCTTGAGGAGCACCTGTTGGCCTGCCTGCTCCTCACCCTGTTCCTTTATATAACGCAATTTCTCCCCAAAGGTATAGACCAACTGATTCTCTTCCCAGAGGCCCATACCGCTTAGGTAACTGTAAAACAGGGATGGGACATCAGTGATCTTCTCAATCTTCTTTGTTTTTTTTACAGTCAGCAGGTATAATCTTTCTACCGGCCGGGTCATCACAACATATAAAATATTCAGCAGGTCAACCCTCGACTTATGGTCCTCTTCCTCCTTTAAATCCTTGAATTTCGTCTTCTCCATCCAGTTACCGGCAAGTAGCAAGGCTGAAGGTAACTCAGGCAAATCCTGCACATCCAGATCCACCCACAATTCATTCTTAGTCACCCTGAAAGACTGTTTCGCAAAGGGATAGATCACCACCGGGAACTCCAGGCCTTTGGCTTTGTGGATTGTCATGACCCGGACCGCATTGACCCCTTCCGGAACAATTACCGACAATGAGCCCTTATGATCCTCCCACCATTCCAAAAACATGTCCGTGTTAATATGCTGCTTCACAAGCTGATCCAAAACCGTATCCTGAAAATACATCAGGTAGGGGTCTACAACATCATCCAGCTCAAATACCCTGGTAAGCTCTTCTGTGAGTTCGTAAATATTCAGCTTGTTCAGGCCTTTGGTCTTAAACCTGGATCTCTCAAGAAGTTTCACGAAAGAAAAGTGAGCAGAATTACTGTCCTTTCCGGTTTTGAAGAGAGACAGCGTCTGATTGAGGGTGGTATTTGGGATCCTGTTACTGCTGATCAGGAAATTCAGTATGGCAGTCCTCGAAACTTCATCATCATTATTGAGCAGGTAGTACATCCATGAAATGATGAAGTTTACTTTCGGGGAGGTGTTCAAAAGCAATGATTCGAAAGAGACAACATCAATATCATGCATGATCAGGTACCTTGCGATCTTGCTGGCGCTTTTATTATCCCTGCACAGTATGGCTATATCCCGGAGTTGGAATCCATCTTCAGTCAGTTCTGAAATAATGCCGGATATCCGCTGAAAGTTTTCATTTTCATAAACATCCTTATCATCCTGTTCAAGAAATTCGAGGGAAATAAATCCACCTTTATCATTTTTATCGTATTTCTGTTCAAGTCCTTTATAGATGCTTTTCAAGTCGTCAGGAAGGTAATCTGAGATGTATTTAAAGAAACTATTATTAAACTCCACGATGCCTGCCCTGGAACGATAATTTGCATCTAAGTTACGGATTTCGGCATTGTCTATCAATACTTTTTCCCTTTCCCTTGTAACGGCATCTTTATCCTTTTTGATGACCTGCGGGAGCATTTCAAACTGTTCCACTTCACCGGCCCGAAACCTGTATATGGCCTGTTTTCCATCACCTACCACCAGGCTGAATGTAGCACCGGAAACAGCATTTTCGACCAGGGGCAACAGGTTATGCCATTGCAACACTGAGGTATCCTGGAACTCATCCAGCAGAAAATGTATGTATTTCACGCCGAGGCGCTCGTATATAAAAGGCACCGGCTCTTTTACCAGGGCAGCAATCCGTTTGTTGATCTCCGAGATATGTATAAAGTTATATTCCTCGCGGTATTCAACAATAAGCCTGGCAACCTCATTCAGGACTGCCAGCGGATAAAGGTCACGGGCAACCAACCTCAGGAGCCAGTATTGTGCTTCCCGCTCATCCCGCAGCTTGTGTATGTCATGGTACGCCTCAGACAGCCTGTCTTTTATGGCGTTTATGCTTTCCTTGTCAGCAGTATCTGCCTTACCACCTGTCCATTTGTCATCCTCTATGGTTTTAAGTACGTGCGAATTCGGAGGCAGCTTATCCATATTTCCATCAGCGAGGTTCCCGAACCAGGTCATGATCCCGTTCTTCCCCTGGTAGAACATACCGGGTTCCAGGTTATTATCAAGCAGCAATTGATATGCATCTCCTGCAAGCGACCCGACATCCTTCTCAAAAGCTTTTATAAGTGCGGAAACCTGCTGAAGAATAACCTCAAAATCTTTCAGGGTCAGGTGTTGTATCTTTTCAACAAAAGCGCCACTCTCCTCCTTGAAAAGGGTAGATGAAAACTTATGGATATCTTTTTCAATATGCCAGCTTCTCTCTTCTTCTGCTTTGGATTTAACAAATTCCATCAATACCCTGGAAAGGTCCTCATCCTGCCCTACCCTGCTGATGAGCATATCCACGATCTGCGTCAGCATATTTTCCTTATCCAGTTCAACCTCAAAGTTCACAGGCAGATCCATGTCCCTGGCAAAAGTCCTGAACACCTTGTAAAAAAAGCTGTCAATGGTGCCAATGGCAAAATCAGAATAATTGTGCATGATCAACTTCAGCACTTTGGTTGCGTTGATCCGGATAGCATCCTTGTTCATTCCCGTAGCTTCTTCAAGCTGTGGCAACAGGGCCTTCACAACAGCGGACCCGGCATGCTGCTCCGGTTCTGCCAGGATCTTCAGATAGCTGATCACCCTTTCTTTCATTTCGGCAGCCGCTTTAATGGTAAAGGTAATGGCAAGTATGTGCCTGAAACTCCCGGGGTCTTTCAAAACAATACTCAGGTACTCCCTGACAAGCGTAAAGGTCTTTCCGGAACCGGCTGAGGATTTATATATTACAAAGTTTTTTGGTGATTGCATTTTATGTTAGTAACCTAATTTTGATATTCGTGTTTTTATTAGCAAAAATTCTAAATTCGAAACCCTAAACTCTAAACAATATCTAATGATCAAAATATTAATAACAAAAACAGTTTAAAGCGTTATTCCATTGGAGCATTTGAGTTTAATATTTTGAAATTGTTTCGGATTTAGAAATTAGGATTTCGGGTTTAAATAGAGTATTACAGAGCATCGTGTGGTTCAACCGGGTCATCTGATTATAATGCGCCTGACCGAAGGCAGGTCGTTAATGGAGAGTTTGATCAGGTAAACCCCGACAGGAGGTGAGAAATCGCTTAAGTTGATGCGTTTTCTGAAGACCCCTTTCCCCTGGCTTTGCCGAAGAGGGGGCATAACCATCTGGCCGGTAAGTGTATACATTGATATTTCAACACGTGAAGGCCCTGTAAGCTCGTAATCCACCACGAGGTAATCGTGGCATGGGTTCGGAAAGACATGAAACCGCTTGTCTGAGGTTTCACTCTCATCAACGCCAAAAAAATTATTTCTCACAGAGTCTATATATGTTGCAAAAACGAGGATTCCTTCCGCGGTGACCTGCAGGAGAGGTATCCCGTAATCATTGCCTATCCATTTATACTCAGTGTACTCGGTTTCGAGATGAAATCCAATCCCAAGCGAATCGGCCCAAATACTATCATATCTTTCAATCTCCGTCTTTACACGCAGTACTTCAAATGTTCCGAATGGAGTGATCAGGGTGCCCCAGCCATCTACCTCGTTATGCCTGTCTTTCGTGCTGAAATATGTACCCATCGATGGGACATCCATATTCACGGAAGAAAAAGATGAATCTTCATTTTCATAGATCATTGGAAAACGGTAAACGATGTCAATGTCATCATACTTGACAGGCAGTGTTAATTCGTTGATACCAACGCCAAACCCCACTTCACTGTAATCATCATCGGATGCTTTATAAAACAGATACGGGTCAGTGACCTGAAAGCCCGGGATAGGATCAAACCCGGATTGTTTTGCTGCCACTGTGGCTTTATAATCCGGAAATAAGAACTGGTTGTTGAAATACCACTGGTATAATAACGGGGTTTCAGTAACAGCAACAAAAGTATCAACCGTCTGTGACATCACAGTCAATGCAGAAAAATCCCAAACATGATCGGGCCCGGTTGCCTCATAATCCAGTCCTTCCAGGAAAAGGGTTGAGCTGGTCCGGATGGTATCGCCCGGAACAGGCATATCGTCTTTGGTGATGTTGATCTGTGCGACAGAGAAGTCTGCTAACAATAGGATCAGGAAGAGAGTAAATAGTTTTTTTATCATAATTGGAATGTTTAGTGCAAAGGTAATTGTTTCTGATTTATTGTTGTTGGTTAGCAAAGCTTGCTCGCCATCAATGTTCAACCGACGGGTTAACCCGTCGGTTTTGCTGCTTTCTGATTGCATCCTTCTCTCCTGCCTTCTCCTCTTTCTTTTTCCTCTTCTTTTCTTTCTTTCCATTGAACAGATCTGAGAATTTATTGAATTCTTTGCGCCAGAAGAGTCCCACGCCCTGGGTATAAGGAGCAGTTTCTTCAAGGGTATTCAGGTTGTTCGACCGGTTGAAAGCCTTCACCCGGATCCTCCCGTCAGGAGTCAGTTTATATTCGATATTGACATCCCCGACAATGTTACTGGAATTTTGTGACCCATCAGTCGGCACTTCAAAAGCGCCGTCTATTACCAGCCGGTTGCTGAAGAGCTGTGTCGACAAAGCCACTTCCAACTGCTCGGTAGTAATATCATCACCTGCCATATAATTGACCCCGATATCAAAGTCATTGCTGATCTTTGACAACCAGTTGCTGAGTTGGTTGGCAAGAATGGAGTAGGAACTCACATTTAATGGAGTCGTATTGCCGGTATAACTGAAGCTGTTCAGCACCAATAGTGATATTGCCTGCTGGTTCATGAGTGCTGCATCGGTTGTGTCTAACACGGCCAGGACATTTTGTTTGATGACATTATCAAGGTTCGGAAAATCAATACTAAACCGCAAATTGGGATTGAACAAGTCCTCGGTCAATATAATATAACAGTTTACCGTAACGCGCTGGCCTTCACTCCCTGCCGGTAAATTCATCCCCAATCCATCCAAGGTTGTTTTGAGCCTGTACATGGCTCTTATATTAACATCTGCCTGATAGGGATCGCCTTCCCAGGCTATGCTGCTGCCCCGGATGATTTGAAACCGCTTGCTCAGGAGTTGTTCCAGGGTAAAATGAAACATACCTCTCTCCAGGACATATTTACCCTCAATGGTAAAATGGCCCCTGGGGTCTACGCCCAGCTTAATCTTACCGGAGCCATTGGCTTTGATATAACCCATATTGCCGGGAAGAAAGATCTGAATGTCAGCATCGGGTGTGACATCAAGGTTGAATTTCAGGGTCAGTCCTTTAACATTTACCAGGTACTCTTCAGATATAGTGGTGTCTTCTAAAGTATTTAAAAATATCACAAAATCACTTTGAGAGACATCTATGCTTGTTCTGAGAGGTATCGTGATATCGGTTCCTTCTTCAGAACGGGTATTTATTTCAAGGGTGATATCATTTACCGGACCATAGATCTTCACTTCGCCTGACGCAAAGGCTTGTCCGTAGACCACATCATTCTGATACCTGTTCAGGTCCATCCCCAGCAAATGATCCGGGAGAATGGAAATATCAAGCGCGATATCCCGGAAATGATCGTGTAATATTTTTCCTGTAGCGATGGCTTTATTTCCCAATGTATCATAGATGGCCAGGTTCTCAAAGCGGATCTCATTGTCGCTGAACACTACTTCATGTGCCATAGAATATTTGACATTCACATAGCTTACTTTAAACTCGGTTCGCATGACCCTGACACTGCCCAGCAATTCAGGATATTTAAGACTCCCCCCCAATTTCAGATTGCCACTCGCAAAGCCGTTGATATCTGCAAAGACCACCTCTACAAAAGGCTCAAATGCATGCAGGCCGAGGTTGTTGATCGTGATATCAAAATCCATATTCTGGAAGCTGTCATATGGATCATAATATCCATATATCTTGAGTGTCCTGCTGGTATCCACATTTCCAGCATGGTATATCTCCGCATCCACAACAAGGGCACTGTCGTGAACGCTCCACCCGCTCTTCAGAAACGCTTCTCCAAGCGAATCCCCATTAAAAACCAGGTCATGTACATTAAGATCGGAAATAATCGATGGATTGGAATAATAATTTGAGAGCCCAAAACTCCCGTTGATAATACCCTCCATATCCAGTTTGGAATTGTTGATGAGCGGATCGAAATTATTGATACGCCAGTCATCAAAACGCATAGTAAGCTCATCATCAGGATTTTCCGAAACAACCCCCTGAACATACATGCCCTGATCCTCTCCGAGAAAATCGAATTCCCGGATTGACAGAGAGCTTGAATCAATCACAAAATAATTATTCCTGTTAATGGTCCATTTTTCACCATTGACAGATGCATCTGCACGGGTGATCTTCCCTTCCACACGACCTGGCCCGGAGAATAAAATATAACCCTCAACATTACTCTTGTTCATATCTTCTTCTGCCATATCATCCCAAATCACTTCCCAGGCAAGGCTGTCTCCGATCAATGCCATATTCATGTTGAAATTATCGAGCCCTAACTTTTGGGATTGGTCTTCATCACTCCTGGGCGCCTGTTTTCTGAAAACAATTTCACTGAATGAATTTTGTAATACTATTTCACTGTTTTCCGCCCTGACATCAAGGTCCCAGTCGAGGAACCTCACTCCCGCATATTTGATCTCATCAGAAGTGCCATAGATATCAATATAATTGTTACTTATATTCACTGATCCGTGGATGACAGTATTGGGGGCCAGGCGCAGTGACGGATAAAACAACTTCGAAAGGCTTGCCGTATTTTTAAAGCTCAGGTAATAATCCAGGTATCTTTTCTGTTGTGCCCTGGCAGTATCCGGCCCTTTTCTTTGGATATAGCGGATAATAACGTCCTCAACCATTTGATAGGTATTGGTAAGTTCAAAATCACCGGTAAGGCTGATATCCAGGAAGTCTGAAACCAACATCAGTGAATCCTGAAGCAGTGGGTCCAGGAAGGCATCCAGGGTAAGCCTGTCCATTGAGTAATTCTCACCATCTTCATGATACCTGGTGTCTTCCAGCAGCACAGTACCCTGCAGATCATTTAAACCTGAAGCTTCCAGTTTCACCCTCACGCTTGTGGTCAGTTCCATATCTTTTGCCCGGTTCGATAAATTCATTTCATAAAGACGCGCTTTTTCCACCGTAGCAACGAAGTCATATACCGGCTTATCAGGTTCGAAATCTATTTTCCCATCAAAATCCAGGTTTATGAGACGATCATCCACAACCACCCTGCCATCAAACTTATAACCGGTCAACTGCCCCCCAACAATGATCTTATCATACACTGCCCCATTCACCTGAAGGGAATCTATCCATCCGGCCAGGTTCATTTCTACTGTTTCAGTAGTCAGCCCTTTGCCTTCCACCTCTGTTTCCAGTGTTAGCAGGCCCAGCTCCTCAACATTCAGAAATGTGCCTATATCAAAATCCATGGTTTCAAGAGAGCCCCTGTACCTGACTGCATTCAGGCTCGTATCGGAGAATACCTTGATATCTGTTGAAACTACTCCGAGGTCCGTATAAAATGACGCGTTGGAGGTGAAATCATTATAATAGCCAGTAAATTCCCCCACGATCTTAAAGTCTCCGAGGGATATAAATTCCTGTGGCATTATCAGATGGATCCCGGGTATCGGCAAAGCAAACGATTCGACATCATGCTTATTGGAATAGAAGTAATTAATTTTCAGATCCGACAGGGTTTTTTCAATCTCAGGTAAACCTTTTATGCTGATATCCCCATAGAATTTGGTTGCCTTTCCAAAAGAGAACTTGAACTCTTTCGCAGTAAAATCAGACACTACTCCATCGAAAACGCCACTTACTTTCAGGTTATTTTTCATGACTATCAAGGCTTCTGCAAAATACCCTATATCTCTCATATTCACATGAGAAGAATGAATATCCGAAGTGATCCGCACCTTGTTGATAAAATCCAGGAAGGCAGGGTATTCATCATAATGAAATGCGAGATCCATGCTTAAATTAGAATGGTTTGTGCGTGCTCTCAAATCATTAACGTGGAACCCGCTTGAGCTGACCATACAATCACCGTGGAATTCTTTTAATATCAACCCGCTTTTCTCGTTGCAGGAAAGATTCCGTATCAGGCCTCTGATAGTATCACCCATGAGAGAAGCGCTGCTGATAGAAAGGTTTATATTCTGCACCTGCATATCATGGTAATCCATTGACATCTTTTGTGTTGCGCGATCTTCATTCAATAAATGAAAAGCACACCCATGCAGCTCCAGGTCATCGCAATAAATGGTCCACGCCGTTTGTGGCAAACTGTCACGTACTTTATCTGTCCCGGCGAAATAATCTATGATGAATACCAGGTTCAGTTTATCTTCTCCCCCGTATTTTATAAGATTAAATTGTGTACTGTCAAGATAGAGGTAGTTGAGATGTATTACCTCATCCCGGAAGCTACGCACATCAATGCCTGCCCCGATCTCCTTTGCCAGGATAAGGGTGTCTCCATGTAAATCTTTAACGAGGAGGTCCTCAATGGAAGCAGATAAAATACCGGAAATCCTGATCTTGTTGATCTGAACTTGTGTGTGTAACTCCTCAGAAAGGTAACTGGCGGTCAATCTTCCCAAAAATGTCTGTACCGTATATAACCTGGTCAATATGAAGAGAGCGAAAAGGAGCGCCAGGATCACCACTATAGTATAGCCGGTTATCCTAGTTATTTTTTTAATAATTTTGCGTTTTCCTTTATCCGTCATGAGCATTTATATACTTGGCATAGAATCATCCTGTGATGACACATCCGCCGCTGTTTCATCGGACACCAATATTCTTGCCAATGTCGTGGCCACCCAGGATATTCACACAAAATACGGGGGTGTGGTACCCGAGCTGGCTTCGAGGGCTCATCAGCAAAATATAGTACCTGTCATCGATATCGCTCTCAAGCGAGCAAATATACGTAAAAATCAACTGCATGCCATTGCTTTCACGAGAGGCCCCGGCTTGTTGGGCAGCCTGCTGGTTGGCACCTCCTTCGCTAAATCCATGGCATTGGGACTGGATATCCCCATCATCTCGGTGGATCATCTGGATGCGCATATCCTGGCCCATTTCATACAGGATAAGCAGCAGGCCAGGGCGGTACCGGCATTTCCATTCCTGTGCCTGACTGTTTCAGGGGGTCATACCCAGATCGTCCTGGTGAAAGATCATTTTGATTTTGAGATCGTTGGAAAGACGATAGACGATGCGGCCGGGGAGGCGTTCGATAAGGCTGCCAAGATCATGGGGCTGCCATACCCCGGCGGTCCGATAATAGACAAATACGCACATACAGGAGATCCGCAAGCGTTCCGGTTCCCGGAGCCCAGGGTTCCCGGATTGGATTACAGTTTCAGCGGACTGAAGACTTCTTTCCTGTATTTCATCCGTGACAGGATAGAAGAAAACTCTGACTTCATTCAGAAAAATATGGCTGACCTGAGCGCTTCCATACAATATACCATCATCAGTATCCTTATGAAGAAACTCAGGCAGGCAGCAAGCCTTTATAAGGTCAGGGACATTGCCATTGCAGGTGGCGTATCAGCTAACTCCGAACTCAGGAATACACTCAAAAAGGCCAGTGCAGCCCTGGGGTGGAACATCTACGTTCCCGAATTCGAGTATTGTACTGACAATGCCGCTATGATAGCGGTGACCGGGTACTTTAAATATTTGAAGGGGGATTTTGCGGGGCAGGATGTTTCGCCTTACGCAAGGAAGTCGGAAGACGGAAGTCGGAAGTCCGAAGAAGGGAGATGAGAGTTGAGAGACTGAGGGACTAAGGGACTGAGGGACTGAGAGACTGAGAGAGAGTTGAGAAATGGAAATCGGAAGACCGGAGACGGGAGCTGTTAAGAAACTTCGGACTCCCGACTCCGGACTTCGGACTTCTAAAACATTAACTTCAAACTCTATTAAATTCATGAAGTCCATTATCTTACCGGATTACAACGCCAACATTATCAGGGCTTTGAAGAGCCTGCATGTGGAAGACAAAGTAATACCGAAACCTGTTGGTGGCCAGGTACTTGTTAAGATCGCCGCAGCGCCGTGCAACCCTTCTGACATAGCCTTTATGCGGGGCGGCTATAATATCCGGAAAACAGTTCCGGTGGTCATGGGATTTGAAGGTACGGGGACCGTGGTTGCCGCGGGATCAGACCCTGACGCAAAAGAGCTGCTGGGAAAAAGGGTAAGCTGCTTTACCCAGGGTGATGAAGACGGCACCTGGGCGGAATATTTTGTTACCGGAAGGGAAAATTGCATCGAACTTATCGATGACATCAGTGATGAGCAGGCGGCAGCATTTTGCGTAAACCCATTTACGGCCTATGCTTTAGTAGAACTTGCAAAGCAGAAAAATGCCGGCGCCATCATTCAGAACGCCGCATCCGGACAGGTCGGCATATTTATCAGGACGCTTGCAGGCAGGGCACGAATTCCGGTCATTAACCTGGTGCGTAAAGAAGAACATATTGATATGCTTCTATCCTCAGGCGAAAAACACCTAATAAACACCACCGATGAAAGCTTTGAAACCGATCTCAAAAAGACAGCCCACGCCCTCAATGCCACTGTTGCTTTCGATGCTGTAGGCGGTGAGCTGTCCGGAGCCATGCTCAATGCCATGCCCAGGAACGGCACCCTGGTGCTTTATGGCGGACTTTCCGGAAAAGCCCCTGGGAACTTCAACCCGATGGACATCATCTTCGAAAATAAAAGCATCACCGGCTTTAACCTGGGCGACTGGAAAGAGGAGATTGGAACTGAGTCATTCGACCTTGTATCTCAAGAGCTGCAGAGCCTGATCGCAGAGGGGGGCCTCAAGACAAAAATTCAGGGAAGCTTTAAGCTGGATCAGGCACAGGAAGCGGTGATGCAATATATTCGGAATATGAGTGGGGGGAAGATACTCTTTGAGATATGAGAGTTGAGAGTTGAGATTTCATGAATCCCAATAACCAAATCTCAAATAATACTCAATATTCAAATTCCAATAACCAAATTCCAGATCTCAAATAACATCCAATATTCAAATCCCAATAACCAAACGGTTTTAACACTACTGTTTGAGATTTGAAAGTTGAAGTTTGGAATTTATTTGGAATTTGTAGTTTGTAGTTTAATAAGCCCTTTAACCAAAAGCTTTATAGTGTTTTGTTTGGGTTTTGAATATTGATTTTTTGGAATTTATTTGGAATTTGAAGTTTGGAATTTGGTATTGTTTAGGGTTTAGAAATTCGGATTTAGACCCGCCTGCCAAAATACAATGGCGGGCAGGTATTCTATTTTAGGGATTTATTTAACATTGATGAAATATACGTAACAGCTAAATAATTGCCTAATTGTTGTCTTTAATCTCAATAAACCGTTCAAAGTCACCGGCCAGCCGCAGCCTGTTCTCTTTGCGGTCATAATGAAAATACATATCCTGTTGTCCGGTTTCCGGGAGCAGCTTACGGATGTGTTTATTCAGAAAATAATCGTTGGTATAACCCGCATAGATCGCCCCCATCTCCCACATATAAGAATAAAGCGTATCAATCTTTATGGTATCTATTGTGAATTCATATTTCACATCTGCCGAGAAAAGAGGTGCAATAAACCGGCCATTCAGGTCATCGAAAATATAATCACTTACATAAAACACTTTCGATTCCGACTCCTCCAGGTTCACGCTGTTGAACTCGAACCAGGTATCAATGTTCAGGGCATTCAGATCAATGCCGCTCACAGAGACCACCTCTTGCATGATCATCGCATCCGTTACATAGGCATAAACATATTCTTCAAGGGAAATCTGTGCAAGGTTGATAATATAACCCTCTTTTCCCAGTGACATAAATGTATCGAATTCCTGGTCGCGGTATACTTCGAATCCTAATTTCCGAAGCTCCTGTACATAACCGCGTACATGTCTTTCAATGAATACCGAATCATCTATCTCTTTAAGGAAAAGGCTATTATAATACAACACCGAATCCAGCTCACTTTCAGACAGCGTGTCGGCACCCTCGATTTCATAATCTTTAAGGCTGGTTTTGTAAACAAAAGCCGGCTTCAAAACCAGCAGCGTGAGGCCGGGCGTATCTTCCACATAGGTTTTTGCCACTTTCCGCACCGGACTGCAGGAAATGAGAATCAGTAGCGCAGTAAATATTACCAGGGTTTTTTTTTCGCTCACCACCTGGAATTTTAAATTATGAGTCCAGACCGAAAAGACATTCATCAAAAAAAATTGAAAAATATGCCACAGATTCACAGATTTAATTTTTAAGAATCTGTGAATCTGTGGCGATATTTAGTTTTTACTGTTTTTCGAGGTGGATTCAACTATTAATTTTAAATGTATTTAAGCTATTCTATATTTGTCTCTTAATCCCGTTCCAGCATTTTCTCTCCAAAAGCCAATCCATACTCAAAAGCCATTTTCAGCTCATCCTCATCCGGGGTGAATTTGACGAACACACCTTCTCCGAAGACATCAAATTTCAGGTTTTCGAGACTGGAGATGATCAGCTTCTTTCCTTCGCCACTCCATCCATAAGAGCCGAACCCGCCAGCCAGTTTGCCCTTGTCACGCAAGGGTGTAATGACTGCAAACAACTTATATACCGGCAGCAATATATTTTGATTGATGGTCGGGCAGCCGACAATAAGCCCGGCACTTTCCGACATCTTCTGTTCCAGCTCTCCCAGGGTAGTTTTTTCGATATCGATCATCTCCACCTCCAGATCCCCCGCCTGGCGTAATCCTTCTGCTATCTTCTCAGCCAGCGCACCTGTTTTGTGGTAAGCAGACACATATGGGATAAATACTTTCCGCCTAACAGGAAGTGTCAGAAATTCTTCGGCATATGCTCTCGTCTTATCCATATATTTTTTCCATTTCGATCTTAAGATGGGCCCATGTCCGGTACATATCATATCAATGTCTAATGGTTCAATTTTTTCCAGGGCCCTGATCACGAACTTGCTAAAAGGTTTCATGATCACATCGAAATAATATTTAAAAGCATCGTCGAAATCCGGGACCTGATCATCAAACATCCTTTCATCACAATAATGACAACCGAAGCCGTCGCAGGAAAACAATAACTTGTCTTCCACGAGGTATGTGAACATAGAATCCGGCCAGTGCAGGTTCGGGGCGCTGATGAATTGCAGTGTCTTGTTGCCCAGGTCCAGGGTATTGCCATCTTTGACCACCCGATGCGGGAAATCTCTTCCCATGATGTCTTTCAGGTAGCGGATGGCGTTACCGCTTCCCACCACTATGGCATTGGGAGCCACTTCCAGCAGGTGTTTCAGGCAACCCGAATGATCAGGCTCGGTATGGTTCACGATGATATACTCAATCTCCGATGGATCTGCAAGCTGTTTGATCTTTTCCATGTATACATCCAGGAATTTTTCTTTCACGGTATCCACGATGGTCTTTTTCTCCGCATCGATGAAATATGAGTTATAGGTGGTCCCGAATTCCGTCTCCATCACCACGTCAAAAGTTACAATGTCGTAATCCAGGACGCCGATCCATTTGACATCTTTGGTTACTTCTAAAATTTGCTTATTTTCTTTCATCCGTTTATATTTTGCAGCTAATCAATTTGAGGATAAGTTTTGAATACTAAAACTCCAACGCAATCTGCCCGTCATCCTCAGTTCCCGGGCTGTTTTTATCACTTTTTTCTTTTTCTTTTTCTTTTTCCTCCATTTTCTTTTTCCGTGCCTTTTTCTCAGGTTTTTTTTGCACTCCGGCGATCTCTTCCTGTGGAGGGGTTTCTTCCGGAACTGCTTTATCTTTCATTTCCTCCTGAAGAACTTCTTCCCTAATTTCGTCAGCCAATACTTCCTTTTCAGAAGCTTCTTCCTCAAGCTCTTCATAAGGCAGCGGCTCCAGCATATTGATCTTTTTTATCTCCAGGCTGGAGAGTCTCTTTCCCTTGGCTTTATAGCTTTTCACACCGATGAAATCAAAAAGGTTCAGGGTCTCATTCTCTCTTTTCTTGCCGTTCTTCTCTTTGAACTCCAGTTCAAGCCTCGGCAGCATATCCATGCTCAGCTCGATCAACTCATTGCCGGGCTCATCATTCAGGAAACTCACCTTCTTGTCCATCAGCTCCACCGGAAACCTTTTCACATAGTAAAACTGGTTTTTCCCATCCCAGTATACCACTGTAAATATCTTCTTCGGGTCAAACTTCTGAATAATGATCATATCGTCGTCAAAATGAGTGGAAAGATCATAGTTATACAGTTTATAATGCCCTGAGCTGTTGATTGTCAGTATCCTGTCGTTCCCTTTGAAATCACCCAGCAGGCTGCCTCTTTCATCAGCATTCAGCCTGTTGACTGTATCGTCGTACCAGATATTCCGGGCGCCCAGGGTAGATACCCCTTCTTCGCGCTTGCTAATGGACTTGACAGACATCTTGGTAATTATATTACCCCGCGACCCCCTGCCCTTGATAGTTAGGGTGCTGAAATCAAATTCAAAAGAGGTCTTTTTCAGCCTGGGACGAGAGCGCAAAACGATCCTGACCGTTTCGGCTTCTCCGTTCGGGTTGGCAGTAAAATAAAGCACCTTTGATCCTTCTGTACCCTTCGTAAGCGCATATTCCTTATCCCGGGTGACGCCTTTCACCGGGAACCTCTTCACATAATAATTGCCTTTCCTGCCATCCCGGTAGATCACATTATAGATAGTGCGAGTGTCGTTCTTCTTGAAGACGGTAATATATATCAGGTCTTTGCCTACGAAGACTTTGGGCCCGATTTTAGTGACCAGCATGGTACCGTCTGCCCTGAAGATGATCACGTCATCGATATCGGAGCAATCGCAGACAAACTCATTCTTTTTCAGGCCGGTGCCGGCAAAGCCCTCTTCCCTGTTTATGTATAGCTTCTGGCTGGCTGCGACCACACGGACTGCCTCGATGGTATCAAAATTCCGGATCTCGGTTTTTCTTTCACGGCCTTTGCCGTATTTTTTCTTTATCTGCCGGAAATAGTTTATGACATAATCTATCAGGTGTGCCAGGTGGTTTGTTACTTCTTCCATTTCGGCTTCAATTTTAGCGATTATTTCATCCGCCTTCATGGAATTATATTTTGAGATCCGTTTTATCCTGATCTCTGTAAGCCGTACAATATCCTCTTGGGTAATGTCGCGGAGCAGCTTTTCCCGGAATGGCTGCAGGCCCTTCTGAATGGTTTCCAACACCGACTCCCATGTTTTACAGTTCTCTATATTCCGGTAGATGCGTTCTTCAATGAAGATCTTTTCGAGGGAAGCAAAGTGCCAATGCTCCTGCAACTCTGCCTTCCTGATCTGCAGTTCCTGTTGCAACAGATCAATCGTATTTTGTGTTGATATCTTCAATATTTCGTGCACATTGAGAAACCTTGGCCTGACTTCCTCAATGACACAGGAGTTTGGGGATATGGATATTTCACAGTTCGTGAAGGCATACAGTGCGTCTATGGTCTGGTCAGGGGAGACGCCCTGGGCCAGTTGTACGACGATCTCGGCCTGTTCAGCCGTATTGTCATCTATCTTCCGGATCCTGATCTTCCGTTTGTCGTTTGCAGAAACGATGGATTCGATCAGGTTTGATGTGGTGATGCCGAAAGGCATTTCCGTGATGACCAGGTTCTTCTTGTCCAGCTTCCTGATCCTGGCCCGTACCCGTACCTTGCCTCCCCTGAGTCCGCCATGATATTTAGAGACATCAATGAGCCCGCCAGTCGGAAAATCCGGATATATCTCAAAGTCTTTGTCTTTCAGTATATTGATGCTGGCATCTATCAATTCGTTAAAATTGTGTGGCAATATCTTGGATGCGAGCCCTACTGCAATGCCTTCCACGCCCTGTGCCAGCAACAACGGAAATTTAACCGGCAGGGTCACCGGCTCCTTGTTTCTGCCATCATAGGATTGCTTCCATTCGGTGGTCTTGAAGTTGAACAGGACCTCCAGGGCAAATTTCGAGAGCCTGGCCTCGATATAACGGGGTGCCGCGGCGCTGTCGCCGGTCAGGATGTTGCCCCAGTTTCCCTGGGCATCTATAAGCAGGTCTTTCTGGCCAAGCTGTACCAGTGCATCCCCGATGGATGTATCCCCGTGAGGGTGGTATTTCATGGTATGGCCGATGATGTTGGCCACCTTGTTATACCGCCCGTCATCGAGATCCTTCATAGCATGCAGGATACGCCGGTGGACGGGCTTCAGTCCATCGCTCACCTCCGGCACGGCCCGCTCCAGGATCACATAGGAAGCGTAATCCAGGAACCAGTTCTCGTACATGCCCGAGAGATGTATCGACTCTTGTAACTTCCCGGGCTGCTTTTCGTCCTGATCCTGTCCTTCAGGCTCCTTTTCTAAATTCTCTTCAATGATATTTTCGTTCTCATCCATTTATTTACCAGATCGATATTTTTTTTAAACTGTTAGTATTGTAAGTGTTATATATTATACGAATGTTTTCTTTAAATAAATCCTAAGCTCCAAATCCTAATCCCGATAGATATCGGGAAAACAAATTCAAAGCTCAAATAACCAAAATTTAAAACAAAGGATTTCCGACAGAACATACGGTTTTGAATTTTGTACTTTTGTCATTTGGTATTGTTTAGGATTTAGAAATTCGGATTTAGATATTCTATTGTGGTTTCTTATTTTTCTCATTTCACCAGCTTTGATATTTCCTTAAACTCAGCCGTACCGGAATATCTCAACAACTCAAACAACACCGACTCGCAGGTGGTGATGATGGCTCCCTCCTTCCTCATCCTTTCTATTGCCATCATCTTGTCGTTCAGTCTCCTGGATGAGACACAATCCTGCACGATCACCGGGATGTAGTTACTTTCCAAAAGATCGATAGTTGTTTGAAGCACGCAAACATGCGTCTCAATGCCTGCAATGATAATAAATCTCTTGTTTAGTGTATCCAGATGCTCAGAAAAAGAAGGCTCATCGCAGCAACTGAATGTCATTTTCTCAATATGATCATAATCACCCAGTTTTAAATGCAGTGGCTGTATAGTTGGTCCCAGTCCTTTGGTATATTGCTGTGTAACCACAACCGGAACCTTCAGCGCCTGCAATCCCTTTATCAGTATGCCTGTGTTTTTGGTAAGCTGCTCGTTGTCCAGGATAAACGGGAACAGCCTTTCCTGTATGTCGATGATGATGCCGGCAGTGTCGTTACGTAATACCCTCACTTTATTATAATTTTAAATTATTAATTTTAAATTTTAAATTCCCTCACCATCTCAACTCTCAACTCTCAACTCTCACGCCTTCGGTCTTCCAGCTCTCAACTCTCATCTCTCAACTCTCAACTCTCAGTCCTACTTCCAAAGCCGCAACAACATCACTTCTCCCGCCAAAAAAACCAGCGCTAAAATAAGAAATAACTTCCAAAGCCGGATGCCCTGGTTGATTTCCCGGAGCGTTTGTGTAAGGGG
>DAOWEV010000017.1 GCA_030638325.1 Bacteroidales bacterium
GACAAGGTTTTCCAGGTCCGAATTATAGAGGTATTCATTATAAACCCGGGCCAGTAACCTGTCGTCATTTTTTTGTTGAAACCGGGTACAGGCAGTCAGCAATACTAATATAATAGTCAGGAATCTAATCACTATTATTTTATATTTCCCAGAACTTCCTGATTGACCGTAACGGTATATTTTTCTTTCAGCTCGCTTATCCATTGATCTTCGAGGTAGTTCTGATAGTCAGCCGTTATAAGCCCACGTGCTTCATCCAGTGTTTTAGGGGTTGCTTTTAGTACCTTGTAAACGTTGACAATGATTGGCAGGCCGTCTTCAAACACCGTTTGAGATATTCCTTTTTTCCATTTTACAGAGGTTAGTGAAGGATCATCATTTTTTTGAAAATCACCGGATTTGACAGCAATGTTTTTTTCCTTCTCATGGTTGAATTTTGAGAGAACCTCTTCGGGCGTTGCCCCGGTTGCAATAAAGGCCCTCACAGAATCAAGATTGACTTTATCCGGTTCTATGATTTTGTAGATTGAAGCATTCAGGCGCTTTTCCCACATATAATTACCTCTATGGCTTTCATGATACGCCTTCAGCCCAACAGTGTCTCGAACGGCCATTGACCATACTTTCTGGTCAGTCAGATCGAAAAGCAAAATGCCATCATGGTATTCCTGTACCAGCATTTTGAATTCAGGATATTTTCCTTCCAGTTTGTTGTCTTCATATGCAACAACGGCATCCTCGACGTACATTTTATACTGATCATTAAAAAACGCATCGATACTTTTTATCCTCTTATGTTGTCTGCCGGCCAGGTATTCTGCAAATTCGTATTGTGAATACTTCCTGTCTCCAATCGAAAATAAGGTTTTGTTCATTCCTGCAACTGTTTCAGCCTTCCATTCACCCTGTAACAAAGTGGAGTCAATTTTCGCAAGTAAGGCTGTTTTGGCTTTGGGATATTCTTTGAAGCCATATTCTTCTTTTATCCTGTTCAGGATTGTTTCTTCACTGAGTTTGGAGCGCCGGTCCTTGGCAAGCCTGTTCCTCAATCCCATCTTCTCATCATCAAAAGAGCCCACCGGCTTCCTTTCAATAAGCATGGCGATGTGCCAGCCAAACGGTGTGGTGAACGGCTCTGTATAATCACCGGGGTTTGATAAAGGCCGTATGGCAACAATAAAATCAGGTACCATCCTATTCACACCAAACCATGGCAGCTTACCCTCATTGTCAACGGAGCCTTTATCTTCAGAATATTTTTTAACAACTTCGTTAAAAGAGGTGCCGGCAAGCAGCTTTTCATAAGCATCGAAGATCTTGTTCCTGGCTTTCAGTGAATCTTCAGGATTGTTGGTTTTTGGATAAGTGACATAAACATGAGCTACCTGAACCTGACCTTGCGCCGGATGCCGGTCGGTAACATTGATAATATGGTAACCATATTCCGTTCTCACAGGCACAGAAATATTTCCTTTGGGAGTTGCATAGGCACCATTTTCGAATGGATACACCATATCAAATACCGTAAAGTAACCGAGGTCTCCATGGTTTCCTTTTCTTGCAGGCCTTTGTTGTGAAGCTTCCATGTCTTTTGCTGAGGGATCATCGGATATCCGGGCCGCAGCAACCCCAAAGTCTTCACCGTCAAGGATACTTTGCTTGACTTCCTTGAGTTTGTTATAGGCTGCCAGGGTATCTTCCGGACTGGCATCCTTGTCGACCTTGATCAGGATATGACTGGCCCTGATGTCTTCCAGCTTACGTTCATAAGCTTGTTTGAGCAGGAATTCATTAACATCTTCATCAATGAAATAAGGCTGCGCAAGTTGCTTACGATACCCTTCAAGCTCTTTCTGAAAAGATGCAGCGGTGTCGAGACCCAGTGTTGTCGCTTCTTTGACTTTTAGCCTGAAATCGATATACAGATCCAGATAGGTAACAAGGTCTTTATGGTCAATCCCCCCTTCAACGGGATTGTTCTTTTTATAAACACGAAGAAATTCATCAACGCTAACATTTTCATCATCAATGGTGATCAACACCTCATTACCGGTCAACTGTGCAGATGACTGAAGGTTGATAAAAATACTTATTGCAAAGAGAAATAAAAATTGATAAGCTTTCATAGTAAGTTAAATGGATTAATTTAAGTTTTTGATTGTGAAATTAAATTTTGATTTTCCCGATTTTCAGAATCTGCTATAGTTAGGCGCTTCGCGGGTTATTGTAACATCATGGGGATGGCTTTCCGTAACCCCTGCCTGGGTGATCGAAATGAAACGGGCCTTTTTGAGGGCTTCAATATCTTTTGCTCCTACGTAGCCCATGCCGGACTGAAGTCCTCCGACCATCTGGGTTATGACTTCCGATAATGAGCCTTTATATGGCACTCTTCCGACAATACCTTCAGGAACGAGTTTCCTGATGTCATCTTCGACATCCTGAAAATAGCGGTCCTTGGATCCTTTCTGCATGGATTCGATGGAGCCCATGCCCCTGTAAGTCTTATATTTTCTACCGTCATAAATAATGGCTTCACCCGGAGATTCATCCACACCTGCAAAGAGTGAGCCGGCCATAATGCTGTCGGCCCCTGCTGCAAGAGCTTTGGTAATATCACCTGTGTAACGGATGCCTCCATCGGCAATAATGGGGATGCCCGTTGACTTAAGAGCGACGGCCACATTATGAATAGCAGATAATTGCGGCACGCCTACACCGGCAATGACCCTGGTTGTGCAAATTGACCCTGGCCCGATACCTACCTTAACGCCATCAACACCAATGTCGGCCAGGGCAAGGGCGGCTTCCCGTGTGCCTATATTACCCACTACCAGATCAACTTTCGGAAATGCTTTCTTGATCATTCTGGCAATTTCAATAACGGTTTTAGTATGACCATGAGCCGTATCCACAACAATGGCATCGGCATCCATATTTACCAGAGCTTCAGCTCTTTCAAGGGTATTGCTGGCGATACCGACGGCGGCTGCAACGCGCAGACGGCCCATCTGGTCTTTGCACGAATTGGGCCTGGTTTGAATTTTGATAATATCCCTGTACGTTATCAGGCCTATCAATTGATTATTGTTATTCACTACCGGCAACTTCTCAATCCTGTATTGATGAAGTATCTCACCTGCTTTTTCAAATGAGATCGATTCTTTCGCTGTGATCAGGTTTTCTTTGGTCATAACTTCGGCGACCGGCCGGCCAACATTTGTTTCAAAACGCAGGTCACGATGGGTGACGATCCCAACCAGTTCGTTATTTTTCCTGACAACAGGAATCCCTCCAATATTATTTTCTTTCATGATCTTAAGGGCATCCTTGACAAGGGCGTCTTCATGCATCGTAATTGGATCCAGGATCATCCCGTTTTCGGCCCGTTTAACTTTCCGTACCTCATTGGCTTGTACTTCGATAGACAGATTTTTATGAATCACCCCGATACCCCCTTCCTGGGCAATGGCAATAGCCATCGGGGCTTCAGTTACAGTGTCCATGGCAGCAGAAACAATAGGGACCTTGAGGTTAATGTTTCGTGAGAAAAATGAACTGATGTTAACTTCCCTCGGAATAACATCCGAATATGCCGGAACCAGAAGAACATCATCGTATGTCAAACCTTTACCTGCGAATTTATCATTATGTGAATACATGACAGTCTGTTTTTTAAGCGGCAAAGGTATGAAAAATAGATAAATTGAATACTTAAGATCAAGTTATTGATAATGGCATGGAAAACAATTGGAAGATGTTGGTGTCATTAAAAAACAACAGCAACATTACCAGCTATTTCTACCCTCTCATTGAGGGCGTTACTGTATCGGATCAGGTAAACATAAACACCCGACTCAACAAACTGGCCCTGGTAGGTACCATCCCATCCCTGGTCGCGCTGATTGGTCTGGAATATCATTTGCCCCCAGCGGTTGTAAATAATATAGAGATATCCGGATTCTCCAACATAGGAGAGTACCGGCTTCAAATCTCCCGAGACGCCGTTTGGGATGAAACCGTTTGGCATATAAACGCTTGATTCCTGGACTGCTTCCGCAATATTGCTTCTGCTTGTATCTTGAAAATCATAAAAGATGCCGGCGCCTTCAATGGCCTCAACAAAATAGCTGATATAGTTGTTATCACTACTGAATGCTGAAACGTCATCAATATATAAGATATTTCCTGATGAAACCTGGCCGATGGGTGTCATGTTTGATTGCCCGTCAACAAGGCGATAGATATCATAATGGGCAACACTGCCTTCCCATTCTTCATATTCATTCCATTCCAGCAGGTTGGTTCTGTCATGCCGGGCTGTTGCACGAAGTAATATCGTCCTGGATATGTTTGAAGCCGGCAACTCCTTATCACATGAGTCGATGACGGTTACTTTGTAGAAGTAGCTGGTTTGATCAACCATTGCTGTCTGATCAAAATAAGTGAGGGTAGGCGCATTTGTGGGGGCCACCGTTCCTATTTCATCATATGGCCCATTCCTGTTCTCACTTCTGAACACCCTGTAATATTGAACATAAGCAGACGTATCAGTAAAAAACTTAAATACTACCTGTTCATCATCAGGGACTGTACCATATCGCTGATACATAAATTGCGGTTCAGGTGATTCATAAGTTGTTATACTTTTCCTGCAGGAAGTAGAGGTCTTGGTATTCCCTTCTGCAAAAGCCCTCACAAAATATTCGTAACGGGTTGTGCTTGCCAGGTTTTCATGTACAAAAGAAGTATCTGAAGCTGTAAGGCTTATCAACAATTGAAATGGACCGCCGTTTTCACTAACATATAATCTGTATCCACCAAGTGGAGGGTCGAAATTTATATAAGGATGCCAGGATATCAGGTCGTCTTTATCACATGGATCGTACTGAATAGCTTCAATAAGAAGCGTTCGGTGAGGTGTATCATAGGAACCCGGGCTTTCATTGCCGAGACTATCGATGGCCGAGATCCCGAAAGCATAAATGGAATCACAGGGATATTTTCCCGGCAGGATGTAAAATTCGCCATCCGCCACCGGAACAAAATCGATGGAATCATTTTTGGGGCCGGTAGAGGTCTGAATCTTCTGGTAAATAACATATCCTGCCAGGTGATCGGCGGAATAAGCTTCCCAGCCAATGATAATATCTTCATTGGGCAGAATGCTGACCGAATCTACAACAGGCATCTCATGTAGCTGGGCGTGCACCGCTGAAGATATCAGAATGAATAATATTATTGTAGTAAGCAATCTGGCGTTCATGATGATCCTAAATCGATACAAAATTATACTATTATCAGTTAACTTGTGATAACATTCAATACTTAACGTGAACTATAGTGCCTAAAGTACTTAAAGTGAACTAACGTGCCTATATCAATTACGAATTAGGAATTACGAATTAGGAATTATGGGTTACAGCTACTCTCATCTCTCTTAATTTTTTCAACCCCCGTCTTCCATCTCCCTTCTTCGGTCTTCCGACTTCCGACTTCCGACTTCGGACTTCCGACTTCTCTCAACTTTCAACTAAAATTAATTATCTACCTTTGTCCCCCATAAAAAATCAATAGACGTAATCAACCCTGATAAATGATAATGAATATGAAAAGAGATAAAGAAGTATTTGATGCCATTGAAAAAGAACGCCTCAGGCAACTTCATGGTTTAGAGCTTATTGCATCCGAAAATTTTGTAAGCGACCAGGTGCTGGAAGCCATGGGATCTGTAATGACAAACAAATATGCTGAAGGATATCCTGCCAAAAGGTATTATGGCGGATGCCAGTATGTGGATGTGACCGAACAGTTGGCTATTGACAGGGCAAAAGAACTTTTTGACGCGGATTATGCGAACGTACAGCCCCATTCCGGCGCCCAGGCAAATATGGCTGTTTTTCTGGCCTGTCTGAAGCCGGGTGACAAGTTCATGGGCCTCGACCTTTCTCACGGCGGACATCTTTCGCATGGGTCTTCGGTAAACACCTCGGGAATTCTCTACAATCCGGTTGCCTATAAAGTAGATGAAGATACCGGAACGGTCAACTATGACAAGATGGAAGAGACGGCCCTGAAGGAAAAACCAAAACTCATCCTTGCAGGCGCATCTGCCTATTCTCGTGACTGGGATTACGAAAGAATGCGCGATATTGCCGATCAGGTAGATGCAATCCTGATGGCTGACATCGCCCATCCTGCCGGATTGATCGCCAAAGGTCTCTTGAATGATCCAATTGAACATTGTCACGTCGTCACTACAACTACACATAAAACCCTCAGGGGGCCCCGCGGTGGTTTGATCCTGATGGGTCAGGATTTTGAGAACCCCTGGGGGCTTACAACCCTCAAAGGAGCTGTTAAAATGATGTCAATGGTTATCAATTCTGCTGTATTTCCGGGTGTGCAGGGAGGCCCGCTGGAGCATGTGATCGCATCCAAGGCAGTCGCTTTTGGGGAAGCCCTCACAGATGAATATTTTGAGTATATGCTCCAGGTCAAGAAAAATGCAGCAGTGATGGCAAAAGCATTTGTCGACTTAGGTTACCATGTGATCTCAGGTGGTACAGACAACCACTTGATGCTGATAGACCTGCGGCCCAAATTCCCGGATCTCACAGGAAGACTGGTGGAAAACACTTTGGTAAAAGCCGATATCACAGTGAACAAGAACATGGTTCCCTTCGACAGCCGCTCCCCATTCCAGGCCTCCGGATTGAGGGTCGGAACACCGGCTATTACTACGAGGGGACTCAAGGAAGAACACATGCCGGTGATCGTGGAACTCATCGACGAGGTGATCAATAATATTGAAGATGAAAACGTTATTGAAGCCGTGCGGAAACAGGTGAATCAGCTGATGGAACCCTACCCCTTGTTCGCCCAATGAAAACACTGCATATAGCAAGACATGCCAAATCATCCTGGGAATACCCGGAACTGTCAGATGAAGAAAGGCCATTGCTACGGAAAGGCATTAAAAGAACAAGAAAGACGGGTGCCTTTTTAAGGGACAAAAAGATCCGGATTGACCATATCATTTCCAGTCCTGCGGTAAGAGCCTATGAAACAGCCCGCATCCTGGCCGGGTTTTTAAATTATCCGGAAGATCAAATCAAAGTGGTGAATAGCGTATATCATGCCAATACCAATGTGTTGCTGGATCAGCTTTACAGTCTTCCCGATGAGATCAATTCAGTGATGCTGGTGGGACATAACCCAATGTTCACCAATTTCGCAAATCATTTTCTGACCACTAAAATCGACTGGCTGCCTACTTCAGGTATAGTAAGCATTGATTTTAATACTGACAAGTGGGAAAACATCATGATGGCTGAAAGAGAAACAAAGTTCCTGATTTTTCCCAGGAAGCTTCAATAAGCTTTTTTTCTGTTATTTAGCTAAGCTACTTTAACCTGGACTATCCCTGATTTAATCGGCAAAATATTATTTTGATGTGCTGGCTTTCTTCCCAAGGGGCAACGCCCCGTAATGTAATAGCTCAGGGCTACGTTACACTTCGCCCTGTGCTTATACCTTGAATCCTTTCAGGATTATAGCAAAACCACATTTTTTACCCAGCACATCAAAATAATATTTAACCATTTAATCGGTTTAGATCATAGAGTCCGAAATTTTTATTAAATTTGATACTGATTTGAATAATTCGGATCAATAATTTGAGAAAATATGGAAATCAATGAAATAACAGACGGAGATGTAAGAATACTTGAGCTGAACGGTCGATTGGATTCAGCCAATTATGTTGTTTTGGAGAATAAAATGCAGGAATTGGTTACCGCCGGCGTGAAAAATACACTTATCAATTGTAAAAACCTGGATTATATCAGTAGCTCAGGATTGAGGATCTTTCTTATCTATCTCAAGAAATACAACTCATTTGACGGGAAATTATACCTGTGTTGCCTTCAGGAGATGGTCGATGAAATTTTCAAGATATCGAATTTTAAAAGTATATTCAGGATCTTTGATACAAAACAGGAAGCACTTAAAGAATTGAAATGACGAAGTTCATTCCACGATCCTGCAAACAGCTTTTCCTATGACACATTATTTACATTATAAAGATCCGAATTCACCTGAGATGATCGGGCGGTTAAAGGAATTGCCTAAATGTCCCGGGGTTTGCTTTTTTATCGACCTCATAAACTCAACCAATATCAAATACAAAACAGAAGTGGTTGATTGGGGACGGAAATTGAATAATACTTTCAACTTTATTTCTTTTCTGAATGATTTTCCTGATAATGTTGTAAAAGGGATCGGGGATGAGATCATGCTTTATATTCCGGATGAAGAGCTGGGGAAGAAGTCTGTCTATAAGGATTATTTCAGTATTTTACTGGAACTGTATGCCACTCTCGATAATATTAAAAATTTCCCCGGCGATGATGACTTTTTAAAATGCAAAGTAGGAATACACTATTGTACGGACGTTTATAACATCTCTTTTTTTCAGGATGCCCATGATTATTATGGCAGGGATATTGACCTTACGGCCAGGCTGATGTCAAAAACAGTGGAAAACCGCATTGTGATGAGTGAAAAATTCTATCAGAAAGTAAAACATGATGTCTCACAATATCCGGATGATCAGGGAAAACACGTTTTTGAAATGATCTCAGAAAAATATATCGAGGATTTTAAAGGGGTTCCAAAGTCGACAGAATTCCGGGTCATCAACGTATAATAATTGTAATTATTTAGCTGTAATTTTGTGTGTTAAGTTTCTTGGAAAGCACTAAAATAGAATATCTAAATCCTAAACAATACCAAATGACAAAAACACAAAATTCAAAACCGTATGCTCTGTTGAAAATCCTTTGTTTTGAACTTTGGTTATTTGAGTTTTGAATTTGTTTTCCCGATACCTATCGGGATTAGGATTTGGAGCTTAGGATTTATTAAAAGAGGACATCGTATGATACTTAACACCTAAATAGTTACTAATAATTGTTACATTAATTAGTGTTTGTCCATAATGTCCGATTTCTTCGTTACGCTTGCCTTTAAACCCAGTCATTTACAAAAGTAAACTCCTGATTTTAAAGGCTTCGCAAGCCTCGAACTCGAACATTCTGAACCAAACACTGACTTTATGGACAGACACTAATTAGCAAGCATAACACGAACATGAGTCTATTGAAAGATAAAGAGCCTTTATTGATCAACCGCGAGATCAGTTGGTTGCATTTTAATGAAAGGGTGCTACAGGAAGCAATAGACGAATCCACACCCTTGATCGAGAGAGTTAAGTTCCTCGGTATTTATTCCAATAACCGGGATGAGTTTTTCCGGGTGCGCGTGGCTACATTGAACAGGATCGTTAAACTTGATAAGGAATCAGAGAAGAGTATTAAAAGCAGCGAGGTGCTGGATCAGATCCATGAGATCGTGGGTGAACAGGAGAAGAAATTTACCAAAGCATACCAGGACATTGTCAGGGAGCTGAATAAAAACGATATAATTCTTGTCAATGAGAAGCAGCTCACCAAAAAGCAAGGCTTTTTCGTTTATAATTTTTTCAGCGAGAAGATCAGGCCTAATCTTTTTCCGTTGATGTTTGATAATATTGAGAGCCTTGATTCCATGCGGGATGCTTCTATTTTCCTGGCCATCCACCTCACTAATTCGACAGATCCTGAGGCTGAGGATTTTGCCCTGATAAGGATCCCATCTGAAATAGTTGGGAGGGTCATTGTACTGCCATCCGAGGGTAAGAAACAATATTATATGTACCTCGATGATGTCGTCCGGCATTGCCTGAAAGATATTTTTGCGGTTTTCGGATTTGATATTTTCAATGCCTATACCATAAAATTTACACGGGATTCAGAGATTGATATTGATAATGATGTTTCCAAAAGCTTCCTTCAAAAGTTACGGGAAAGCATCAAAATGAGACAACGTGGTGAGCCGGTAAGATTTGTTTATGATGCAGCTATACCAGACCGGTTTTTAAAGAGGATCACAAAAAAACTGGGGATCACAAAATTCGATAAGCTGAGAGGTGGTGGGAGGTACCATAACTTCAAGGATTTTATGGATTTTCCTAAGATAGGCAGCAAGGAACTCAGGTACCCACCTGCAATGCCGCTTCCGCATAAGGAGCTGACCGGGACAACCAGGATCTTTGATGTGTTGATGCAAAAAGATATTATGCTGCATTACCCGTACCAGTCATTTCAGCATCTCATAGATTTTCTGAGAGAAGCCTCCATCGACCCTCATGTAAGGTCCATCAAAATGACTTTCTACAGGGCGGCCAGGCATTCTGCCGCGATGAATTCCCTCATCAACGCAGCCCGGAATGGCAAATACGTTACTGTTTTTATGGAGATCCAGGCCAGGTTTGATGAAGAGGCCAATATCTACTGGACACAGCGCCTGCAGGAAGAAGGAGTCAAGATCATCCAGACCATTCCCGGTTATAAGGTGCACTCTAAGCTTATTCTGATACGCAGAAGGGAAAACGGTGCCAATCAATTCTTTGCCAATATCAGTACCGGCAACTTCAATGAATCTACAGCTCGTGTATATGCTGATGACAGCCTGTTTACGGCCAATCCCGACATTTGCCAGGATGTTTATAACCTCTTTGATCTGATGGAATCCAAATTCATCTTTCCCACTTTCAATACCTTGATAGTGGCTCCTTTTGCCATTCGTGATTTCTTTATGGAAAGACTCGATAAAGAAATTGAAAATGCCCGAGAGGGCAAGGAAGCCTGGGCCATTATCAAGTTGAATAGCCTGGTGGATAAGAAGATCGCCCGGAAACTTTATCAGGCCAGCAGTGCCGGGGTGAAAATAGACCTTATCGCAAGAGGCATTTGCGTCATCAAACCAGGAGTGATAGGCCTTAGTGAGAATATTAATGCGATCAGCATCGTAGATAAATTCCTGGAGCATTCCAGGGTATATATCTTCTGTAACGGGGGCGATAACCTTTATTATACTTCCTCCGCCGATTGGATGCAGCGTAACTTCGATCATCGTGTTGAGGTGGTATGTCCCATTTTTGATAAAGATATCCGGAAAGAGCTGTGGGACATCGTTCAAATTCAACTTCAGGACGATACCAAGGCAAGACTGTTAGAACCTGACAAGCTGAACCAGTACAAAGAGAATACCTCCGGAAAAAAACACCGTGCCCAGTTCGAGATCTACGATTATTTTAAGAAGAAACTGGATGATGGGAAATAGGCATTGAGGCAGGATAAGTTTTTAGTTTTGGTTCTTCACAGAAATGCGTACTTTTATTTGTTAATTAAGTTTTTAAGCAGGTTGTAATACACCTCATCCCCTGGCCCCTTCTCCTCCAGGAGAAGGGGTATCCCGCTAATCGTAAACAATTTCACAAGACATTTAATTATGGCTTTTCTCGGTAAAACATTTGATCACTTGTTGCACTTGGGGGCGGATGAAGATACTTTCAATACTGCAAGGAATTTAAGAGAGAACCTCACAAAACCTGAGAAAATACTATGGAATGAGTTGAAGAATAGAAAGTTACTTGGGCTAAAATTCCGAAGACAACACCCTTTGCATTTTTATATTGCTGATTTCTATTGTCATGAACAACGTCTTGTCATTGAGGTTGATGGAGGTGTTCATCTGCCGGAACAACATAAAGAACATGATGAAAATCGTACTGCTGAATTAGAAAGATATGGAATCCGGGTAATCAGGTTTACAAATGACCAGGTTATTAATTCTATAGATGAAGTTAAACAAACAATTATCTCAGATTTGTACAAAACAATCCCTATTCTTAAGCGTCAAACCCTCCCCCTATCCCCACCCCCATCCCCCTTCTCCTGGAGGAGAAGGGGTTAGGGGTTGAGGTGTTTTGAAAAGAAGGGGTTAGGGGATGAGATTGAAATAAAAAGGAGGATGCAATCTTATGTTTTATTATGACCTATTGTGTCTTCTAAGGTAAATAAATGGGGGGAAAAGTACGCATTTTTGTGATGAACCATTTTTTTTGCATTTTCCCTGTAATAAATAGATTGTTACATCGTCATAACTATAGAATGACATCCGAAGAGTTTAAAATAGAAGTGTTGCCTTTGAAGAATAAGCTTTTTCGTTTTGCAAGAAGGTTTATGGGAAAGATTGAGGAATCGGAAGATGTCGTTCAGGATGTGTTCATTAAGTTATGGTCTGACAAGGAAAAGATCAAAGAATACCGAAGCCTTGAAGCTTTCGCCATGGTGATCACTAAAAATCTCTGTCTTGACAAATTAAAAGCTAAAAAGAACCGGGTGATCATTCAGGGATCACATGATGATGCAACGGAAGAGACGCCTTATACAACAACTGAAATGACAGACACCATGCAGCATGTACACAGACTGATTGCTGCACTGCCTGAGCAGCAACGGATGATCATCCATCTCAGGGATATTGAAGGAATGGACTTTGAAGAGATTGCCGGGGTTTTAAATATGGAAATGAATGCAATCAGGGTGAGCCTTTCACGGGCCAGAAGAAAAGTACGGGATGAACTCATAAAAATACAGCATTATGAATATTCGGGAAATTGAAAAATCACTTGAGAAGTATTTCAATGGGGAGACTTCCCTATCCGAAGAAGAGACACTCATGGATTTCTTCTCCGGAGAAGATGTACCGGAGCACCTTAAGAGTATTGCTCCGCAGTTCCGTTATTATCAGGCTCAACAACAAATAGAAATGCAGGATGTGGAGTTTGATGAAAAAGTACTTGAACGGATTGATAAAGACCGGATCCTTATCTTCCCTTCGGGAAAACGAAGTAAAGTCCTCTGGATAGCAGGAGCTGCCGCCAGCATCCTGATCCTAATAGCGGTCTTTATGAAATTGAGCGTCTATTCTGATAAAATAATGGATACTTATTCCGACCCTGCGATCGCATACCAGGAAGCCAGGAAGATTGTGCTTTTTGTGTCCGGTAAATATGCTAAAGGCACAGAACCATTGTCACAGATTGCAAAATTTGATGAAGGAATGAAAGATATAAAACCACTTTCCAGATTTGATGAGGGCCTTCAGGAAGCATCCAAAATAAATAAATATAATAAAATAGAAGAAATCTTTGGTGAAACGTATTGATGTAACATACATTATTCATACAGAGTTAAAAGCTGAAAGGTATTTATTTAGCTATAATTTGTTTGTTATGTATCTGATAAAGCACTAAATCCGATCCGCCTGGGGCGGACCTAAACAAACTTAAATGTCAGAAATACAAAACTCAAAACAGTGTGATTGTAAGGAAAGAACTTTGTTGATGATCTGCTTACTGGTGCCTGGGTCAATAATAGTGAAGTCTAAAAAAATGAATACCACAACACAGTTTTAAACATTTGAAAATTTGGATTTTGTGATTGTTTAGGATTTAGAAATTAGAACTTAGAGTTTAATATGAAAATAAACATAAGCATTCGTATAATAAATAACACCTATAATAATTAAAAATAAATTTATGTCTAATTAAAAAGTATGATCATGAAAAAGTTAATCTTAGCATTGTTAATGATTGGTGTGGTGCAGTTCGGCATGGCACAAAAAAGCCCGACAGAAAAATTGTTTGAAAAGTACAACGGACAGGATGGGTTTACTACGATCCATATCTCACAGGAGCTCTTCGGACTGTTTTCAGATATTGATACTGAAAATGATGAAGAAATGCAGGAAGTGAAAGATATGATGAGCCAGTTAAATTACATCCGGATCCTTATGTATGATGTGGAAGATGGGAACAGAGCTGAATTAGAAGAGTTCAAGAAGGAAATGGATAAGTTTGATCTGGAAGGATTTTCCGAACTGATGGTGGTAAAGGAAAAGGATGAAGAGGTCAGGTTCCTGATCACGAAAAAAGGAGACCGGATATCAGAATTGCTGCTGATTATAAATGAGGATGGGGAAGCCGGATTTATCAGCATTACAGGCGATATTGATATCAATACTGTTTCTAAACTGTCTAAAACAATGGGTTTGGAAGGCATGGAAAAGCTTGAGAAGTTGCATGACAAAGATGATTGATTGAAGACCGGAGTCCGAAGACGGAAGACGGAAGACAGTTGACGGTTGACGGTTGGCGGTTGACGGTTGGCGGTTGACAGTTGACGGTTGACAGTTGACGGTTGACGGTTGATGGTTGACAGTTGGCGGTTGACAGTTGACGGTTGGCGGTTGACGGTTGGCGGTTGACAGTAGGCGGTTATCAGTATCTCAACTCTCACAACTCTCAACTCTCTTAATTGTTTTAAACTCCGCATTCTGTATCCTGTATCCTGTTCACTGTTCACTGCAAAAAGCTGATCCGATCGCCTTCCCTGATGCCGTACTTATCCGCAAACCCCGCATTGGTCTCCACTACATATTTCGCTGGTTTACCGGATGGGATTGGATGGGTGGAAAGTGGTTTTGTGTATTTCCGGATGCTCAC
>DAOWEV010000244.1 GCA_030638325.1 Bacteroidales bacterium
AAAAACTCACAAGACAGATTAAAATACTTTAAAATCAGGGAAAAGCATAACCAAAAAAGGGTTTCAGTCATTGAAGTCCTTTTTTTGTCCCATGTTACAAATAGCGATGTTTAATACGAAAGAATTACTTTAAGTAACTTTGTGACTTCTTTAGGGAAATCACAAAGTATCCCAGGAGAATAATTCACAATCCGATACCAATGCCGGTATATTTATTAGACGACAGCCTCTCATTTCCCGATCCCGGGCTTGCAAGTGATGACGGCTTGCTCGCCATCGGCAGCGACCTGTCGGTTGAGCGTCTTCTGCTGGCATACAGCCATGGCATATTTCCCTGGTACAATGAAGACAATCCCATCATGTGGTGGTCGCCCGACCCGAGAATGGTGTTGTTCCCTGATAAATTCAAGGTTTCTGACAGCTTAAAGCAGCTCATCCGGAGGGAAACTTTCCAGGTGAGCTTTGACACGGCCTTCGAGGAGGTCATAGAGCATTGTTCCAGAGTTCCGAGGCAGGCACAGGAAGGTACCTGGATCACTACCGGGATGAAGGAAGCATATATCAAATTGCATGAAAAAGGCTTCGCTCATTCTGTGGAAACTTATTTTGAAGGAGAGCTTGTAGGCGGCCTTTACGGTGTTTCTATAGGTAAGGCCTTTTTCGGGGAGTCCATGTTCCATCTCAAAAGCAATGCCTCCAAGGTGGCCTTTGTTTATCTCATAAAAAGACTCACCGGATGGCTCTTTCATATCATCGACGCCCAACAGGAAACCAGGCATCTACAAAGCTTTGGTGCCCAGGCCATACCGAGAAAAGACTTTCTGAATATCATCGAAAAAGCCGTTCATGAACCGGGCATTTATGGTAAATGGAAAAAAAGTTAAATTTGCAGCATGGAAAATAAGAAAAAGAAGTTCATGATGAAAGCCCTTCAGTTGGCCCGTATGAATTCCAACAAGATGAACGGAGGGCCTTTCGGAGCTGTGGTGGTAAAAGACGGAAAGATCATTGCCACAGGTGTCAACAGCGTGCTTGAACTGAACGACCCGACGGCTCATGCAGAGATAGTGGCCATCCGAAATGCCTGTAAAAAACTGAATAATTACCAGCTCGACGACTGTGAGATCTACTCAAGTTGCGAGCCCTGCCCTATGTGCATGGGAGCTATTTACTGGGCCAGGCCAAAAAAGGTCTATTTTGCAGCCACCCGAAAAGATGCGGCTGAAGCCGGTTTTGACGATGAGTTTATTTACACTGAGATAGCTCTCGATATGAAAGACCGCAAGATCCCGACAGAGCAACTGCTGCACGATGAAGCTAAAGATATCTTTGACCACTGGAACAATTTAGACCTGGGGATACATTATTAGTCTTATTAATTCCTAAAGTTCTAAAGGCAAGTCGGAAGTCGGAAGTCGGAAGACCGAAGTCCGAAGACCGAAGACGGAAGACCGAAGTCAGAAGTCCAAAGTAATTTTACTTTTAGGTTTGAAAATAAATCTCAAATCGCTAATCGTTAATCGATATTCAAATAAAACGATATTTTCGATTTTACAGACAAGCTCTAACTGATAATAATGGCTAAATATTATTTTGATGCGCTGGGGATAAATATAAACTTAGCCAAAAATCCCGAAGGGATTGAACAATAATAACCGTATGCGAAGCTTACGGAAACAAACGACATAATAATCAGAACCCCGAATGGGGTTCAACAAACAACACCAATATTTCAATTATAGTTCAACTCCTTCAGAGTTGAGGGCACATTTATGTTTTTTACCACAGGTTTCACCAGTGGCTATTTTTGTAAAACCGCTTCGCGGTTCACGATAGATTGATGAATATCTCTAAGTTCTGAAATTCATTTACCTTTGGCCGCTAAAATTTATCAGCATGAAGAAAATTATTATTTTATTGGCGGTGATCATCCCGCTTATGGCAATATCACAAGGCGAATTTAACAAGATCAAACTTGAGAACAAGTACGACTCGATCAGCTACTGCCTGGGCTTATTGTATGCCTCCAACCTGAAAGTCCAGGGAATTGATAAAATCAACCTGGATGCCTGCATGAATGGTATGAAAGAAGGACTGGCAGGTAATAAATTCAAAATTCCCCTGGAAGAGGCAAATATCATTCTTCAGGATTATATGCAGCATAAACAAGATATGGAAGCTGAAAATAACTTAAAGGAAGGGCAGGCTTTCCTTGCAAAGAACAAGGAAAAGAAAGGCGTGGTCGTTATGCCCAGCGGACTTCAATACAAAGTCCTGGAATCCGGCAATGGCAAAGCTCCCAGAATCAATAGCACGGTCAAAGTTCATTACAAAGGGACCCTCCTTGACGGAACGGTATTCGATGAAACGGATAAAAAAGGAGAGCCGGCAACATTCGTGGTTGGAAATCTTATCAAAGGCTGGCAGGAGGCCCTGGTGCTTATGCGTACCGGTTCCAAATGGAAACTCTTCATACCTCCGGATCTTGCATACCGTGAAAAAGGAGCCGGAGAGGTGATCGGGCCTAACGCAACTCTGGTATTTGAAATTGAGCTGATAGAGATAGTTGAATAGTTACAGGTTACAGGTTACAGGTTGCAGGTTACAGGTTGCAGGTTACAGGTTACAGGTTACAGGTTACAGGTTACAGGTTGCAGGTTACAGGTTACAGGTTGCAGGTTAGGGATCTGTGGCTTTAATTTGAATAAGAAATCCACTTTCTTTGATGGTGGTTATGTTCTTTTTTGTTATTCAGTCCTACCGTCTTACCGTCCTGTGGATTTTTACTTTTGAAAAGGATGCTCATTCATAAAATCCGGCCGGTAATTCACGTTGCTGACAATATCCTGTACCCAACCGTTTGAAAATCCCAGCCTTTCCATCTCATTTACCACTTTAAAGTATTCTTCGGCCTTCAGGGTATGTCCAAGGGTTTCATGTCCCCTGACCTGTGCAGTAGGGTAATACTGTGACATCAGCGAAATATGGATTTCCGGGGAGAGATGTTCCGCAATATTCCGGAGCACCTGTATGCTGTTATCTGCATGTCCCGGCAGGACCAGGTGCCGGATGATCATCCCATTTGTTGCATATCCTTCACTGTTCATATACAATTTGGGGCCTGTCTGACGAAACATCTCTTTTAATGACTGAAGGGCTATTTCCGGATAGTCCGCAATATCTGAGTAAGCTTTTGATATTACAGGGTCAGTATATTTATAATCAGGCAAATAAACATTAAAGTAAGGCTGCAGGTCATGTATGACCTCAACCCTATCATAAGCGTTGGTATTGAAAACGAAGTCCGGATTAAATCCCAGTGCCCTGAGGGCATCGATAATCACTTTAACCTGAGGAATAAAATGCGAGGGAGATACAAAGCCTACGATATTTATACCGGTATTCAGGATATAGAGAACGGACTTCAGCACGTTTTTCAGCTCCATTCTGCAATCGCTGTAATCCAACTTATTACAGCTGATCTGATAGTTCTGGCAGTAAACACATTGCAGGTTACAGTTGGTAAAAAAGATATTGCATATCCCCTTACTGCCGCTGATGGCAGGTTCCTCCCCCCTGTGTATGCAGATGGATGAGATACTGAAAGAAGCGCCTGCATTGCAATACCCGGGTTTTCCGGAAAAACGGTCTGCATTGCAGTTACGCGGACAGATGGAGCAACTTCTGAGCGCTTCCAGCGGCTCCAGCAGTTTCTCATAATCCAGCTTGTCGAGATTAAAATCCATCTTTCGTTTGAGTGAAAAAGTGAAGATAAAAGACAAAAGTAAAAAGATAAAAGACTAATCCGGACAAGCCGGAATTTTAAATGTTTTAGTATCTATTTAGGTGTTATCAATTATACGAATGTTTATCTTCATATTAAACTCTAAGCTCTAATTTCTAAATCCTAAACAATCACAAAATTCAAATTCTCAAATGTTTAAAACCGTGTTGTGGTATTCATCTTTTCAGGTTTCACTATTATTGACCCATGCGCCAGTAAGCAAATAATCAACAAAGTTCTTTCCTCAAAGTCACACTGTTTTGAGTTTTGTATTTCTGACATTTAAATTTGTTTAGGATTTAGGAATTCGGATTTAGTGCTTTATCAGATACTTAACAAACAAAATTATAGCTAAATAAATAAATGTTTTATAAGAAATTCTGTGGATTTTCTTATCTTTGATCATCACCAATATCCGTGGCAGCAATGAAAAATCTTACAAAACCCATTACATACTTTATTCTTCTTCTCATTCCGGTCTGTACCATAGCTCAATCCTTGAAATTCACTTCGACCGAAGGACTTCAACTAACTCATTACCTAACCAGAGATCAACAGTTTATCCAGCTTACTGAACCGGCAGATCTTTTATCCGTTAAGATGGATGATATGCTGTATTTCACATCCGGGGGCGGTATCAACCGGATAGAAGATACCATTTTTTTGTTTTTTGACAATGATGTGTATTGTAAAATAGCTGAAACACAAGATTCCCGCCAGGGATGGATCAGCAGCATCGAATTTTATAATAATTCCAATGATACTGTGGTGCTTGAGAATATAGTACCTTTTGGAGAAAAGCAAGATGATCATATCTACATAACGGGAACGGGTCCGTGGGCGCTGGCCAGGGCCAGGCTTTTCAGGCCAGGGAAGAGCCCTGTCAGGGTCGTTTTGCCGGATAATGCTTGGGAGATGGGATACGGCTCCATTCCTGTCCGTGAAGATTTATCAATCTGTGCAATTGTCAGGCGAAAAGGGGTTGAAAAAGGAAAGAAGCACCGCTACAAGACATTTCTTTACCCGAAAGGCAGCGTCAAATACGAGTTTTATGCTGATGAATATCATGGCCCCTGGCAAAATGGCCTGCGGAAAATGTTCCATGACCGCTATCTGTATGACCTGGAAAGCTTTGATAACACACTATTCGAAAGAGAGGACCTGAAATGGATCCGGAATGATTATGTGATCGCCCTGCAGTTTGCCTGGGATAAGGAATTTTATGACTGGCAGCAAAAGGAATATCATTTTACAGAATTCCTGCAGGAAGGAGAGCGGCTGCTGGGCGGCTACGACGTATACGGACTGTGGCCAACCTGGCCAAGGCTGGGGCTGGACCAGCGAAATCAGTGGGACCTGTTTGCGGACCTGCCGGGCGGCACTGAACAGCTTGAAGCTTTCACACATGAGGCCAGGCAGCGAGGCACGCGTTTTTTTATCTGCTTCAACCCATGGGATCAAAGCACCCGTGAGGAAGATCCTCTGAAAGGTATGGCAAGGCTCATTAAAGCAACTAGTGCCGACGGTGTGGTGCTGGACACTCGCGGAGCATCCAGCCGGGAGCTACAACAGGCTGCAGATGAAGTGAAACCCGGAATTGTGATGTACAGCGAAGGCATGGCCATCGTGAAAGATATGCCGGGCATAGTATCGGGCAGACTTCACAATGCCATCCGGATGGCGCCTTTGCTGAACCTGAATAAGCTGATAAAACCGGATTTTGCCATTTTCCGGGTCTGCCAGGCCAATGATGAGCGTATGCACAGGGAGATCGCCCTCTCCTTTTTCAATGGCTATGGTGTGGAAATTAACGCTTTTGCACCCGGAAGACCGGTAACACTAAAGGAAGATATGAAATACCTTGGCAAAGCGGCCATGATCTTCAGGGAAAATACATTCAATTTCCTGTCGGATGACTGGATACCGCTAATCCCGGTGAAACACGACAGTATCTGGGTAAATGAATGGCCCGCGGAAGAAAAAACAGTTTACACCATCTACAGCCTGATACCACAAGGATTCTACGGGCCTCTTATTGAGGCAAATAAGGATAGTAATTTTCATTTTGTGAGCCTCTGGCATCATGAAGAAAGAGAGCCGGTTGAAACAGGTGAAGAATCAATGATAGCTGTAAAAACAGCCTCTTTTAACAGCTATGACTTAAATACCCGTTCGGAGGGAAGCCTTGACTGCATAGTCAGGCTACCCATATTGATGAATGTTATCCTGGATGCAGGCATGCTCGAGATCAAGTCGTCAATAACAGGGGTTATACATATCTGGGCAGGCAATCCCTCATATCAAAACAAAGATCATATTGAGTTCTTATCAGCCGATACCAGTATCTGGCTTCCGGATCATTTCGGGAACCATGAGGGGAAATATGTTGTGCAATTATTTGAGCATGATGAACTCTCAGATGAACGCATCGTTGATCATACAATAGCGACTCCGGTACGCATCAGTAAAAAGACAAAGACTACACCCGTCCGGAAGGCTCCCGCCGGAATGAAAACCATTCCTGCAGGCATATTTGAATTCTCCGGCGGCAATGCTGACCGGTTCATCCCCTACCCTGTTGCAAACAATGAAAAAGAGATCCTAATAGAAAAGTTTTTTATGGATGAGTACCCGGTTACCAATGAACAATTCTATCATTTTCTTCAGGAAAGTGATTACCTGCCGGAAGACACAAGCAATTTCCTGAAACACTGGACACATGGAAAATATCCTGAAGAACTGGCAGATCATCCGGTGGTTTATGTTTGCTTAGAAGATGCTAAAGCCTATGCAGAATGGGCTGGAAAAAGGTTACCTACAGAAATTGAATGGCAATATGCTGCCCGGGGCACCGATGGGAGGGCCTGGCCATGGGGCTCCGAATACGACCCTGAAAAATGCAATCATGCCACGGGCTTCACCACGCCTGTGAATGCCTTCCCAAATGGGAAAAGCCCTTTCGGGATACAGGATATGGTGGGCAATGTCTGGCAGATGACCGGTGATGTCTATGATAATGGCAGTTACTATTATGTCATCCTTAAAGGAGGCAGCTTTTACAAGCCTCTTTCAAGTTGGTGGTACGTACAGGGAGGGCCACAACAGGTTGATCATCAACAAATGCAACTGCTCATTGCCCCTGGCTTTGACAGAAACGCTACTGTTGGGTTCAGGTGTGTGAGAGATGAGAGATGAGAGTTGAGATTTGAGAGATGAGAGACGGAAGTCGGAAGTCCGAAGTCGGAAGTCGGAAGTCAGAAGTCGGAAGTCAGAAGTCGGAAGTTGGAAATGGTAGGGGGTTAGAATTCAGGGTTATTCCAGATTTCCCAACTCTGTTCTGCCTGGAAGGCCAGCATTTCCATTCCGTTCTTTACGACAGCTCCCCTGGAGGCTCCATTTTTAAGAAAAACAGTTATTTCAGGATTGTAGACCAGGTCGAAAAGGATATGCTGTGATGTGATAGCTTCATACGGTATTTCCGGACAGGAAGATACCTCCGGAAACATTCCCAGGGATGTGGCGTTGATCAATAAAAGAGTGTGGCGGATCATTTCAAAAGTGAGGTCCTGATAAGTTAAATTTCCCCTGTCAGGACTTCTGGAAACGATTCGATGGTTAATTTGCAAGTTATCCAGGGCATAGCTAATGGCTTTTGCCGCGCCCCCGCTTCCAAAGATCAGTGCACTTCTTTTTTGATCATCTAAAAGTGATTGCAGTGATTGGGTGAAGCCATAAATATCTGTATTATATCCGGTTAATCTCTTATGGCCCGCTTCTTCCTTTATTTTTATACAGTTCACGGCTCCAAGCTGTTCCGCAACCGGGTCCATGTCATCCAGGTATGAGATAACCTCTTTTTTATATGGAATGGTAACGTTCAGGCCGCACAGCCCTGGATTTTCCCTGATCAATGCCGGCAGTTTTTCAACAGTTTTCAGTGGAAACAGTTCATACACAGCATCTGTGATACCATCCAGCCGGAATTTCTCTTCAAAATACTTTTTTGAAAAAGAATGCCCAAGCGGATACCCGATCAAACCGTATGATCTCATAATCCTCATTCAGCATTCAATAACAACCCTGCCCATGATCTCTCCGCGTAAGATCTTATTGATATAAGGATCAATATCGTCAAGCCTGACAAAATGAGCAATATCATTTAATTTATTGAGATACCAGTCAGATGCCAGCTTTTCCCATATGGTTTTGCGCAGGGCCATCTCTGTTGTGGCGCTATCCACACCCAGTACAT
>DAOWEV010000188.1 GCA_030638325.1 Bacteroidales bacterium
ATGAAATTCCGGATCCAGCCCGACTCACAAATTACCGGCGATATAGGATCAATATGATCCAGCAGCTCCCTGACAGCTTTTTCCAGGTTATTGTCCCAGGCCTGGATATAGAAAACCCTGTCCGCTCCCGCAGTAAGCATCCGGGAACTATCTTTATTTGTGTGTGCCCTGGTTTCTTCGACAATAGTAAATTCATCCCCCCGGCTGATGATCCGGTCATTCTCTTCCAACCCATGGAAGTGAGGGGATATTTTAATGCCGGTAACCGGTATTTCTTTTGAAAAGCCCGTGATAATATTGCAGGCAAGCGTTGTCTTTCCGGCATTTCTGTTGGTCCCGACAAGGATTAGCCAGTTTGGTAAATGCATCATATTTAACATGATTAGAAGCTACAAATTTAACTATGTTTGAGAAATCTTCTTAATTTTATAAAAAATGCAATCATGAAAGAAATACAAAAGATGTTATCCGCTCAGAAAATTTTTATTTCAGTCTTAATTATTACAATATTTACGAACTCATTTCCGGCACTCACCCAGGATAGAGTTACTGGTATGACGTTTGCCACACGTTCTGAAATCATCGCCTCGCATGGGATGGCTGCCACCAGCCAGCCCCTGGCTACCCAGGTAGCGCTGGATATCCTTAAACAGGGTGGGAATGCGGTGGATGCAGCGATTGCTGCAAATGCCATGCTGGGACTGGTGGAGCCGACCGGCAGCGGTATTGGAGGAGACCTGTTTGCCATTATCTGGGATGCTGAAACAGGAAAACTCTATGGCCTGAATGCATCCGGAAGATCACCTTATGATCTGAAGCTGGAATATTTTATCAATAATGAATATACTTCAATACCTGCGTATGGCCCTTTGCCGGTGAGCGTTCCCGGCTGTGTAGATGGCTGGTTTGAAATGCATGACAGGTTCGGGAAACTGCCTCTGAATGAGCTCCTCTCACCTGCAATCTCATATGCCAGGGAAGGGTTTCCGGTCACCGAACTGATCGCATATTATATGGAACTTAGTTCAAACAGACTTTCAAAATACCCTGGTTTCAGTGAGACATATATGCCAGACGGTCACATCCCGGCAAAAGGTGAGATATTTAAAAACCCATACCTGGGCAATACCTATGAAAAAATTGCGATGGCCGGACGTGATGAATTCTATAAGGGTGAAACGGCTCAAACCATTGTGAATTATATTCAGGAGCAGGGCGGGTTTCTTTCCATGCAGGATCTGGCAGATCACCGGTCGGAATGGGTAGAGCCTGTTACGGTTAATTACCGCGGGTATGATATCTGGGAGTTGCCCCCCAACGGCCAGGGTACTGCGGTATTGCAGATGCTGAATATTCTTGAAGGCTATGATATTGCATCAATGGGGTTCGGAAGTGCAGCCTACATTCATTATTTCACGGAAGCAAAAAAACTGGCTTTTGAAGACCGGGCCAGGTATTATACCGATCCGGATTTCAGCGATATCCCGTTGGAGGAATTATTATCCAAAGAATATTCAGCAGAGAGAAGATCACTGATCTCTCCTGAAAGGGCTGCCAGGTCTTATCCTGCCGGCGAGCTGGAGCAGGGAAATACCATATACCTGACTGTTGCTGATAAAGATGGAAACATGGTATCGTTGATCCAGAGCAATTACAGGGGTATGGGTTCCGGCATGACCCCTCCGGGACTTGGCTTTATCTTACAGGACAGGGGGGAGCTGTTCAGTCTGGAAAAAGGACATGCAAATGTATACGAACCTCATAAAAGGCCTTTTCATACGATTATCCCCGGGTTTATTACTAAGGATGGCAAGCCTTTGGTTTCCTTCGGTTTGATGGGAGGTGCCATGCAACCCCAGGGGCATGTCCAGATTGTCATAAACCTGGTCGATTTTGGCATGAACCTTCAGGTGGCAGGCGATGCCCCGAGGATCAGGCATGAAGGATCCTCGCAACCAACCGGAACAACCATGATTGACGGGGGATGGATCAACCTCGAGTCAGGCTTCGATTATGAAACCGTCAGGGAGTTGATTAAAATGGGACATAATGTAAAATGGGATGTTGGCGGATATGGAGGTTATCAGGCAATTATGTGGGATAATATAAATAAGGTATATTACGGCGCCTCCGAATCCCGTAAAGACGGCCAGGCAGCAGGGTACTGAGAGCCTAAATCAATTAGGAATTAGGAATTAGGAATTAGGAATTGAAACCGCTATACGGAAATTGAATTTTATCCGCCTCACGCCTCACCACTCACCACTCACCACTCACGTTTCACCATTCACCCTTCACGTCTCAGCGATGATAAGTTTGCCTTTATGAGTGCCTAAGGGTTCTTGAAAAAAAGACAACTATCGCCATAACTCAAAAACCTGAACTCATTGTCCATCGCATACTGATATGATCTCCGCCAGTCATCCCCGATAAATGCAGCAACCAGTAGCAACAAGGTGCTCTGCGGCATGTGGAAATTTGTTATCATGGCATCCGGTATGGTATATTTAAAACCGGGTGCGATTAGTAATTGAGTGGTGCCGGATAAAGCATCTTTTTCATATTTATCTAATACTCCCAACACCTTTGTGAGAGATTCCTGAACAGAAATGCTGTTACCTTCCATCAACTTGTAAGGGTCCCATTGCCGGATATTTAAGTGGCCGTTTTCCGGATCATCTTTCATCCATTTCACACCCTGCCAGTACAGACTTTCAATTGTTCTGACCGTGGTGGTGCCGACAAGGGTGATATGTTGATCCGAAAAGTCCAGGATTGATCGTATAGTACATGTTGGAATAATCACTTGTTCCGTATGCATCACGTGCATATCAAGCCTTTTGGAAGTAACCGGTTTAAAAGTGGCGGCCCCGATATGAAGTGTAACTTTTTCAGTCTTAATGTTTTTATGCCGGATCTTCTCCATGATATCCTGCGTGAAATGAAGTCCGGCTGTGGGTGCTGCCACGGAGCCATCGTTTTTAGCATAAACAGTCTGGTATCTCACTTTATCAGATTCAACCGGATTTCTGTGGATGTACGGAGGCAATGGGATATGCCCGGCTTCTTCCAGGACTTCTGCAAAAGTCAATCCCTCAGGATGCCAGGAGAACCGGATCGATGAAGTCCCCTGGAACTGCTCAATGCGCCTAACTTCCAGTATTATTTTCTGATCAGCGGTCTGAATACTTAGTTGCAAGTTCCCATGCTTCCATTTCCTGGAGTTGCCGACCAGGCATTTCCAGGTACAGGATGCTTTGGAATGAAAGGCCTGCTGTATCTCCCTGGTCGGGTGAATCGGTTCCAGGCAGAATATTTCAATGCCGGCGCCTGTCTCTTTTTGGAAATTAATCCGGGCCTGCACAACTTTGGTTTCATTGAAGATCAGCAGGCTTTCATCGGGCAGGTATTGGGGTATATTAAAGAATTGGTCGTGACTGATCTGTCCATTTTTATATACCAGCAACTTTGACTGATCCCGGTGCTCCAATGGAAACTGTGCGATCCTTTCAGGTGGCAGTGAATAGGTGTAATCATTAATATCCAGCGTTCCGGGATAGGACATATGGTTTGTGATAACTATTCAGTACTTAAAGTGAACTAAAATAAAGAGTGCCTAAAGTTAATTAATTTTAAATTTTGAATTTTAAATTTTAAATTGCTTCACGCTTTCAATTTTTGCATCCATTGATAAAAAACTAAAACTTTAGGCATTTTAGGCACTCCAAACTCAAGGCAATGAAAACTTTTTACCTTTTCCCCTTAATGCAAAGAGGCCGGCCTTTCGGCCAGCCTCTCAGTAGTTAAGAAAAGCCTCAGGGAGGCCTCTCTTAGGGGGGAAATCTTATTACTGGGCTATATCATGGCCTTTGGCAACCCACTCGTTGTAAGCCCCATCGTATACTTTAACGTTCGGGTAACCCAGGATGGATTCGAAAGCAACAAAGGTAACGGCTGCCCTGACACTTGTTTGACAATAGAAAACCAGTATTTTGTCTTTGGTCAGGCCATACTTACCGGCTACAGCTTCCAGTTCAGCTTTGTTCTTGAATGATCCGTTTTCGTTGAGGCATTCTTTGTAGTTCATGTGAATGGCGCCTTTGATATGGCCTTCACTCTTATCGGACGAGCCATCAAATTCTTCCGGATCACGGCTGTCAATAAGCACAAAATCCGCTTTTCCCAAATGGCCTTTGACATAGTTCAAATCGACGATGACATTGTCGTTTGCAAGAGGTGTAAAAGTTGCTTTTTTTGTAACTGTTTTGGCCCTGGTGATCGGAACACGGGATTTTTTCCACTCACCCATATCCTTATGCAGAAGTTTGGCATCATCAACCCCTAAATATTTGAGTACCCAGTAAACCCTGCTGTTATACTTACTTGAGCCATCGTCATAGATCACGATCTCACTGGTGTTGGAAACACCTTTATTGCCAAAGTATTCCGCCAGTTCTGCGGGAATTTTAATGAGGCCTTCAATTTCAGTTTCCTGGTACAATTCCTTGTGTGGTACATTTATTGCTCCCTGGACATGGGACTTTGCGTAATTGGCGGCTGTGTTTGCATCAATGACCACGAGGGTTTTATTGGCTTTTTTTAAAGCTACAAAATCGGCGGCCGAAATAATATCAGCCTGCGCGAATAATGTTCCTGCGCTGATTAAAAACGCCAGGATGAATCCTGTTAATCTTTTCATTTCTGTTGTCTTTTATAATTAATTTTATGTTGGTAAACAATCTCTATACAAACTGGTTGAAAGTTATTCAATTTTGGCTTGAACCTGTATAATGAGCCCATCGTTCGGGTATTCATTGTATAGACTGATGTCGGTGCTCGAGCTGCTTTCTACATTATAGCGGTAGTTGATCTGTACCCTGGTCCAGTCGTTGGGGAAATAGTTCAATCCAAAAGTTATGGTAGACCTTCTGTAGTTATCGGGATCCGTATCCGGTTTATCCATGTCCGGGTCATAGCTTTCGTATTTAAGGACAGGTTGCAGATTCCAGGCATCGATATTGTACAAGACCATTGCCCAATAGCCATCGCTTTTTGCATCTCCGGGAACCCAGTCAGTACCACCGCATCCACCGCCCTGGGGTACAAAACCGCCATTATAGCCATGGATGTATTCACCCTGGATCAGGAAGTTGAAGAAGTCAAATTGAACGTCAACACCCCAGCGGTCGCGGTCAACAGTTTTGTCATCATCATCTTCTATTTCAAAAAGCTGTTTTCCGGTTCGGTAGCTTCCCCCGACACTCACGAATTCCCATGGCGCCAGCACCAGTCGGCCGGTAATGTCTTTACTTAAGTTGTTATCCAGTTTATTCAGTCCGGTGCCATTTGTAATGGCCAGGGTATATTTAATAAGACCCGGATTTTTCAATCCAAAGATCTGAACATCACCGGTTCCGCCTGAGAACATCAGCCCGATATCCCTGAAAGGTTGTGCCAGGGTGCTCACAACCGTCGACCGGTAAATAGTGTGCAAGGCAAAGCAGGGAGTTGTCAGTTCAAGCCCGAAAGGTGATTTGAACTGCCCTAAAGATACCTTGAAATAAGGACCGAACCGGTCATAGGTTACGAAGAAGTCGAGCATGTAAGCAAAACCTCCTTCTCCGGCTTGATTTAAAAACGGGCTGAATTCAGCCAGGGCATAATAACTGAAGTCATAGGGTATTTTACCCATGACACCCAGCCTGGCACGGCGCATATAAAAACCGGATGTATTTTCAATATTGTTGTCGGCATCTTTTAAAAAGTTGTAATTCCATTCAGGCTGGATATACCCGAATACGTTTACACCATCGCTGGCCGGTTCAGCACAGCCCTGCCCTTTTGAAAAAAAGGAAAAACTGAATATAAATACTACGGTTAAAAATAAAATTTTTCTCATTGGTAATTTGGTTTTTGATAGGGGAGGAAAATATTATTCTCCTCCCCGAAGTATAATTAAAATATTAATTTGTAACAGCAACATAGTCATAAGGGCCATGCCAGTGTGGAGATCCACCGGCTGACAATGCATCATATGAAAGGCTGTTAACTCCGAATTTAAGGCTGCTAACATTGTATCCTAAGACATTTAACCAGGCAGTGATCATTGATGA
>DAOWEV010000104.1 GCA_030638325.1 Bacteroidales bacterium
CGAAAATTATAATCCACCCCTAATGTCCATGGAATAGTGAAATCGACATAGGCTCCATAATCGATCTCATCGTAGCCCGTAGGATTGATCATCCTGGCAGTTGCATCATTGGCAAGGTCCACCTGGCTGTCGTCGGAACCCTGCTTGGAACTAAAATTCATACCAATGGAAAAATCCAGGCCGGTCAGCCTGAACAACCGCTGGTCCGTAAGGATCAGCGCCTGGTCAATATCATGACTCCGCCCGTTTTCCTCAGTGACATACGCATAGGGATTGAAGACACCCCCGAAACGAAGGCTCACCTTTCTTTTAAAAAAACTGGTATTTCCGCTCATCCTGACGGTGGACCATTTCAGGGAATCCTTGAAGATATTATAGTTGGTAGAAAAATTCAGGTTGTCCAGAAGCTTGACCTTGGTAACATCTTCAACAGTATCCGAACGGGGTTTCAGCTTCATTTCAATATTATTCTTTAGAGAGAGGCTAACGGATCCCGAACGTCCGGAAGGCACCGGGGTACGAAAGATGGATTCATCAAATTGCGAAAAGGTATGGGTTCTGCCCGTGGAATCAATCTGCACTTCCTGGTAGTAGTTTGGTACAATATCAGACATATCCGGGACGAAACTGAAGCTTGCGCTGGGTGATATTACATGCCTGATTGCCTCAATGCGGGACTTCTCACGGAACTGGTACATCCCATAAATTCTCGGGGTAAAGGTTAATCCCACACTGGGGACAAAAGCATGCGCATACCGGAGTTCGGGTACTGTATCCACAATCAGGGTATCAACAACCCGTCCATCAGGATATTGGTAGTCTTCGATCCACTGGGGATATATTGATTTGGTGAAAACAACACCAGAATACCTTACACTGGGAGAAAGAGTAAAATAATTGAGGAAGTTCAGGGCCAGGCTGGCTGGTATATTGTGAGCGTAGCCATTGTAAAAATCTTCCGGCTGGGTGCTTGTGAAAAGCGAGTCGGTGATTGTGCTAAGCTTATTTTCAAGCTGGGCCGTATAGGAGACCTGAAATTTTTCATACCAGCGCGGACTTCCGACTGCATTTCTTCTTTTCAGGGGATAGATCCTGTTCATATTGAAATTCACCGAAGGCAGATTCAAATCCATCATCTTGGTCTGGCTGTTCTGTGTGGCATTCATACTCGCAGACAGGTTAAATGGTGAGTTCGGGAAAATCCTGGAATAAGAGACACTGGATCTTTTCGTACTGCGCAGCACATTATTAATGTTGTGGCTATGGTTCTGGTCGTAGGAAGAAGTAGTAAAATCCACGCTGGCCCTGAATGATTGATTTGGATTTGCCCGGGAATCCTGCCCATGGGTCCATCGTATGGCAACATCCCTGGACTTGCTGTAATTCTCCAGTCCGGGTTCCCCTATAATATTTTCCATATAATTTACACCAAAACTACCGTTGAATTTGTAATTCTTCTTGTAGTTACTCCTGGTCCTGATCCCCCAGGTCCCATTGGTATAAATATCACCGGTTATGGCCAGGTCAAAATAATCATTAAGAGAGAAATAGAATCCACCGTTCCGAAGATAAAATCCGCGCCTTTCTTCTTCACCATAGGTTGGCAGAAGGAAACCAGACTGGCTCGTACGGGTAGACGGGAAAAAGCCAAATGGAATGCCAAGAGGAAGGGGTACGTCCTCAAGAACAATATATGCAGGTCCGGCTATAATCTTGTCACCCGGTATCGATTTCGCCTTGGTAAGTGCAATGTAAAAGTGTGGATGAGGCGCATCACAGGTGGTGTACTTTCCATTTTTCATGTGGATATGACCATTTGGATGCCGCTTGGTAATGGCACTATGAAGGTAGCCACCCTCCTGTTCAGTGAAAATATCCGTAATGAGCCCTTTTTTTGTCCGGAAATTATAAGAAAGCTTCTTGCATTGAAAAGTTTCCGAACCTTCAGAAAATTCAGGTTTTCCAATTTCAATTCCCATACTGTCTATGGTCCCCCGGGCAAACACCGCCTCATTCCCCATATTAAACTCAATGTAGTCAGCATTAAGGGTGATCTCCTTGTATTGAATGGTGGCCTCTCCATAAAGGTATACTTTTTGCTCCTGGATGGAATATACAGTGGAATCACTGGCATTGTAATTAACAGGAGCATCCACGGCCTGCTTTTTACCCACATCATGGAGTGTATCAGAGGCAAGTGCAAGTTCAGGTGAGTCAAAGGTTATTAACAGGTCAGTGCTGTCTGAAGCCGGAGCTCCCTGTAAGGTATCGGCTTCCGGCATAGCAGTTTCCGCTGCTAATCCGGGTTCCTGAGCGGTTGCAACAAAACCAGGGGCCCAAAAAAACAGGTTAATGAAAAGAAACTGGAGTAGTTTTGCAGACAACTTTTATATGCTATTTTTGTACGGGTCCTATTATTATAGAAAGGGTAAAACTAATCAAATTAACCGAGATTTGATGGTTAACAAAAGCGTGAAACCACTGTTGAATAAACGATTATTAGGGATATTTCTTGTATCCCTTCTGACCTTATTAAATGATCCTCAGCTATTGGCTGCAGATGATCCGGTTGACAAAGTGGATGTGGTGGTTCTTGATGCCGGACATGGGGGAAAGGATCCTGGAGCACTGGGTAAGAATTCGAGGGAAAAAGATATAGTACTGGCAATTACCCTTAAGGTCGGAAAATACATCGAGGAAAATATCCCGGATGTCAGGGTCATCTATACCAGGGATAAAGATGAATTTATCGAGCTTCATGAGCGGGCCAATATTGCCAATAGAAATAATGCCGACCTCTTTATTTCAATCCATGCCAACTGGTGGAGCAATGTCAATTCTATTGGCGCAGAGACTTATACCATGGGTACCTCTGACGATTCCAGAAACCTGCAGGTTGCCATGAAGGAGAATTCTGTGATCACCCTGGAGGAAGATTATACTACCAATTACGAAGGATTCGACCCCAATTCGGCAGAATCATACATTATTTTTAACCTGATGCAAAAAACTTTCCTGCAGCAGAGTGTGGACTTTGCCGGCCTTGTTCAGGATCAATTCCGCAATAGGGCCAATAGAAAGGACCGGGGGGTGAAACAGGAAAGATTCCTTGTACTCTGGCGTACAACCATGCCATCTGTATTGGTTGAAACCGGTTTTATATCCAATTCTAAAGAAGAATCATACCTGAAATCAAAACAGGGCCAGGAATATATTGCTTCAGCCATATACAGGGCCTTCAAGGAATACAAGGAAGATATAGAGGAAAGAAGCACCTATACAAACAATGTGCCTGCAACTGTGGATAAGTCCAGCCGTAAAGTCCCCGACCGGGAGATCAGACCGAAGGCCATCCTCCAGAGATCAACCGAACCAATAGCCAGTGGTGACAGTTCTGTATATTATATGGTACAGGTGCTGACAACAACGCTGACCAGACCGCTCGATGACCAGACTTTCAGCAATTATGGACATGTATCAGAATTCAAGATCAATAATCTATATAAATATGCCGTCGGAAAATCAACCTCCTATAAGCAAATATCCGAATCTCTGAATCAAGTTTGTGAAGACTTTCCAGGAGCCTTCATAATTGCCGTCCAGGCTGGTAAAATTATTCCTTTAGAGGAAGCCCGTAAGCAAAATAAATAGTAACTTTAAGATTCACTTTCTAAGCACTATGAAAATCTCCAGCGAAGCAAAAATAGGGATCATTATCACCATTGCAATTGCGGTGACCATATGGGGACTGAACTTCCTGAAGGGGAGGAACATCTTAAAAGGCGTTAATACCTATTATGCTATTTACGAAGAAGTCGGCGGACTCGAGAAGAACAATAAGATCTTTATCAGCGGATACCAGGTTGGACAGGTGGGAGATATTTATTTTAATCAGGATGGAAGCAGGAACCTGATTGTTTTGCTGGGAATTGAAAAAGCTCATGAAATCCCCCTGAATTCAGAAGCTGTTCTATATGATGCAGATTTCATGGGGACCAAAGCCATTCGGATTAAAATGTCGGAATCAGACCAGTTCTATCAACCCGGGGATACGGTTTTATGCCGGATACAACTGGGACTAACAGCCCAGCTCGAGAACCAACTTCTACCCGTAAAAGATAAAGCCGAAAGCCTGATCGTTACCATCGATTCCCTAATGTCCGCAATGAATTATGTTTTCGACAGGCATACCTCAGACATGCTGCAGGCCTCTATTCAGAACCTTGAATCCAGTACACAGGGAATTAAGAACATGCTTTCAGATCAGGGGAAACTTACCAGTATGATCGGACACCTGGAAGCCATCACACTCAATCTGAAGAACCATAACGAACAATTGGCTTCTGCCATGAGTAATATTGAATCAATCACTGATTCCATCGCCCGGTCCGAGCTTAAGTCAACCATTTCCAATACCAATAAAACACTTGAAGAAACATATCAGATCATGGAGAAGATAAACCATGGTGAAGGTACGCTGGGTATGCTGGTTAATAACGACTCCCTGTATCAGAATATAACCTCTCTTTCCCTGGAACTGGATCTCCTTTTAAAAGACCTGCAGGAGAATCCCAAAAAGTATGTTAATGTTTCTGTTTTCAGTAAATCAGATAAGAAGAAAAAAGAAAAATGATCCGCAGCAGAAAAAATCTGATCTTTTAGGCAATTTGTAAGCCGTAAATCTTTGATTTTTTTTGACGAATTTTTCAATTCCCAACATTCAATTGAACCTATCTCTTTAATTAAGAATTTATAAATAATTAAGTAACAATTTATTAAGAATAAAAGGTCTTAAATAATTGAATTTCAATAGCTTATATTTTTTTTTTTTTTTTTTGAATTTTAATAAGCTGATACTAAACCGTATAAGGTTTATTATTAAAAAACAAGGCTCTCTCAACTTTTTTTTTAATGATTTTTTCACAACCTTAGCTAAGGATTAAAGGGTGGACTCAATTTACTTAGAATCGTATAAATTTTTTTGCTAATGCATGAAGAGGTTTGGAACAGATGCCTGAAGATTATTAAAGATAATGTTCCCTCGATTAGTTATAGGACCTGGTTTGAACCAATCATTCCTTTAAAGCTTGAAAGTAATATTCTCACCATTCAGGTACCAAGCCCTTTTTTCTACGAATACCTTGAAGAACAGTATATTGATATCCTGAGGAAGGTACTGAGGAAAGAACTGGGATACGAAGCCAAGCTGGAGTATAGTGTAGTCATGGAAAACAATGGCTATTCCAATTCCAAGCCTTATACGGTAAAGCTGCCTGCCCGGAACCAGAAAGAACTAAAGAACAGACCCGTTTCCCTTCCCATTGATGCAGAAGGTACGACGATAAAGAACCCGTTTATCATACCCGGGTTAAAGAAGCTGAATATCGACCCGATGCTGAATCCGGAAAATTCCTTTACCAATTTCGTGGAAGGTGACTGCAACCGCCTTGCCCGGTCAGCAGGTTATGCGGTTGCTAACAATCCCGGAGGGACAGCCTTCAATCCATTGTTGATCTATGGAGAATCCGGACTTGGAAAAACGCACCTCGCCCAGGCCATCGGGATCCAGGTCAAGGAAGAATTCCAGGAAAAAACAGTGTTGTATGTAAACGCAAACAAATTCCAGACACAATTCGTCGATTCCATCAGGAATAATAATAAAAATGATTTTATCCATTTCTACCAGATGATAGATGTCCTGGTCATCGATGATGTTCATGAATTTGCCGGCAAGGAAAAAACCCAGGATGCATTCTTTCATATTTTCAACCATCTTCACCAGAGTGGCAAACAGCTGATCCTGACCTCGGACAAACCCCCGGTTGAATTGCAGGGCCTTGAACAGCGCCTCCTTTCAAGATTCAAGTGGGGATTGGCAGCCGATCTTCAGATTCCCGATTTCGAGACACGGATAGCCATTCTCAAACAGAAAATATATAAAGACGGTATCGTCCTGCCGGAAGATGTAATTGAATACATCGCAACACATATCACGGATAATATCAGGGAACTGGAAGGAGCCCTGATCTCCCTGCTGGCTCAATCCACACTCAACAAAAAAGAGATCACCCTTACTCTTGCCAAGGATATGATCGACAAACTGATCAAGAATACCAAACGGGAAATCAGTATCGATTATATTCAGAAGGTGGTTTGCAATTATTTTAATATACCCTTAGACCATATCCAGTCCAAAACCAGAAAGCGTGAGATTGTTCAGGCAAGGCAGGTAGCTATGTTCTTCTCCAAAAGCCTGACCAAGGCCTCACTGGCAACCATCGGATCCCAGATTGGGGGCAAAGACCATGCAACTGTCCTGCATGCTTGTAAAACCGTTAACAATCTGATCGAAACAGACAAGCGTTTCCGGATTCAGGTTGATGAGATAGAAAAGAAGCTTAAGATATAATCACCCTCCAGCGCCTTGTTATTGGGTGCACTCCTGGGAGCTGTTAATTTCGGCTCTATCTATTTCCTTGTTAAAACATTGAATTACACGCATCCACAACATGGTACGATTGACAGTTCAGTGGTTTTCGAAATAAATAATATTGGAATTGTAGCATTATCCGTTATTTTGGGGATGTTGATATTCCAGGAAAAATTATCCAGAATAAATGTGGCTGGCATCACCGTCTGTATCATTGCCACTATCCTCCTGGCATATGCCGGATAAATATGGCTGAGCCTGATTCATACCGGACCATAAAGCAGAGATCCGAAGGGGTCTTCAGGGATAAAGGGAGCAAATTCCTGGCTTTTGCATTTTCCGTATCGACTACCGAAGAGATTAAAAAGATCCTTCATGATGTCAAAAAGGAATACCACGATGCCCGCCATCACTGTTATGCTTACCGGCTGGGGGCTGCAAAAGAGATATACAGGGCCAATGATGACGGGGAACCTTCTGGTTCTGCAGGGAAACCCATACTCGGACAGATCCAGTCCAATGATCTCAGCAATATCCTCATCGTAGTGGTAAGGTATTTCGGGGGCACCTTGCTGGGTGTTGGGGGACTGAGAAATGCTTACCGGTCAGCTGCCGCCAGTGCCATTCAGGATGCGAATATTATCACCGCCGCTGAACAGGACCTGATCGACATCCGTTTTCCTTATTCGATGATGAATGAGGTTATGAAAATCTTAAGGGAGGAAAACATGAGAATAACGGGACAGGAATTTGGCGATACCTGTCACACCCGGGCATTAATAAGGAAAAGCCAGACCGCCAGGGTTCTGAAAAAACTTTCAGCACTTCAGGAAACAAGCGCAGGGAAACTTTAAGTTGACCATCCTGGAAATTCCATAACACCCACTCAGGACAGTGGATAGGGCCTGCATTGAAAGTTTTGATTTCTTATTAACAAATTCTTGCCGGAAATTCATTCTTCGTTAATTTTAAATGCTGATTGACATCCCGTTTCAATCCCCATTATTATTAGTGTTCATTGAATTTTAAAAACTTCCCGTAGATGATAGGTAAAAGTCTTGTATCCATTAATGATTACACCAAAGATGAATACCTGAAAATTCTCGACCTGGCTGCTAAATACGAAAAGCAACCCAAACAGACGATACTTCAGGGCTATGTAGTTGCTACCTTGTTTTATGAACCTTCAACCCGGACCCGCCTGAGCTTTGAGAGCGCCGTTAACCAGCTGGGGGGGAAGATCATTGGATTTTCAGATACCGGTACAACCAGTGTGACCAAAGGGGAAACCCTGCGCGATACCATTAAAATTGTGAGTAATTACAGCGACTTGATCGTAATTCGTCACCCGCTGGAAGGAAGTGCCCGTTTTGCCAGTGAGGTAGCTTCTGTCCCGGTGGTCAATGCCGGGGATGGGGCCAATCAGCATCCTACGCAGACCCTGCTCGATATGTATTCCATAAGAAAAACCCAGGGGACCCTGGACGGATTGAACATATTCATGGTGGGCGATCTGAAATACGGCCGTACGGTACATTCTCTGCTGATGGCAATGTCACAATTCAAGACCACATTCCATTTCATCTCACCTGAAGAGTTAAAAATGCCGGATAAGTACAAGCAACATCTCAATGACCTTGGATTGAAATATCATGAACACAAGGATTTTACAGATATTATCTCGGAAGCGGATATCCTGTATATGACCAGGGTACAGAAGGAAAGGTTTTCAGATCCCATCGAATATGAGAAGGTGAAAAATGTGTATATTCTTAAAAACCACATGCTGGAAAATACAAAGGACAGCCTGAAAGTGCTTCACCCCTTTCCCCGGGTGAACGAGATTACCGAAGATGTCGATGAGAATACGAAAGCATATTATTTTACGCAGGCCTTGAATGGTGTCTATACCAGGCAGGCCATTGTAACTTCTATCCTGGATCTAAATTAACAGAACAACATATGAAAGACCGCAAACAACTCTCTGTCAGTGCCATTAAGGATGGAACCGTGATTGATCACATTCCTGTAAAGAGCCTGTTCAAAGTGATCGCTATCCTGGGACTGGATCATATTGAGAATATGATGACCTTCGGGACCAACCTTGAGAGTAAAAAACTGGGATTAAAGGGCATCATGAAACTGAGCGAAGTATTCTTCAAAGAAGAAGATCTAAACAGGATTGCCCTGGTTGCTCCGGATGCAAAGGTGAATATTATCCGTGATTATGAAGTGGTTGAAAAAAGGCTGGTGGAAATCCCCGAAAAGGTGGAAGGCATTGTCAAATGTGTAAACCCGGTATGCATCACCAACAACGAGGATATCAGGACCAAATTTGAACTGGTATCCAGGAATCCTGTTGGATTAAAATGCCATTACTGTGAAAAGATCACCGATGCAAACAACATGGTGATCATATCCTCTTCATAATTATCGCTCAGCGGAGTCTGTCCAGCGACTTTATCAGGATCTCATCCTTCCTTATTCCACGGAATGCCAGATATATCAAAATTATGGTGATGGCCGGAACAACCACGGGGAACCGCAGTGCATAGGCAGGTTCATCCAGCTGCCTGAATCCGATAACAAAATAATAATATAGAATACCGATCATTCCAAAAGCGAGGATGATTGAATAAATACAGATCCTTATCTGTAATTTCCTGGTCTTGTACAGAAAGATATTTATGAAAGTCAGTATGGCCAGGACCAGGGCCAGGATAAATACCGGCCAGGTAGCCATCGCCAGTTCAGCAGTCTCTCCTTCCATGATGTACCAGCCCTTACTCAATACCGTATATATAGTGGCCTGCTCAGTGGCTATTTCTGCCAGGGGCAGAAATAGCATGAGCAACATCAATATGGTTGCTGCCAACAGATAAAGTGTCTGAATCCGTTGCAGCATGAGGTTAATTATTTCCGCCCAGGATCAGTGGCATACCATCTTTTCCGCTGCCAATCACGACAACCTTCGAATTCGCGGATTCAGCCAGTTTACTGGTTGCTTCAATGCCCCGAAGCTTGAGGATATTAGTGGTCAGACTTGCACTAACGGTCCGGTTATAATTGGCTATCCCCCGCGCCTCAATCAGTTTCCGTTCAGCTTCCAGTTTTTCCTTCTCAAGGATATAGGTCATGGCAAGTGTTTCCTGCTCCCGGGTAAGTTTATTTTCAATGGCTGCCTTGATGTCCGCGGGAAGGTTAATGGAGCGGATA
>DAOWEV010000212.1 GCA_030638325.1 Bacteroidales bacterium
GCATTTCTGATATTTAAATTTTTATAGGATTTAGTATCTTAATTTTGACATTCGTGTTTTTTTTTGGCAAGAAATTACAAAAAACAATTCCCAAATTCCAAATAATAACCAAATCACAATATTCAAAACTCAGACGGTTTGGGTATTGGAGTTTGAAAATTGGAATTTATTTGGGATTTAGTGCTTGGGATTTGGGATTTCTGGTTTATCCAGGTTAGGACTTTCAAATATCATTCAATCATTCAATCATTCAACACCCCCGGTCATCCCAGCTGTTTCCGTGTATCCTCCAGGGCAGAACCCGTTCCGAAAACGGTCAGTGTATCGCCTGTTCTCAAAATGGTTTCCCCATGAGGGATGTACAAATCCTCCCCTCTTCTGACCAGGATCAGCATGCAATCTTTGTGAAAAGGGATCTCTTTTACAAAACGGCCGTCAATGCTGCCTTTGATGATCAAAATATCTTCCACTAAAAAATCCTCAAATGTATCCACCAGTGCATGGTAAGTTGACGGCCTGATGATAAGGTTTTCAATGGTGGTGGCCAGCACCCTTGTCACATCCAGCAACTCTATATTCAGCCGCCTGTAAAGTATATCAATCTCTATATTGACGGATCTTGAGATGATATTTTCATGTTGGAATTCCTTCCGGAGCAATTCACATACCTTAATATTAATATCATGGCTCCCCGTATCAACAACAACATAATTTCCCGGAACAAGTTTCAGTTTCTGATAAGTCTCCGGCTGCGTCCCGTCTGCTGAGAGAACAGATAGTCCTTTGGATACAATATCTTTATACCGCTCCTTGTCCTGCTCGACAATAACAGCTTGGTGTCCATGCATTTTCAATCTTCTGGCGAGCAGAACTCCAGTACTGCTTCCTCCAACAATTATTGTTTTATCACCCACAAATATATTGGATGGGTTCATGGTATTGAAGATAATCGGAGATACCAGGCAGGTAATTACAGCCATCATGATAAAGCTGGCATTTACACCCGGTGTAATCACATTCAGTTCCAGGCCAATGCTGGTGGCTGCAATGATCAGGCTCAACCGGGAAGCCATCAAAAATCCTCCTGCAATGGCCCTGCGGGTACCGAACAGACGGGCCCACATTAATGAGGGCAGGACTTTCACTGCATACAGAGTAATCAGCAATAAAACCAGGAAGATTACCAGTGAGTTATCAAACTCAGCGAGAGAGGCCGGGCTGAACTTGGCCCCGACCATGATAAAAAATACAGGAATGAAAAAACCGAATCCCATGCCATCCAACTTGATCATCAGTAAGGAACGTTCCTTTTGCAGAAAGAATGATAATAACAAACCACTCAGGAATGCTCCGAGAAGCACTACCTCGGTTCCCAATAATTGCGCCAACACAACAAAAACCAACATTATAAGCAGGGTTCCACGGATGCTGATCTGGGAAGCGGCATGAGCCAGTTGAAATGTGATCTTCCTGAAAAACATATGCCTTAACTTTCTGCCAAGAAAATAAAAGAGGTAAAATATTAGAAACAGGCCTATAATCAAAAATATCTCCGGCCTGAAACCGTTTTTTATGATATATGCAGTGAAGGTGAAGAGCAGAATGCTGAAAATATCAGCCACCGCAGCTGCCAGGATCATCATCTGCCCGAAATGTCCTATCGTCTCTCCACGGCTTTTTAAAACCGGGAAGATAACTCCTACCGATGTCGTGATCATGATCAGGGAAAAATACCAGACACTGGAAATGTTCACAATATTTGAGAGTATCCAGGCACCGAGGATTGATAAAAACAAAGTGACTGCAAAAAAGACCAGCCCCACCAATAAAGGGTTCTTCAGGAATCTTGATAAGGTCAGCCTGCGTCTTGGAAAAGAAGCTTTGATCTGGTCAACATCGATCTCCAGCCCGCTCAGAAACATTAGAAAAATAAATCCGATGAGTGCGAGAAACTCCAATATCTTGATACTTTCAACCGAAGCAAACCGGAGCAAATAACTTCCGATAAGATATCCTATAATGATCTCTACTATAACCGAAGGCACCTTTTCCATCCTCATGAGCGACATGGAAAATGGCACCAGCCATGCAATACCAGCCACCACAAGCAATGGCCAGAAATCAAAATCAAATGATATGTTTAAAAGAATGTTCATCAGGAGTTCTGAACCTACAACTTCTCAACCCCCACAAAAATAATGAATCGGGAATTAATGTAACAGGTAATATACTTTTATTATTTTAGCTGGCAATTTTATCAGGTAAAGATATATGTGGATAATACTAATTAAAACACTAAAGAATGCTACCGTTTTACTGGTATTTATGTTATCGGCCATTACAATAAATGCTTACTCAATCAATACAACTCCGCAGGATACAATTAGTATTGCACCTGCGGGCGCCATCTATGAGGATGAAATATACCCGGAAGACCTGACATTAAGCCAAAGGATCGATAATGCTTTCCGGCCAATTGTAGAGGTACTGGGTGACTTTTTGTTTTGGGACCCTTTTGAAACTGTAGGATTACACGACCCTGTGATCTACGATGAAAAGGGTGATCCGGTGAAGGATGCCGATGGGGTTACACGGGA
>DAOWEV010000147.1 GCA_030638325.1 Bacteroidales bacterium
TTGACAGGAAGCTGTCGAACAAGCGTATCTATCCGGCTATCGACATTGTTTCTTCAAGTACCAGGAGAGAAGACCTTCTTCTTGACAAGGAGATGTTGCAACGGATCTGGATCCTCAGAAATCACCTTGCAGATATGAACCCATTAGAAGCAATGGAGTTTCTGAAGGATAAGATCAGGTTTACCCAGTCAAACGAAGAATTCCTGATCTCTATGAATAGCTAATAGTACTGCGAGGGTTTTCTTTTAACCGTTAAAAGATTATTTCTGAAAGAATATGATGTTGATTACAATGAGCAATACTTATGGATTTGATCATTATATTGCCCTTTCAGGGCGAAGGCCTTTTTTTATTGCACTGCTATTTTCATAGGGCGTTGCCTAATGCTATGATATTTTAGGCTTTCAGCCTGTACAAACAAATTCTGAATTCATTCCTCATCAACTCGACTTTACCAACTGTCAACCGTCAACCGTCAACCGTCAACTGTTCCCATCTTCGGTCTTCGGTCTTCGGACTTGCGCCTAAGGGCATTATGAATTAATAAGCATAGAAAGGTCTATTCCGTCAAAATTACCGGAACTCATCAATAAGAGGTTCTTGGCTTTCCAGTTAATATTCCGTAAATAAGCTACCATGCCGGCAGAAGAAGTAAATACTTTCAGCCGTTTATGCCTAAAAGCCGTTTTAACCTGATTTTCAGTAATGGGTGGAAGCTTTTTTAACTTTATAGTGTGCGGGTTGAAATATACAATAGCTATGTCGGCCTGATCCATACAACCCTGATACTGTTCCAGAAAGTGCTCACTGAGACTGCTGAAGGTGTGAAGCTCCATGCAGGCCACAAGTTCCCTGCCGGGAGCCTGTTGTTTCATGGCTTCAACCGTTGCCTTTAACTTACTGGGGCTATGGGCAAAATCTTTATAGACAGACGTATTACCTGACTTTTCCACTAATTCCAACCGCCTTGCGGCTCCCTTGAAAGAACTGATCGCCGTGTAAAATTGTTCGTCACTAATACCCAGCTCCTTACAGACAAGCCTTGCCCCTTCAAGGTTCAGCATATTATGCCTCCCGAAAATCATGAGGGGAATCTCTCCGGTCTGTGTCTTCAAATAATTTATCCTAAGCCTTACCACATGCTCCGGTACATAATAGGGCAGCTTTTCGAAATTCCCTTTAATATTTTCAGCCAGCCTGCGTACTTCAGGATCCCCGGCTGTATATATCAGAGATCCGCCATCTTCAATCAATTCAATAAATATTTTGAATTGCTCAACATACATCTCGTAAGTCGGAAACACATTAATATGATCCCAGGCTATTCCGCTGATCAATGCTATATCGGGCTTATACAGATGGAATTTTGGCCGCGGATCAAGGGCTGAAGAAAGGTATTCATCACCTTCAAAGATCATCACAGGAGTATCTTCTGAGAGTGAAACCATAACATCGAAGCCATCCAGCATGGCGCCAACAAGATAATCAAACTGCTGTTCATGATATTTTAAAACATGCATGATCATAGCTGTAATGGTCGTCTTCCCATGACTACCACCTATCACAACCCTTAGTTTATCTTTTGACTGTTCATACAAATACTCAGGATAGGAGTAGATATTCAACCCAAGCTCCCTGGCTTTGAGCAACTCCGGGTTATCGTTTCTGGCATGCATGCCAAGTATCACTGCATCCAGGCCCTGATGTATCTTTTCGGGACTCCATCCCTGTTTTGCAGGCAATAAGTCATAGGCTGCGAGCCTGCTCCGGGAAGGTTCGAAAATCTCATCATCCGATCCGCTGACCTCATAAGCTTTCTTTCTCAGCGCTATGGCCAGGTTGTGCATGGCGCTGCCACCAATTGCTATAAAATGCACTCTCATCTGCTGAAGTTTATTAAAGAGCCAAAGTTAATTTATTTTTATACTTTTGTAATCCATATTCCTGATGGAATTTATATGCCTGATCCAGCCACTCTAAAACTGATAGAAGATCTCAATGAGGATCTGAAGAATGCCACTTCCCGCGAGGTGATCCGGTTCTTCCTGGAGCATTATAAGGGCAGGATCGCTTTTGCATCGAGCCTTGGTGCAGAAGACCAGGTGATCACTGAAATGATTGCTGACATTGACAAGCAGGCCCGGATATTTATGCTTGACACAGGCCGTCTCTTCCAGGAGACATACGACCTGCTCGACATCACTACCAAACGCTATAAGATAAATATTAAGGTTTATTATCCCGACACTTCAAGCGTTGAAGAAATGGTATCTGTGAAGGGTATCAACCTCTTTTTTAACAGTGTTGAAGACAGGAAGCTTTGTTGCAGTATCAGAAAAGTCATGCCACTCATAAGAGCTCTTGAAAATGTTGACTTCTGGATCAGCGGGCTCAGAAAAAACCAGTCAGTAACCAGAAAAGATGCGGCTGTGGTGGAATGGGACGAGGTCAACAATAAAATCAAGGTAAATCCATTGGTTAACTGGACAGAGAGCAATGTATGGGATTACATTAAGACCAAAAACATTCCTTATAACAGGCTTCACGATAAAGCTTACCCGAGCATCGGCTGCCAGCCTTGTACCCGTGCCGTAAAACCCGGTGATGATGTCCGTTCAGGAAGATGGTGGTGGGAAGAACCAACACTGAAGGAGTGTGGGTTGCATAAAAGATAGGCAACGAGGCACTAAATCATTTACAATTTACAATTTATAATTTATAATTCAAAATCCCGGTTTATCTGAACCGTATTGCTTTCATTGGCGTAATTTTCGTGATCACGTATGAGGGTATCAGCAACATCAGGAGGCACACCAGGAAAGTACCGGCATTGATCAGTAATATATAAGTTATACTGATCTTCACGGGAACCCAGGAAACGAAGTAAGAAGCCTGGTCAAGCGGAATGATCCTGAAATAATACTGTACCACACATATTAGTATCCCGGCCAGGTTGCCCCAGAAAAGCCCTTTCCCAATGATCATCGAAGCGTTTACCAAAAACAACTTCCGGATGCTCGAGTTCCTCATACCCAGGGCCTTCAATACTCCAATCATGGATGTGCGATCCAATACCAGGATCAGCAATGTGGATATCATGGTAATGCCGGATACAAGTATCATCAATATCAAAATCACTATTACGTTCTTATCCAGGAGTTTCAGCCAGTCAAAGATTTGTGGATATACCTCGCGAACAGTTTGTACATTCAGCGTATAATCTACATGATCATAGACATATATACCCAATTCATCAAGCCTGTCAAAATCGTTTATGAAAATCTCAAA
>DAOWEV010000120.1 GCA_030638325.1 Bacteroidales bacterium
ATGAGAAGGTGGAAATGTGCATTTCTTCCATTTTTACTTCATCAACCTGTTTGCCGTTGATAAATAATTTTCCAATACCGCCGGGAATACCACGTTTCGGACTTCCTTTTTCAACAAAGTCAAACTTTATATCCACTTCGCCTTTACCCAGTTTTGGCGATTCCAGCGTGTAATACAGTCCATTGTAATAGTTGTAATCGTAATAAACCTTATTGTTTTTGATAAATAAGGTATAGCCGCCTGTAAAAGCGCCACAAGCTACTATCACACCTTCTTCATTGCCCGTTAAATCAAGTGTCACTTCAATAGAATGTGATTTACCTTTTATTGGCGGCGAAGTTTTTTCAGCAATTCTACGAGCACCGGGATTATAATAAACGAACTCCTTCTTATCGCCAAAAAGGATATCCTGCTGCTTGGCTATACGCTGAACCATGTCATCATGCAAAGGGAATACGTTATTTTCCCAGGCCAATTCTTCCCATCGTGCTTTCAGTTCTTCCAGTTTTTCAGGATATTTTTCTGCCAGATCATTAGACTCTGAAAAATCTTCATCAATGTTGTACAGCTCCCAAACGTCATCTTCAAACTTTGCTCTTTTACCCAGTTCCCATGGCATCCTGTTTCCATGAATGGTGACTGCTTTCCAGCCATCTTTATAAATACCTCTGTTTCCAAATAACTCATAGTATTGTTCGGGATGGTTAGTTGGAGCTGAAGCATTATCAAATGAATAAGCCATACTTTTGCCATCCAGACTCATCTGATGTTCTCCATTCAATTCTTCCAGGAGTGGGGTCTTTGTAACATCAAGAATTGTTGCTCCAATATCTGTAATATGATGGTATTGATCACGGATTTCACCTTTGGCTTTTATTCCTTCAGGCCAGTGAATAACCAATGCATCCTGAACACCTCCTCTATGGACAATCTGTTTGAAGTACTGGAAAGGAGTATTTCCGGCCAATGCCCAACCTGCATGGAAATGCGGATAAGTATTTGGTCCACCCCATTCGTCGTAATGCTCCATATTTGCCTCAAAAGGTGTTTGTAAACCATTTAACACATAGGTCTCATTAAAACTACCGCTTAAACCTCCTTCTCCCGAAGATCCATTATCTGAGGTAACGAAAATGAGTGTGTTATCCAGTTCACCAATTTCTTCTAATTTGTCAGTAATTCTGCCAATCTGAGCATCAACATGATCGAGCATAGCGGCAAATACCTCCATCTGACGGGCATACAATTTTCTTTCTTCATCACTTAATGAATTCCAGGCTGGTAGTTCTTCTGCTCTTTCAGTGAGCTTTGTTGCCGGTGGGATAATCCCCATATCCAGTTGTTTTTGATGAATGATTTTTCTCGCTTCATCCCAGCCCATATCAAACTTTCCTTTATACTTATCAATATATTCCTGAGGCGCCTGATGTGGTGCGTGCATAGCCACAGGAGCCCAAAACATCATAAAAGGTTTATCAGGTGCTGTGGATACATGGCTGGTAATATTTCGGATCGCTTCATCGGCCATGGCTTCCATATAATGGTATTGTGGCTTTCCTTCCCAATCTTCCGTAGGGTAATGGTCTCTCCATACTAAAGAACGATAACAATCGGCATCCCCAGCCATAAAACCATAATAATGATCAAAGCCTTCACCAGATGGCCACCTGTCAAACGGGCCCGTTTCTGATACTTCATACAATGGAGTATGATCCCATTTTCCAATAGCATAATTCACAAAGCCGGCTTTTTGCATATGTACTGCAATTGATTTTCCGGATTCAGGTGGAAAGGCATTGTAACCCGGAAATCCCATCGCAGTAAGCGAATGAGAACCTAATCCAATACGGTGATGGTTCCTCGCGGCCATAATAGAGGCCCGGGAAGGAGAGCATAAGGCTGTTGTGTGAAAATTGTTGTATCGTAAACCATTAGAAGCCAGCTTATCAATATTTGGAGTTTCTGTTAATCCTCCAAAACTACCAAGGTGACCGAAGCCGGTATCATCCAAAAGGAATATGATTACATTGGGTGTTCCTTCAGGTGGTTTGGGTGATGAAGGCCACCATTCTTCTGATTCTTCATAGGACTTTGCTATTTTACCTTTAAATTCCTGTCCGTACTTTTCAGATGATTCATCGGGCACCGGCTTATCTTGTGCAAAGATTGCTGTCGTCCAAAATAATAATAAAATAATTGCTATTAAAGTTTTCATAATTGTAAAGTTTTAATTGTTTGTTCTTAGTTTCATTGATGTTTATCAATCTATGCTATAATTTTTGGTACTACTTCTATTTATGGAAATGCGTAAATGATTAAATGCGTAAATGCTTAAATGCGTTAATGCTATTTATTGTTCCTACATCCAATCATTTTAGCATTCAATCATTTTCTCATTTTATCATTCTCTCATTTTCTCATTTATCATTATTCCAGGGTGCTGCTTTTTTCACTGGAGAAAACCCCGGCCTCCTCAATTTTCCCAAGCACTTTAAGGGCCCCTTCAATATAACTGTAATCATCACTTTTGATAAAAGCGTCAAGTTCTTTACGGTTTTTCAAATCTATCATGATCATAAATAGATTATGATCCAGGGTATCAAGCATAATATATCCTGAAAATGTGTCCTCGTTAACGGGATGAAAAATATTTGACATCGCCTGATGGAATTCCTGTTGCTTGCTGGGGCTTACCCTCACTTTTATCCTGTAAGTGATCATATAAGGTTATTGTTAGAATATGATCATTGTCTAAAAGCATGCCACTTAAGAACTATACAGGGGGAATGTTTTGAAATGCAAGCAATACCAGGCAATTAGGCTTGAAGAATTTTATCGGGTGTTTTCTTATGGCTGATGAATTTCTACGACATTTAATAACATCACGAAATATCGTGATAAAATCCGGGACAGTTAGTTTTTTGAAATATTCAGCTTTTGCATTCTCGACCTGAGCGTGTTCGAATGTAATCCCAGTATTTCAGCGGCGCCGTTCTTTCCACTTACCTTCCAGTCACAGGATTTCAGGACATTCACAATATGCCGGCGTTCAACCTCAGCCATTGACATATTTTCTTTGAATTCAGGTTCTTTATTTTGATCATTTGCTAGAAGGTCAGGCAGTACCAGTGAGTCACCGGGTGAGGTGATCACTGCCCGTTCGATGATATTTTGTAATTCCCTCACATTTCCCGGCCATGCAAAATCCTGTAATATTTCCAGTACATGCTTTGAGATATTAGAGATCTTTTTGCCGTGCTTCAGTGCGAAATTCACCGTAAAGGCATTCACAAGGAGAGGGATGTCCTCTTTTCTCTGCCTTAGCGGCGGAACGGTTATAGGGAATACATTAAGGCGGTAAAAGAGATCATCGCGAAACCTTTTCCGGTTCACCTCGTCAGTGAGGACCTGATTTGTTGCAGCTATGATCCGCACGTTTACCTTGATGGTTTTTTCACTTCCCAGGGGTTCAATAGTACCTTCCTGCAATACCCTTAATAGTTTGGGTTGAAGTTCCAGCGGTAGGTCCCCGATTTCATCCAGGAAAAGAGTCCCCCCATCGGCCAGTTCAAACTTTCCTTTTCTCGATTTATCGGCCCCGGTGAACGCTCCTTTAATGTGACCGAATAGTTCACTTTCCATCAACTCCCTCGGAAAAGTGGTGCAATTGACACTGATAAAAGCCCTGTTTTTCCGCTTACTGTTTTTGTATATCATCCGGGCAAATAGTTCTTTACCGGTACCTGTTTCACCTTCGATGAGTACAGATGCATTGGTCTTTGCTACTTCCAGGGCCCGCCTGATGGTGTATTTGATTGCAGGGCTGTTACCTATAATTTCTTCCGGCTCCTTTGATCCTTCTATTTTCGCCTTAAGGATAATATTTTCTTTTTCAAGCTTTTTCTTGAGCATTGAAATTTCACGGCAGGCATTTTCCAGTCTGGTAAAATCAGTGCCAACAATAAGTGTCCCTTTATGCTGACCTGAATCATCTGTCAGTTTCAGTATAGAACAGCTAAGGAAGATCTGATTTTCGTCTTTCGTGAGAATTACACATTTCTTTTGATCCTGAAGATCGTTTGAAGCATCGTTGATCAGTATGCCATGCAATGTTTTGTCATCAGCTTCAGCCAGCAGGGAATTAAATATTTTATTATTCAGAAGTTCTTGGTTGCGGTAGCCAGTTCGCAATGAAAAATATGGATTTGCATACACGATAACCCCTTTTTTATCAACCTCAAGTATAAAAAGCCGGAGTTTTTCAAGCAAGTCACTCCATTTTTCTTCACTTTGGTGAAACTGCTTTTCAAAAACGCCTCTCATTCTGATATCGCGAGAAAGGTTCAGACCGATCAGTACAATGAAAAAAAGCAAAAAATAATCGAAAGGCAACAGGCCTTCGGGAAGATTAAAAGGGTAAAATTGTTGAAAGTACACATGAATTATATCTTCAACAGTCAGTAAAGAAAAAACTATGAAAGCCAAAGTAAACAATATCCCTTCAGTGGCTTTTTTTTGAAGGAAGAGATTCCGGCTCCCTAAAAATCCATATGATATAATGCCTATTACCCCGGCATGTCCGACCATATTCCATAAGTACGGATACTGGTTTCTTGTTAACAAGAGCAGGGTGATAGAAACAGCCATAATCCCTGTCAGGAACCATTGTATAGCCCTTTTATGATACCCTGTATAATGACCAATAAACCAGGGGAAGAAGCCAAAGCTGCATATAAAGAATGATAAACCAATTGTTATTCGGATAGTGAAATGACCAACGAAAGGATCAGCCAAAGGAAACAGAAAATAGTATACAGATGCCGTCAGGGCGATGAACCCGAAGAAAAGGTAAACCCGCTGGGCATCCTTTTGAAGGCCGATAACCAGGTTGATCAGGCCGATAGAAAACGATATCCCGGTGAAAATATATACCAGGCCTGCAACGGTTTCATTCATAATGAGCTTTATTAAGTACAAAAGTACGATATTTCGTGGAACTCACCCTGAGCAATGGCCTTTTTTCCTTAATGATATAAACCTTTGTGAACACTTGATTTCCTTATTATATTCAGCTTACATGTGATCATATTTAATCTTTGACATATTTACCGTATTACCTTTTTGCCTATTTCTGATTAAATATTACTTACTGCTATTCTCATCTCTCCGGAAACCACCATCTTCCGGAGTTAATCATTTTTATTAATAAATAAAAACATTTATCATGAGAGCATTTAAATTCTTGTTGCTGATAGCTTTAAGTATCGGTGTACTGGTTGCATGCCAGAAAAATGATGAGATAGACGAGGTGAACAAGCAAGTTAACCCGGATCTTAAAAAAGGAAACCCCCATTATAATATGACTAGAGGAAACCCCCATTACAATATGATTAAAGGAACCAGCGGGGATGATGTTATCGATGAAAACTGGACACCCGTTCCGCCGGGATCCGATGCGGATAAGATCATTTGTAAAGATGGTGATGATTTTGCAAGGGGATACGAGGGAGATGACTTCCTTATTGGAGGCGATGGTGGGGATACATTACAGGGGAACATTGGAAACGACATCCTCAATGGAGGTGGTGGTGACGATCAGCTTGAAGGCGGAGAAGGAAATGACATATTAAAAGGCGGAGAAGGGAACGATGTTCTGTATGGGAAAAATCCAGCTTCGGGAACTGACGGAGATGATGTCCTTAAAGGCGGAGAAGGTGATGACTGGATGGATGGAAATGAAGGTATTGATATGCTTTATGGCGGACTGGGTGATGATGTGATCTTTGGAGGAGACCATGACGATACAGCCGTTTTCGAAGGGCCCTATAGTACGTACACCATTACCGATATGGGCACTTATAAAGAAGTTTCCGGCCCTGAAGGAACCGACGAGATTAATAATGACGTGGAATTCCTCAAATTTGACGACCAGACTGTGCCGTATTAAAAAGTTTGGTATCTTCCGGTATTAACCTGATCGTAACCAATAAGAATTGAATAATAAACTGATTAGTTACACTTAATCTAAGCTGGGATTGCCCCTGTGGGATTCATTCCTTTGATTAAGGCCTTACATGATAATGTTTAATGCAAGGTTTTCATAAAGCAAAAGCCCGCCACTTTCGTGGGGGGCTTTTGTGTTAAAAAGTCGAAGCCCGGAAGTTTCTCTGCTATTATGATCTGACTCTAACAGCAACCGGACTCATAGTCCAAGTGGCCATCTTGAAATTTGACGGTAAGTATAGGGTAATAATCAAAGGTTTTGAAATCTTTTTTCGAAGACTTATCAAGAACGGATTGTTGATAATCCTGCATGCTCTTAAACTCTAAGTTCTAAATTCTAAATAATATCAAACTCCAAATCTTCTAAATTCAAAACATTAGCTCATTAACAAGTCAGTTGTTGATGGTTTGGATATTTGTGCTTTATACATTTGAATTTGTTTGGGATTTAGGAATTCGGATTTAGTGCTTTATCAGGTACTTAACAAATAAAATTAGAGCTAAATAGATACTTTATTTGCAGCTTTGGGCTGCATTAGAAATGAATCAGAAAGAGCCTCCTACCGGACTCGAACCGGTGACCTGCTCATTACGAGTGAGCTGCTCTACCAACTGAGCTAAAGAGGCTGGTTTGAAAGCGAGTGCAAAATTACTAAATATCTTTGACCTTTTAATTCATGAATTATAGAGGGTTAAATATTATTTTGAAGTACTGGGGATAAATATAAACGTATCCAAAATCCTGAAGGGATTGAACAATAATAACCGTATGCGAAGCATACGGAAACAAGCGAAAGGTTTCACCAGTGGTTATTATTGTTAAACCGCTTCGCGGTTCACGATAGATTGATGAATACCACTAAGTTCCGAAAGACAATATAGAGAATCCTTTGGCAAAATGCATTTTGGGGCTTGTTATTTCTTCTTCCAGCAGATCAAAATAATTCTGCATGAATAATGCAGGTTAAAATTGTTTTTGGCTTCCGACTTCGGTCTCCGGTCTTCTGACTTCCGACTTGCCCTTTAGGGCGTTATTATTTTGCAATCCTCAAAAGCCCGGAAGGAGGTACGTAAAATTTGTGAACACCGGGGCCGATCCATTTCGAATATTGCTCGATAAGCTCGCCGAGGCAGTTGAAAATCGAGATTTTTGCTTTTCCCATATTACAGGGCATATCAATAATGACTTCCTGAGACTGTTTAGCATTCACAATATCAATAACCTGCAGATCTTCAGCCGTTGGTGAAACAACCACCTCACTGTAAAGGCCTGCTATGAGTTTGTTCTCATCATACGCCATGATCAACGGATACAAAGCCCCTGGATGGGTTGGGATAAATTTTCCGTCCAGCAGGATGTTCCGGTTTTCTTTCCAATAGCTGATCCAGTGGCGGGCCATCAACAAATGATCTGCCGGAATGGAATCCAGCCTGACTGACAATTGCGGGACACTGAAAAGTATGTTCAGTATCTGAAGAGCGGCGGATTCCACAGGATCCTCTTTGTGCCACATAAACATGTCGGAGTGTACAGCGGTATTGCCACTGGTAATTCGCAGGTCGGTTGTGCGCACCCTGTTGACCACGGCCATGTCCGGGCAATCCGCTGCCCTGAACATATTGCCGTACTTGCGCATCAGGGGCCCGATATAGGGCTGGCGAAATTCGATCATAATATCCGGCCGGATAGCCCGAAGCCTTTCCATGATATCCGTCATTAGCCTATCAACAGCTTCATTGACAGAGGCATAATCACGGCCATTTTCTGCCGTTAAGATGGTTTTATCATCCGCATAAAACCGCCCCAGGAAATCCAGTTTGAACCCATCCAATCCCCAGTCTCTAAGGGCATATTCATAAGTTTCAATGATGTGTTCCCTGACATCCGGGTAACGCGGATCCAATACCCAGGTCCCCTGTGATTCCCAGTGATGTAGATATTTGCCTTTGAAGGTGTCAAAGCTGCCCGACTTCTCTCCGATAAATGGCAAAGAATACCATAGCAGGAACTTCATGCCGATATTATGAATACTGTCAACAAAGGCTTTCATATTGCCAATACGTTCCGGCTTCCAATCCCCGGTGAAAGCGTAACCTCTCTTGCTATCCATCGTTTGCCAGCCATCATCTACAATCACAGATTCAAGGCCGATCTCTTTTCCCAGGCGGCATTCCCGGATGACTTCAGCCACATTCAGGTTCTGATGAAAACTATACCAGGTGGAGTACATGGGTAATCTTGCCTGCTCCGGTACCTGTGCAGGCAGATAATTGTCCATAGCTGCCCACCAATCTACGGCATCATCGATCGCCCGGTAAAAGGAAATATTCCTGGAGTCGAACCTTAACTCTATCCGGTATTCGGTAAGATCCGGTGTAGGTTCGGTGAAGAGCTTCACAGAGCAGTGGATCCGGGCGTCTTCTTCACGGAGATAAAATCCCGACCGGACCTTGTTCAGGGCATCTGAAAGGGCAAACATAAAGCGGTTCTGATCGGCATTGTCAAGGAAGCAGATCAAAGGTACCTGGCTGGAAGCCCTGGAAGTAACAGCAGACGACCAGAAGGTAACCTTATCTACATCGATGTTGGAAGTCCAAAAAGCATCTATTTGTACCATCGGAAAACTCCATTTCAATGTGAGCTCCGGAGGTTGAGCAGGCACTACGGATGTTATCTTAAAGATTATAACAGACAAACCCTCTGAAATTTCTTTTGTCTCAAAGGAGTAATCGAAGGGGCCCGTGTCCCCCTCAACCTCGATCTGGTCAGCTTCGATAACAAGCGGGGTTAAAATGGCCTTAGCATTTGAATGTTTGTGTCTGACCTGCTTGCATGAGGATAAAAAAGCAAACAGCAGCAGCATAATGATGATGTTTCGATACATGCTTTACCTGGTTTGAATTAAAAAGGCTAAATTAGTGAAACTATTCTCAATAATTCATAATGCCTTAAAGGGCGAGTCGGACCCCGAAAGCTTTCGGGGGAAGACCGAAGTTAAAAGCAATTTTACAGGTGTCTTTACCGTTAAAGATGGCTATGAGAGGATCCATATTATTTCTGTTCATGGTTATTGCGATCACCATAAATGCCCAGGAGGAATGGGAGCTGAAGCGTGATAAAGAAGGAATAAAGGTCTATACCCGTCATGTCAAGGGATCTAATTTCAAAGAATTTAAAGGGGAAACCCAGATCAGTGCCTCCATTTCTGCCCTGGCCGCAGTTTTTATTGATGTAGAGGGAATGGTTGATTGGATTTATGATATAAGAGAGGTACGATTACTGGAAGAGCAGGGCGACACTGTGCAGGTGCTTTATCAGGAAACCAATGTCACCTGGCCATTCCAAAACAGGGATGGTATTTACAGTAATAGTATTAGGTGGGACAGGGATAAAGATCTGATGCGGGTGGATGTCAGATGTCATCCCGGTTACCTGGAGGAAGTTAAGGGGAAAGTCAGAACGTTAAAAGCAACAGGATACTGGGAGTTTAAACCAGGGCAGGATGGCAGTGTACATGCTGTATTTAGCTTACATATTGAGCCGGGGGGCGGCGTTCCGGCCTGGTTGTCGAATGCATTTGTGATAAATTCTCCTTTTGAAACATTAAAGAAATTAAAGATCGTTGCCGGGCAGGAGAAATATCAACACCGGCGGTTTA
>DAOWEV010000031.1 GCA_030638325.1 Bacteroidales bacterium
ATTAATCTTATCTGCATCGGATGAAGTCAGTAAACACCTCGCATCATCCTTTCACCAGGATAAAAATATAGTGGTGCTGGGATATCCGAGAAATGATCTGTTTTTCAACCCCAAACTGTTATTTACGGATGTGGCACAAAAGCTTCACCTCAAGGACTATAAAACTGTTATATTGTATGCGCCTACATTCCGGGATAAGTACCAGGACGTATCCCCATTTTCACCTGAAGGCCTTGGCAATATCAATACTTTCCTTCACCAGGATGAGAGCCTTCTCATCATTAAAAAGCATCCTCTGGAACAAAACATTAGTATCCCATCCGGGTTGTCAAATATTATAGATGTTTCAGATCAAAACCTGGATATCCAGGAACTGCTCTATTATTCCGGGGTCCTAATAACCGATTATTCAAGCGCTTTTTTCGATTTCATTTTAACAAACCGGCCGGTGATCTTCTATTCTTATGATTATGAGGATTATATTGAAAAGTGCCGGGGCATGTATTATGATTATTATAAAGAGCTGCCGGGGCCTTTCGCAACAAATGAAGCAGCGCTTTTAGATCTGATCAGGAATTCCAGGCAGTGGTTTGCCGATCATGAATACCAGGAAAAATATCATCAGTTCAAGATCAGGTTTAACGCTTTTACAGATGGCAACTCAAGCCGGAGGTTTTTTGATTACCTCTCTGAAAAACCATAGAGACGCAATATTTTGCGTCTCTACTATAAATGATCCTTCCTGAGCCCGCTTGTCGAAATACCTTCTGTGCGTGGCAGGTAAACAACTTTACAAACATCTGAAACAAAATCGAATTTTCCCTGCCAGTCATCTCCCATGACCAGGATATCCGCTGCATGTTGAATGATATAATCCCGTTTCTTTTCCAGGCTTTCCTCGTAAAACGCTTCGTCGACATACTGAATGGCTTGTACGATCTGCAGCCTGTCCTCCTCGTTATAAACCGGGTAATAACTTTTTTTTGAAAAATTCAACGCATCGGTAGACACCCCGACAATCAAATGGTTGCCAAGCTCTTTAGCCCTCCTGAGTATGTTCAGGTGGCCTATATGGAAAAGATCAAATGTGCCAAAAGTTATAACTCTCATCCAAAGATATATTAGAAGTTAAAAAATCCCTTACTTACCCAGAACCTGAATTTTATGATCATGACTGCTTTCCGGTATTGCATCCTCAGGCAGTAATAAAAAAATAATACAACAGATACCATCCATTTAACGATTTCTGATATCGCTTTATCAACATAAGGCCTTCTGCCAAGATCCCTGACCCTGATCCGTTCGCTGATGCCTATCCCATTTGCCTGTTTTTGAATAAAGCTGATTTGCAGTCTCCTGTCAGGAACCAGGTGTTCAACAACAGCATCCGGTATGTAATAGATATTTTCCCCGCCGCTCCTGATCCTGTGAAACAAATCTTTTTCTTCAGATCCTTCCAATCCTTTGCCTTTTCGGCCCAGTTTAACATTGAAATCCCCGTATTTTTCAAAAACTTCTTTTTTAAACCCCATATTTGCACCGATTGGAAATTTTTTTGAAGGAAATTTCCGGATCTTATTGCCCAGGTCAATTACAGAAGCCAGCGGCAACAAAAAGTCTGACATCCATTCCGGTCGTTCAGACTCAAAACGTGGAATGATCTTTCCTCCAAAAGCAGAAAATTCTGTACCTGACTTCACAAATTTTTCTATTTCCTGGAGATACCCTGGAAAAGCAAATGCATCATCATCAAGAAAAATGATGACCTGACCTGAAGATTCTTTAATGCCTCTGTTCCTGGCAAAAGAAAGTCCCTGTTCCTTTTCAAAGATATATTTGAAATTTACTTCAGGATATTTTTTTATAACAGCTTTTGAGAACTCAGCAGTCTTGTCCGTACTGTTATTATCGATGATCAAAACTTCATACAGGTCGTTATCATAATCCTGTTGCGCCAGGTGCTCGAGGCATGACCCAATGTAATCTTCGCGGTTATATGTTGAAATTATGATGGAGTAAAACACTGCTGGTAGTGTAAATTTTAAATTATAAATTATAAATTTTAAATGATTGAATGCTTAAATGCTTAAATGTGTAAATAGTATTTATTGTTCCTACATTCTATCATTCAATCATTCTATCATTTAAGCATTTAATCATTTAATCATTTTCCCGTTTGCCCACACCACTCTGGCCAGGTAACCAAGTATTACGAGGAGCAAAATGATCATGGCTGCACCGCTGATCTTTTCACCCATATAGTACACTGCCGGTTCGAACTTAAACTCAACAACATGCTCTCCGGCCGGGATGATCATCCCCCTCAAAACATAATTTACCCTGAAATAAGGGGCCTCTTTTCCATCAATAAAGGCATCCCAGCCCTTATCATAATAGATCTCCGAAAATACTGCCAGGTTTTTATGCCCGGAAACGGAACTATAGGTCAGGTGATTGGGCTCATAAGATGTCAGGGTAATCCTTGCGAGAGAGTCTTTTGAAGGAACAAAATTATCGATGTAGTTTTCAAACCGCCTGTCTATTATAGCTGTTTTGGCCGGGTCAAAGTCATTCAGGGCCATGATCTCCTCATCTGCATTCCCGGCCATTTGGTAATCCTCAACAAACCAGCTATTGCCAAGGGCATCCATATTGAGTTGGGCAGCCGGAATGTTTTTTTCATCCGGAACAATAAAATACTTAGTATTCAGCATGTTAAGTGCTTTCATATTATTTTTTAAGATGTGATTGTCGATGATGTCCTGATATCGCTGTAATTTGGCGCCATGATAGCCCCCGATGGATTTATGGAAATAGGATGTGCTGGCATCATTGAAGGTGCTCACCGTAGTATTCATCACCCGGTAATTCGGATCCTTATCTTTCAATATGAATTTATCGGCATTCGTCGGATGGTAAAGAATTTCTGCATTCCGTTTTGATACAAAGTCATCATCGTTGAGATAACGCTTGTCGACACCCCACATATCAATAATTACAAGCAAAGACAGCAAGGCTATCAGATAACCGGATTTCAGTTTTCCCATACCATATATAAATAGCAAGGCAGCTCCGGTAAGGATGATGAACAGGCTTCTCAGCACATCCGACCTGAATATTGATATCCGGGCCCCTTCAAGGTTCATCAGGAACACATCAATTTGCTGACTGTATTGTGGATTGGATATTTTTTGTTGGCCGAAGGCTTCGATCTCTGTATCCTTCAGGAAGCTGAAAAACAGGCCTGGAAAAAGGTAGAAAAGGAATATCAGGCCTGCGGTCAACCCTAATGCAGCATAAAATTCCTTGCGTTTCTCCCGAAACCACTCCTTTTCTTTGATCATCTGGTTCAGGGTTATCAATGCCAGGACGGGGATGGCAAATTCGGCCATCACCAGGATAGAGGAAACGGCCCTGAATTTATTATACATCGGGAAATAATCCAGAAAAAGATCTGTGAACCACATCATATTCTTACCCCAGGAAAGCAAAATTGCCAACACTGTAATACTGAACAGTACCCATTTCAACCTTCCTTTCACGATAAACATTCCCAGCACAAAAAGGAAAAGTATGAAAGCCCCGACATAAACCGGCCCGGACGTAAAAGGCTGGTTTCCCCAGTAATGATTCTGGCCCCCTACCGCCTGGCGGAGGTCCCGGTCTACTTTTTCAAGCGCTTTCGGACTGGTGCTAAGAGAGGCATCGCCCCCACCTTTAATATTCGGGACCAGCAGGGAAAACGTCTCCTGCTGCCCATAACTCCAGGCCGTCACATAATCACGGTCCAGGCCCGATGTTTTATTATCTTTATTAAATGTCAGTTCAGAACCCCCGCGGATGGTATATTCCCCATACTGATAGGTGGTCAGTAAGCGCGTGATATTAATAGAAAATGCCAGCACTGCGGCGATCAGCAAAATTCCGGAAGCTTTGAAAAAGACCGGCAGTTTATTATTTCTGAACGCATAGATAAGCTCCCCGATGACATATATGAGGATAAACATCATGAAATAATAGGTCATCTGGGGATGATTGGCATATAACTGCAGTGTCAGAAAAAGTGCAGCAATAATACCCCCTTTCAGAAACTTACCCTGGTAAGCCAGAAGGATCCCGGCAAAAGTAGGAGGGATGAAGGCGATTGCCCTGACCTTCCAGATATGCCCGGCATCAATAATAATGAAAAAATAGGATGAAAAGGCGAATGCAACAGCTCCCAGTATGCTCAGCCAGGGATTGATACCCAGGACGAGCATGAGTATATAAAATCCGATCAGGTAGAGGAATATATAATTCGCCGGGCCGGGGAGCCATAACTCAAAGATGCGCCGGATCTTGGTGAAAAAGTTCGAAACATAAACCACCGATATCTGGTAGGCCGGCATGCCGCTGAACATAGAATTGGTCCATAACGCCTCTTCACCCGTTGCTTTCCTGTAATCAATAATTTCCTGCTGGGCAGCAATACCTTTTACCACATCAGTTTGCTTTAGCTTTTTGCCCTCAAAAACAGGAGGCGCAAAATAACTCAGAGAGATGGTGAGAAATATCAGAACAGCCGAAAAATACGGCAACATTTTTTTTAGCAAATCACTTTTCATAATGCATGATTAAATAAAACCGAATGCGAAATTATCATTTTTTAACAAACAGGAATACAATCATGGTATTAAAAACCTACGAGCGTCTGTAAGATCTCGTAGGGTTGAGGCGTGAAGGGAGAGTTGAGAGAAGTCGGAAGTCCGAAGTCGGAAGACCGAAGAGGTGAGAGTGAGTAGTGAGCGAGGGAGCGATAGGGCAACAGGGAGAGGTGTGAGTGGTGAATGGTGAGTGGGTAGACGTGACAATGTGAAGTGTGAGTAGTTCAAACAAAAAAAGAAGGTAAATCACTTTACCTTCTTCTTCTATTCTATTGAAAATATTTTTTCCTGTATTATTACAGGACGCTATTCATCAGAAACAGACAACTTCGTTCTGGCCTTTGTCCGCCTGCGTGCCAATATCTTACGGCCATTTTTGGAGGCCATTCTTTCCCTGAATCCGTGCTTGTTCTTGCGTTTTCTATTCGATGGCTGAAATGTTCTTTTCATTGTCCTTGAATTTTTGAGTGTGCAAAGATATGCAAATTTTGATTAGCCCAGAGAATTATGTTTGTTTTTTTGGCTAAGAGTTGTTTTGATGTGCTGGAGAATATATATGGGTTTATTATATCTTTTGAAAAACTATGTCTTCAATAAGGTTAATAAGGTTGGTAAGGTGGCCGTTATGTTTTGTTACTAAGGTTTAAGGATTTTGTGAAAATAAAGTTATGGAAATATGCAGCAATCCTTAAACATTACCTACGTTTATTGTAACTATTTAGGTGGTTATTAAATTTACTTTAATTATTTAATCTTCTCAGGAGGGAGTCATTCGATGGTCATTCAATAGTCATTCAATGGTCATTCAATAGTCATTCAATGGTCATTCAATAGTCATTCGATGGTCATTCAATAGTCATTCGATGGTCATTCAATAGTCATTCGATGGTCATTCAATAGTCATTCAATGGTCATTTAAATGACGCGAAGCAAATGACAAAAGAGAACTTAATAATATAACAAGATTAGTTTTCACTTTAATTGCAGCTAAATAATTACCGTTTATTAATAAAAACCTTATTTTCAACCATTAACCTTAGTAGGTATCTCAATTTACTTGACATAGGGCAAAAAACAATGTATCTTTACAACTTTAGAATATTTGCATGCAAGTCGATTAGCCAGTTAAACCCAATTCAAAATGTTTTTTAAGCCTTTTTCTTTCAAGAAAATATTCCCAAAAATAATTCTGTGCTGTATTTTGATGTTTTACTTTGGCTTAGGGGGTTTTCCCCAGGGATCTTC
>DAOWEV010000030.1 GCA_030638325.1 Bacteroidales bacterium
CACCCGTATTGGGATCTTCCCAATAGGTAAAACCGGTTTCCTTCATTTTCCCGCCAGCTTGCATATGTCCGCCAAGAAAAGCTTCCAGGGTTTCTCCTTCAGCTTCGGAAGGAACATGCCAACCATCAGGGCAAACACCTTGTGCTCTCCCCGATGCATTTTTACTTAATTTCATCACAGCATTCCAGGTATAAAGTCTTCCATAATCGCTTACATATGCTTCATTGTCTTCATAAGCATAAACTTCATCAATTGTTGAGCCGTCAGCATAATGCAACGAACGCAGATTTTGTTTTAACCATGTCTGTGTTCCGATAACAATGGTTTCATAAACATTGCCATCATAATCGGTAACTGTGCCTGGAGACGGGCCACCTCCGGAAATAATTACATATTGATCCCCTATATATAAGGTGTCGTTTGAATAATGAACATAAATTGAAGCTGTGTACAATGAATACGGAACCGATAATAACTGGGTGGTTCCCATATCAACGTAATTGCTTCCTCCTGTAACATCCATTGCTACTTTCAGAAAATAATTATCTGCACCCCAGTCAATATCGGAGAAATTGCCTGATATTACAGATCCTTGCCCGATGTTAAGGTTAAAGATGCCAACACCATTTGATGATGGACTGAATGTTTCGGAATAAACCACAGTGCCATTAATATTGCTGGAAATCAAAGAGATTTCAATACCTATCGTGGCATTGACTATGGCTGCACCCTCAGCATTGCGGGCAACAGCTTGGTATTTAAAACTCTGGGGAGCCTGTGCTGTTACTGATCCAATAATAATCAGGAACAGGAACATTAAATTCATTTTTTTCATTTTTTAAGGATTTTAGTTAAAAATTTATTTTTTGATGATTTTTTTATTTACAAAATTGTGATCTGGAAAAATTAGTCTCAACACATAAAGACCTGGATTTAATTGCTTTAAACTAACTGCCATGGGGTTGTTGTTAAACTGCGCCGAATGAACCATACAACCCTGTATGTCAACTATTTCAACACTTGTGGGCTTGTCCTTGCCCTTGTACATGATGTAAACCATATCGTTTGATGGATTAGGGTAAACATCAATATCTCCGGCATTGATAGTTTGTTCATTAATAGCCGTTTCACCTTCCTTTCCCTGTAAGAATCCCTGTGTGAGCATTAATCCATGTTCAGAATATGTCTCGGTAACTATTTCGCCAATTGTGAAATCGAGGGTGTAGTCCGAGGCTGTGAAGGTTTCTCCACCACTGGATATTACACTTGGGTTAAGCTCCTGCGCAATGGTATAATCGGTGAGTCCTAATATTAAAGTTAGCTGCACAAACACCATCATTTTTATTCTAGCAAATTTTGTAATTGTTTTAATTATCCGTTTTCTTTTCATCTTGAATATGTTTTAGAATTTTATTTAATGCACTTCTTTGTTGCTTTATTTTCTTTTTAAGTTCGGTAATGGAATCAATTTCTGATTGCTTCGGCTTCTTTTTTTTAGCGATATTTTTCACTTTCTTTTTCATGTAGGCATAATGACGAGTTGCATAGCAAAAGTATATGGACCTTAAAGGGTCTCAAAATATTTCAGGTAGACTAAAAGTTTCAAGGATGGTTTCAAAAAGTCACAATTACTGCAACTAACAGAAAATAAGCGAGGTAAGTTTGTTATTTATGGTTCTGCTGTTCTTTTTGGGGGAATGCTTAAATACCCGGTAGAACCATATTTAATAAAAACCCACCCTTTAAGAAGGTGGTTTTGAATTGCACCCATTGGGCGTGGAATGGAAAAATGGAAGAATGGAATGTTGGAATAGTGGATGAAAAACGTCATTCCAATATTCCATCATTCCAACCATCAAAGAAAGTGGATTTCGAATTTAAATTAAATCTGCATGAGGAAAGGGATCAGTTTATCGTCTGAAGTAAGGGCTAATTTCTTTCTTAATCGGTAACGTGTGGTTTTTATACCCCCTTCCGACTTAAATGCAATAGCTGCAATTTCTTTGGTGGTGAGGTTCAGTTTCAACAGTGCAGCCGTCTTGATCTCTGTTGCCGTAAGTTCAGGGCAAATTTCAAGCAATCTCTCGTAAAAACCGGAATGAATGTTTTTGAAGATTTTTTCAAACTCAATCCAGATATTTTGTTTTGTTTGGTTTTCAAGTTCGAGAATAATTTCTTTGACCGGTTTTACAACCTCCGGGTCTTTATCAAAATTGTTGTTAAGTCTTTCCAGCTTTTCAATAATACTCGAAATGGTATCGTTAAACCGAATCATTTCCAGCGCTTTTGAAGCCAATTCCCTGTTTTTCGATTCCAATTGCTCCTGTAAAATCTGGTTTTCCTTTTCAGTGATTTGTTTCTCCTGGGCATGAATGATGTTTTCCTGTTCTCTTAGCTTTTGCTGACGGTTAAATGCTGTTGCCTTTAGCCTGAACAGGAAAATTAGAAGAACAATAACCCCAACTAAAACAGTAATAAAAGTAATTAAGAGTATATTATTTTTACGTTGAATCTCGCTTTTGCCTTTAAGCAACTTTATTTCATTGTCCTTACGTTCCGATTGAAATTGTGCTTCAAACTCTGTTAGTAATCGCTCTTTATCGGCAGTGAATAAACTATCCTGAAGAGCTTTGTGCTTGACTAAGCACTCGTAGGATTCTTTGTAATTATTGTTGAAAAAGTAAATGTCAGACAGGATTTTGTATCCGTGGCTGATTAAATTCGGGTTGTCAATATTTCTGGCCATCTCCAGTGCATTTATGGCAACTTCAATAGCATCGGGTTTACCCTGGCTGTTTCGGGCAACTGCCAATCTCAGGTTCGTAATAATAATGCCGGTTTTTTCTTCAAGCATGCTAAAGTTTTCAAGCGCAATTTGCAAAGCTTTCTCTGCTTGCGCATACTTGCCCATTTTTATTAGTATTCCGCCAATGTTGTATTCTGAGCTTGCGATGGACCTCTCCATTTTCAGGCCGGTACGTATTTTTAAAGCCTGGTTGTGGTACATTAAGGAAGAATCAAGCGCTCCCAATGCTTCGTATGATTTGCCAATGCAGGTTAAGGTGTTTGAGATTCCCTTCTGGTCATCAATAGTCTTCTTTATGGAGAGTGTTTCCTTGAAATAAACCATTGCTTTCTCCGGGTTTCCCCTGCTAAGAAGCACCACTCCCATGCTGCTGTATGAGGATGACATTAGTTTTACATTTCCTGTTATTTCAGTTAGTTTAATTGCCTCTTTGAACATTTCCAAAGCATGAATGTAATCACCCCGGATGCTGGAAATTGAGGCTTTCGAAAAATAGAGGAAAGCAAGGGCGTCCAATTTACTTGTTGTTTCCAGTACTTCTTTGGCCTTGTCCAGATATTTGATAGAAAGGGAGTAGTCGTCCTTGTAGTAGTACACTCGGCCTTGCCAAAGAAGGCTTTTCCCAATGCCTTCTGTGTATTTTTGAGTCGTTGAGATTGTAAATGCTTCCTGAAGATACATCAGTGCTTTGTCGTTTTCAATGCTGCAATAGTGCTCACCAAGTGTTAGCAATACATTTACTTTTGCAGTGTCATCCTGCATATCCGAAACACTTTTTTCCAGTTCAGGAATGTTGTCACTTGCATGGATAATGTGAATTCCGGAAATGAAAAGAAATAATAGAAACATTCTGGATGTCGAAATGGAGAACACAGCTAATACCAGCCTGGTAAATCGATTCATTGATAACGAGATAGAATATTAATAATTAAATTATTATAAATTAAAAAAAATTGTCAGTGGTGCCCGGCAAACAAATTAACAATGAACAAATCTATAAAATTTAGCGGATATCCCATCCAAAAACATGTATTAAGTTTTGCTGTAGAGACGCACTGCCGTGCGTCTCTACAGACAATAATGAAAAAAATCGTTAAATTTTCGTAAAAACCATTCAAAATTTTTAAGAAAAGACTAATTTCGCTTTTCAATTATTAAATTCGTGTCTGATAGCTTAGTCATAATCCCTACATACAACGAGAAAGAAAACATTGAAAAGATCATTCGGTTTGTTTTCTCTCTTGATAAGGAATTCCATGTCCTCATAATTGAGGATAACTCTCCGGATGGAACTGCAGATATTGTCAAACGAGTGATGAAAGATTTTCCCGGCAAGCTTTTTATTGAAGAGCGAAAAGGGAAACTGGGGCTGGGCACAGCCTATATCCATGGCTTCAAATGGGCCCTCGCCAGGGGATATGAATATATCTTTGAAATGGATGCCGATTTCTCCCATAATCCCAAGGACCTCACTCGCCTCTATGATGCCTGTGCAAACCAGGGTGCCGACCTGGCAGTCGGGTCCAGGTATATCGGTGGGGTGAATGTAGTGAACTGGCCCATGGGAAGGATTTTGATGTCGTATTATGCATCGGCTTATGTCCGGTTTATCACCAGGATGAAAGTCAGGGATACAACAGCGGGCTTTGTTTGCTATACCAGAAAAGTGCTGGAGCGTTTTAACCTCGATAAGATCAGGTTTATTGGCTATGCCTTCCAGATTGAAATGAAATATACTGCCTGCAAACTTGGCTTTAACCTCGTTGAAGTACCCATCATCTTTACCGACCGTACAGAAGGCGAATCCAAGATGCACTCGGGGATATTTAAAGAAGCAATTCTTGGAGTCATCAAACTGAGGTTCAGGAATTACAAAAAGATCCATAGTAAAAATGCCTGAAAGGAGTTCAGGTAACATGTCTGCCAACTACCATATTATCAATGCATTGATGGTTAATGAAGGAGCCATCTTTGAAGGTAGTGTGTTCATTTCCGGAGGTATTATCAAAAAGATTATTCCGAAGAACAGCTATTCCGGTTTTGAAGATCCGGAGGGCGATTATATCACGGTGGATGCTGCCGGGAAGTATTTACTGCCCGGGGTAATAGATGACCAGGTGCATTTCAGGGAACCAGGCCTTACCTGGAAGGGTGATATTTATACTGAAAGCAAAGCCGCCGTTGCAGGAGGCATTACTTCTTTTATGGATATGCCCAACACTAAGCCGCAGACACTCACCCAGGAACTTCTTTCAGCGAGATACGATCTTGCGGCAGAGAAGTCACTGGCCAACTTTTCATTTTACATGGGAGCCTCTAATGACAATATAGAAGAGGTACTGAAAACAGACCCTGCCTGTGTTTGCGGGATAAAAGTCTTTATGGGGGCCTCCACCGGGAACATGCTGGTGGATGACCCACTTGCCCTGGAGAAGATTTTTGGTGATTCGAAACTATTGGTTGCAGTGCATTGCGAAGATGAACAGATCATCAGAAGCAATATCAAAGCTTTCCGGGAAAAATATGGTGAAGATGTACCAATCACGGCACACCCCCTGATAAGGAGTGATGCAGCTTGTTACAGTTCCACCAGTCTGGCAGTTAACCTGGCAAGGAAGCATAATACCAGGCTTCATGTATTACATTTATCCACTGCTCACGAAATGCTGCTTTTTGACCCGGAGACCCCCCTGGAGGATAAAAGGATCACTTCCGAAGTATGTGTGCATCATTTATGGTTCAGTGACAAGGACTATGAAAAACTGGGCACGAAAATTAAATGGAATCCGGCTATCAAGTCGGAAGCCGACAGGGAAGCCTTATGGATGGCTTTAATGGAAAACAGGCTGGATGTGATTGCCACCGATCATGCTCCGCACACCCTGGAAGAAAAAGATCAAAAATACTTCAAGGCCCCTTCCGGCGGGCCATTGGTGCAACACTCACTAATTGCCATGCTGGATTTTTATCATGAGGACAAGGTAAGCATAGAAAAGATCGTTGAAAAGATGTGCCATGCCCCGGCTGTTTGCTTTGGCATTGAAAAAAGAGGTTTTATCCGTGAAGGGTATTATGCTGACCTGGCCCTGGTGGATATAAATGATCCCTGGAAGGTTGAACCCGGAAATATCCTATATAAATGTGGCTGGTCTCCTTTTGAGGGACATACATTCAAATCAAAAATAACACATACTTTTGTAAACGGTAATCTTGTATATGAAGCATACCCGGCATTGCTGGAAAATCAGTTTGATGAAACAAACAAGGGTTTGCGGCTTATGTTTAACAGCTAAGCTTAACTAGTTTAACTGGAATTTTAAATTTTAAATTATTGATTTTAAATTAATGGTTGCCAGTAAGATAACTTTCTGGAAACAGAACATGAATTTTAACAAACTATTAAAATGAAGTATTTAACACTGATATTGGTGGCTGTGGTTATGGTTTCCTGTGGAAGGAAACTGGAAGAAGTAGTGGCTGAAACTTACCCGGACGAAACCCCTAAAAGAATCCAGTTTTACGAGGGGGAAGGTGAAGACCGTATACTGGTGAAAGATGTATTTTATTACGAAAACGGACAGAAAAGGATTGAAGGTTCCTTCAATGAAAATGGCAAGAAGGATGGCAAATGGGCTTACTGGTATGAAAACGGGAATAAATGGAGTGAAGGATATTTTAAAAATGGTGTAAATGACCGGAAAAGGACTACCTGGCACGAAAATGGAAAGAAACACTATGAAGGTACTTATGACAACGGGAAACGTGTCGGTAAATGGATGTTTTATAATGAAAGCGGAGACCGCACCACAGAGATAGATTACGATAAGGAAACGCAGTAAGGAACTAAATCAATTAGGAATTAGGAATTACGAATTAGGAATTAAAACCGCTATGCGGGATCTCTTGGGGTTCACCTGTGATTATTTTCGATAGAGTATTATATATACTGCCAGATGGTCACTATATCCCCCGTAGTAACTACTGCTGCCGGCAGTTCTGCTGGGCCGTGTTTCCCCCTCATCTGAAATGTACATGATCCATTCCGGATCGAAAATACTTCCTTTTGTTTCTGCCAGGACCATCCCCGTGCTTTTCTGAAGCAGGTATCCGGATACGATAAACTGATCGAACATATCCCAGTCTTTCCAGTAGATTGTACCGGTTCCGGTGAGATAATCTTCATACATGAGATTATACAATTTGGCTGGGTCAGGATGATCAGACACCGGCTCTGCCTGCAAGACCTCAGTTAGTGACCGGTCAGCAGGTTCATCATTGAAATCTCCCATGAGAATAATGGCCGCCTCCTGATCAATGCTCAAAATGGAATCAAGCTGTTGAGAAAGTATTTCTGCCGTGGTAACCCTTTTCGGGTCCGATTTTTCTCGTCCTCCCCATCTTGAGGGCCAATGATTGACAAAAATATGGAGGGTGTCCTGCCGGGCTTTTTTCGGAACCCCTTTTACGTATAATATATCCCTTGTATTATCCTCCGGGTCGAGAGAAAATCTTACCGGGACAGGATGAAACTCAAGGGGGATAAATTGATTCTTTCTGTAAATAAGTGCATTATCAATGCCTCTTTCATCAGGGCTTTCAAAATGTATGATCCCATATTTGCCTTTTTTTAACCCGGGCTGGGTTATCAGGTCTTCCAGCACCCGGCGATTCTCTACTTCGCATAAACCAATAATGGCAGGCAGTACATCCTCATCAAGTGAAGATAACACCTGATCCAGGTGGTTCAGCTTCAACAGGTATCTTTCAGTGTTCCATGCCACCTTTGCATCCGGCAGATAGCTTCCATCGCGTTTTCCCGGGTCGTCAATGGTATCAAACAGGTTCTCGACATTGTAAAAGGCAATGATGAATTTTCTGTTCTTTTTGATGTTATCTCCTTCCTGTGCTGAGGTGAATAGACCTGGAAAGAGGAAGAAAACAATAAAGATGTATTTTAACATAACTTTCAACTTTTAACTTTTAACTTCTTTTTAACTCATGAATTAAAGAAGTTAGAAGTTTTTGGTTTTTTTAAGTTTTTCGATCAAACGTCTTTGCTTTTTGGTGGGCCTGCCCAGTCCCCGTTGGCGAAATTCATGATTTATCTCCCGTTGCATTTTGAGTTTTTCATACTCTTCTGATGGTGTAAGGTCGCTGACATGCTCTATTGCCAATTTGGCTGAAACCCTTTTTTGTATCAGGCCAATAACTTGTATTGTCTTGGTAAGCAGGCCAAGCCGTATCATAATGACATCACCGGGTTTTACTTCCCTGGAAGGCTTTACCGCCTGGTCGTCAATACGGACTTTGCCCGACCGGCAGGCACTTGTTGCCTGGCTGCGGGTTTTGAAGATCCTGACTGCCCATAACCATTTATCAATACGCACTCCGGAAGCCATCATTAAATGTCTTGTTAAATTGTTTACAATCAGCGGTATACCCCTTCTCCTGGAGGAGAAGGGGCCAGGGGATGAGGTGTATTACAACATGTTTAAAAACTTAATCAACTAATAAAAGTACGCATTTCTGTGAAGAACCAAAAATAAAAAGAAGTACGCCTTTTTGAGATGACCCAAAATCTTAAATCGTTAATCGTTAATCTACAATCGTTAATCTACAACCGCTATTTTTTTCTAAAGTAAAGCACCATTGGAACACCGGCAAAATCAAACCTTTCCCGCATCCTGTTCTCCAGGAACCGCTTGTATGGGTCTCGTATATATTGCGGCAGATTACAGAAAAAGACAAAGGACGGATAGGCCGTTTTCAACATGGTGATATATTTAATCTTAACAGCTTTTCCTTTCACGATTGGGGGTGGGGTATTCTGAATGATCGGCAACAGTATTTCATTGAGTTTGGAGGTTGAAATTCTGTTCGCGCGGTTTTGATAGACTTTGCCGGCATATTCAAGGGCTTTGAATATCCGCTGTTTATTCGTCACAGAAGTGAAGACTATCGGAAAATCATTGAATGGCGCTGCTTTCTTACGGATCTCCAGTTCCAGTGATTTGATGGTATTGGTTTCCTTATCCACAAGGTCCCATTTATTGACCACTATGACCACTCCTTTGTGGTTTTTCTCTACGAGGTGCAGGATATTTAGGTCCTGGGACTCCATCCCGTCTGCTGCATCGATCAGGAGCAGGCATACATCACTGTTTTCTATCGCCCGGATGGATCGCATAACCGAATAAAACTCAATGTTCTCTCTTACCTTTACCTTTCTCCTCAACCCGGCAGTGTCTACCAGCAGGAAGTTAAAGCCAAAACTTTTATAGGGAGTATATATGGTATCACGGGTAGTGCCTGCGACGGGTGTTACTATATTGCGTTCCTCCCCGAGCAAGACGTTGATAAGCGAGGATTTCCCAACATTAGGACGGCCTATCACTGCAATCTTAGGGTAATCGGGCAGATCAACAGTAGTGGTGTCACTGAATTCTTTAACCACATCATCCAGCAGGTCGCCCGTGCCACTGCCGTTGATAGAAGAGATCCCGTAAACTTCCCCGAGTCCCAACTGGTAAAACTCATGAATGTTTTGGGCCCGGCTGGTGTTGTCCACCTTGTTGACTACGAGGAATACTTTTTTTTGGTTTTTCCTGAGCAAGCCGGCCACATCTTCATCCATACCCGTCACTCCGTCTTTCACATCCACCATAAAAATGATAACGTCTGATTCGCCAATGGCGAGGTCAACCTGCTTCCGGATCTCCTCCTCAAAAACATCATCTGATCCCATGACATATCCACCCGTATCGATCACTGAAAATTCGATCCCGTTCCAGTCGGTAATGCCATAATGCCTGTCGCGTGTAACCCCGCTGGTTTCCTCAACAATAGCTTGCCGGCTTTTGATCAGCCTGTTGAATAAGGTTGATTTACCTACATTCGGACGGCCAACAATGGCGAGTATATTTCCCATTTCTGTTTGTAATTAATAATTATCAGGAAAGGTATCCGAAATGTTTAAGTTGTAACTCATCATTTCGCCAATCTTTCTTCACCTTAATAGTCAACCCAAGATAAACTTTTTTCCCCACCCATTCCTCAATATCTTTCCGGGAATCGGTGCCCAGCTTTTTGATAGATTTACCTCTATGCCCCAGCATAATGGCTTTTTGTGATTCCCGGCTTACATAAATAAAGGCTGTAATATGTACAATATCCTGGCTCTCTTTAAATTGATCAACAACAACTTCAACAGAATAAGGTATCTCCTGCTTAAAGTTCAGCAGGATCTTTTCACGGATTATTTCTGAAACAAAGAAGCGTTGTGTTTTATCTGTCAATGTATCTTTCGGGAAATAAGGAGGAGATTCAGGCAGGCTTTCCAGGATCAGTGAGAAGACAGTATCAATGTTGAATTTCAGCAAAGCCGATGCGGGTACCACCATCGCCTCCGGAAGTGTTTCACTCCACTGCATAACTTGCTGTTCTACCTGTTCCTGGTTAGAAAGGTCGATCTTATTGATTACGATGATCACCCGGCCGCCGGCGTTCCTGATCTTTTCAACAAGATCTGCATCTACAGATTTTTCAGTGATGTCTGTAACAAGGAGGATAATATCAGCATCCTGGAACGCCGAATCCACGAATTTCATCATGGAATCATGAAGTTTATAGGCCGGTTTAAGATAACCCGGGGTATCTGAATATATGATCTGGAAATCATCCCCGCTCACAATACCCATTATTCTATGACGTGTTGTCTGGGCCTTGGAAGTGATAATAGAAAGTTTCTCTCCCACGAGGGCATTCATCAGCGTGGATTTCCCCACATTCGGACTACCTATGATATTTACAAACCCGGCTTTATGTGCCATGAAAAATAAAAAATTAATTAAAGATTGTAATTAATCTTGCAAAGTTATACCTTTGCAGGCCATTTCAAAGAAAAATGGCAAAATACATTGCGGGGTGGAGCAGTGGTAGCTCGTCGGGCTCATAACCCGAAGGTCGTAGGTTCGAATCCTGCCCCCGCTACTAGTAAAACCCAAGCCTGGCCGGTAAGCCAGGCTTTTTTATTTCAAGACATGCTCCAGGCTTGCCTGAGAGCTATGGTTTGGGTTTTGCAACTCGAGCAACGTCTGGATCAATGACCGAAGGGAAATTAATCCTTCGTTGATTACCTCACCCCCGGCTACCTCCGAGCCTTGAAATCATCAATTTTGGAAAGCAGCTTATTGAAGAAGCGATTCCGTTCTTTGGCTGAGGTGCCACTTATCAAAGTGGATTTTTGTAACAGTCCTGTTAAATATTTATCAATGTGTCCGGTAAAATAAGGATTGGTGGTATACAGCAGGCTCAACACATTAAAAGTCAGGAAACACCCGGTAACATTATCCGTTTTTACAAGTATGGTGTTGTCGTTCAGGACTACATCGTTAACGTAAAACTTATATGAGTCCGGAAGGCCTTCGGGAACTTCACCATACCGAAATTTAAAACCTTTTTCAGCCTGTTTCTGGATGTGTCTGACCCATTTTTCCACCCGGTCGCACAACAGCAAGACGTCATCTTTCTTTTTAAAGAGTCCTGATACCCAGTAGTATTCCATCTGCCGTAAGGTGATGTTGAAAGTATCTTCATTCCAGATCTCGGTGACAGGAACGGTAGCTGCAATAGCAAGGATCTGTTCACCTGTCTTCTGGATCTCCTGGTCATAATCATCCAGAGAGAATAACTTTTCTTCATATTCCGGAAACTGGAATAGAGTTTTTTCCCATAAAAATGTCTTAAACGCCCCTATCTCCGGGAACTGCCAGTAATGGAAGATGGGCGGGTCCTTGGCAGCATAAATGATGTCTTTGGTTTTTGACATCTTTATCATTTTCATATTTTCCAGGACAGTGTATAGCCAATCTTTGATGGTGAGTTTTTCAGCATCGATAGCGTGACAGTTAAATATCACGTTGTGGCTTTGCACATTGAACAGGGTGTCCAGGGAGATGCCGTAGTTCATGCTGAGCGTAAATAGTTCCTCAAAAGACAGTGTTTTTTCACCCCTTATCCTTCTGTACGCGCTGTCATAACTTATTTCCAGAATCTCCGAGATGTCATGGACGAATGAAATGTTTGGAGGCAGTTTGTCTTTGATCTGCTGAAAAAACACTTTTTGGATTTCGGTCAACTGGATCATTCCTTATTCAATTGGTTTAGACACCAAATATACGAATAAATTCAGGAAAAAGCAAATCAGCGTCTTTTTGCAGCTCCGGTAGCCTTGAGGAAAATGTTTCGCTGGCGCAGTCGCTGGAACAAGGGTAATTTTCAGATTGCCACTTATTTTGTGATTTGCTGGCAGTTATTGATCGATTCCGGCAATGATCACCTCACCTCCCGGCCTGAGGGAGAGGGGGAGGGGAATGTTTTGCAGCCCGAACACAGACCGGATTATTCTGAGGACTCAGGATCTCTTATCAAATATTTTGTTTTGTGAAAATATACTTTACATTCGGACGTCTAAATGCAAAATATGTTTATGTGTATGAGAAAAAGACGGTTACTAAGCTTTCAACTCAATAATAGTGAGACGTGAAGCGTGAGATGTGAAGCGTGAGTAGTGAATAGTGAATAGTGAATAGGGGGAAGAAAATCGACAATAAAATTTGTAAAGCACCGGTTTCCTGTTAAGCCGGTGCTCCTGCGTACATAAACCGCTTAATCTTTTTAGTGGCCGTTTTAATAAATTCTTCTTTCCGGATCATGACATCCTGAATTTTTGAGAATTTGTTTACCCGGGCGTTTACATACTCATGTAGTTCTTTGCTTAGCTCATCACATTTTTCCTCCAGGAACTCCGAAAATTCACCCTTCAGGTAGTGGTATTTTTCTGCAATCTCTTCGCGATTGAAATGAACCATTGCCACCAATTTTCCCTTTTGCTGAATAACCAGCGATTCAGCAACATGCTTGAAATTATTGATGACCGACTCGATGTCTTCGGGGAAAATATTCTCGCCTCCGGGGCCAATGATCACATTTTTACTACGCCCGCGAATGTACAGGTAGTTGGTATCGTCAAGTATTCCCAAATCTCCCGTTTTGAACCAGCCATCTTCTGTCATTACTTCCCTGGTCAATTCGGGCTCTTTGTAGTAACCCTTCATCACATTCGGGCCTTTCGCCCAAATTTCGCCTTCACCGGTTAGTTTTCCCGGCTTGTGAATCTTAAGGGTAACACCTTCGAGTGGTGGCCCGGTTGATTGCAACCGTGTATTTAGCGCATTAACACCGGCAAGCAATGGTGATGTTTCGGTAAGCCCGTACCCGATGGCATAGGGAAACTTGGCCTCACGCAGGAATTTTTCCACTGTTTTGTCTAATTTGGCGCCGCCAATCCCAAAAAACTTCAATTCACCCCCGAATGTCCGCATGAGTTTTTTTCCGGCCAGATGGTTAAACTTTTTACGCAGCGGCGGGATGGTATACAACATCCTGGTTAGTTTACTCTTGTTGAATGTTGGCAGTACCTTACTCTTGTATATTTTCTCGATGATCAACGGGACTGTCAGCATCAGGGTAGGCCGCACACTTTTCAGGGCAGGAATTAAAACAGCAGGCGTGGGCGGTTTTTTAATGTAAAAAATGCTTGCACCGCAAATCACCGGTAAAACAAACCCGATGGTATTTTCGTATGTATGCGACAGGGGCAGCACCGATAAAAAGCGGTCTCCGGAATTGATTTCCTGTACACTCATGCTGGCTACGGCATTAGAGCTAATGTTTTTGTGTGTAAGCATTACCCCTTTTGATTTTCCGGTAGTCCCCGAAGTGTAAATAATGGCAGCCAGGTCGTCTTCGGCCACCTGGTATTCTCTGACCGGGTTTAATCCTTCTTGAAAGTGAATGCCCGGACTGTTGGTTTCTAATATTGAAAAATCATCGATCAAGATCCTGTGAAGCAAGGTGTCCTGCTTAAGGTTATCAATTTTCGGCTTCAGGCCGTTTGAAACGAAAATGGCCTTAGACCCGGAATGGGTCAGCACATTCTCGATTTCATTTACGCTAAAATCGGGCAGGATGGGGACCACAATCGCGCCCATCGAAGTGATGGCAAAATAGGTAATGCCCCAATGAGGCATATTTGTGCTCAACAGCGCCACACGATCTCCTCGTTGAATTTTTAGTTTCTCCAATAAAGAAGTGACCGAGCGTCTCCGCTTGTCAAATTCGGAATAGGTCAAAGGGGTTTCATCAACAAAGGCTACAGCAGGCAGCTCCCCATATTTTTCGACTGACTGTAGTAACAGTGCAGGCAAAGTCAAAATTGAAAAATCTTTCATATTTATGATATAGGAAGATGCAAAAGTACAACAATTTCCGGAAGTCGGAAGTCCGAAGACCGAAGTCGGAAACAGCTTAAGAACGGATAGGTCCTTTTTCGATCAGAATTCATATATTTGCATATGAAGAATTTAGTTTATCGCTATTTAGGCACCTTGCTCCTGAGTATTATAGGTCTTTCAGCTTCAAGCCAAACCAGCTATACTCCTTACGATTACTTTCCGGGTATTATCCGGGCTTACAAACCGGCATATGAGCCGAATTATCCCGCCTGGGGGAAAATGCTATACGATTATCCGGTGAATTTTAATGATGTTTCCGGGAAGTTCAAAGCG
>DAOWEV010000234.1 GCA_030638325.1 Bacteroidales bacterium
AGAGCCCCAATAAAAATGAACAGTAATAAAATTAACCGTTTTCGGATATTCACTTTTTCCTTTTTACTTTTTCCTTTTCACTCTTCACGCTTCACACCTCACGCTTCACATCTTCGGACTTCCGACTTCGGACTTCCGACTTCTCCTCACGCTTCACATTTCACGCCTCACGCAATCAACAATGCCCTCAATATCATAGCCACAAGCTTTGTGCAGCTCTTCCATACTCCCTTGTTTTATAAAGCGGTCGGGGACCCCAAGTCTTATAACTTTTGCCCGGTAATTATGATCAGCCATGAATTCGAGCACGGCACTTCCCAGACCACCGGTAATGGTTCCATCTTCAACGGTGATGATCTTATCGAAATGCTGAAAAATATCATGCAGAAGATCTTCATCGATCGGTTTCAGGAAGCGGATGTCGTAATGGGCAACATCGATACCTTCCTTAATTAATATTTTAGTTGCTTGCATCACGCTGTTTCCGGCGTGGCCAATGGAAATGACAGCAATCCCACTGCCTTTTCTTATCACCCGGCCTTTTCCGACACTTAGTTCTTTGAAAGCCGTTTTCCAGTCAGCCATAACGCCTCTTCCCCTGGGATAGCGGATGACAAATGGGCCTTTGCCGGGCAGTTGTGCGGCGTACATCATATTACGCAGCTCTTCTTCATTCATCGGTGAACAGATGGTTAAGCCGGGAATAGCCCTGAAATAGGCCAGGTCAAAAGTGCCATGATGTGTGGCTCCATCTTCCCCAACCAGGCCACCCCTGTCAAGACAAAATACTACCGGAAGCTGCTGTAATGCAACATCATGAATCACCTGGTCATAGGCCCGCTGCATGAAGGTGGAGTAAATATTACAATAGGGGACCATGCCTTCAGCGGCCAGGCCGGCTGCAAAGGTTACGGCATGCTGTTCGGCAATCCCAACGTCAAAGGCACGTTCGGGTATTTTTTCCATCATGATGTTCATGGAGCTGCCGGATGACATGGCCGGCGTGATGCCAACGATCCTGTCGTTTTGTTCAGCCAGCTCTACCAGGGTTTTCCCGAAAACAGTCTGGTATCTCGGGGCCAGTTTTTCCTGGCTTTCGGTTTCAATAATTTTTCCTGTGGCACGGTCGAAAATTCCCGGGGAATGATACCGGGTCTGGTTTTTTTCTGCCAGCTTCAGGCCTTTTCCCTTGGTTGTAATAGCATGTAACAATTTCGGGCCCTGTATCCGTTTCAGGTCGCGAAGTAGTTTTGTTAACCGGATAACATCATGCCCGTCAACCGGCCCGAAATACCTGAAATTAAATGCTTCAAAAAGGTTGCTTCGTTGCAGGAAAGTGGTTTTTGCGGCATTGCTTATCTGTTTTACGATAGCCCTGGTATTTTTACCGTATTTGGTGCCACCGCCAAGCAGGTACCAGATCTTGTCTTTAAACTTGTTATAAGCTTTTGATGATACAATATCTGTGAGGTACTGGCTCATGGCTCCTTCACTTCTGTCTATCGCAATTCCATTGTCGTTCAGGATCACCAGCAGGTTTGCGTTGGAGGCGCCGGCATGGTTCATGGCTTCCATAGCCATACCGCCGGCGATGGAGGCATCTCCGATAACGGCAATATGCAGGCGTCCGTTGTCCTCTTTTAATCCGGAAGCGATGGCCATGCCCAGTGATGCAGAGATGGAGGTGGAGGAGTGCCCCGTGCCGAATGCATCGTATTCACTTTCACTCCTTTTTGGAAACCCGCTGATGCCTTTGTACTTCCTGTTTGTATGAAAAACGTCCCTCCGGCCGGTGATGATCTTATGTGCATAAGCCTGGTGCCCTACATCCCATATCAGCTTGTCATAAGGAGTGTCGAAGACATAATGGATGGCCACGGCCAGTTCGACGGCTCCAAGACTGGCTCCGAGATGCCCCGGATTCTTACAAGTCACATCGATGATGAATTCCCTGATCTCTTTGCACAGCGCAGGCAATTGATCCTCTCCCAGCTTTTTCAGGTCAGCCGGCGAGTTGATGGTAGATAGTAATAGTCCGGGTTTTGCAGACATTCTTTTTAATGGTAATTAGTTGCAGCTCAGTCCTTATCTTTCACTTTTATCTTCTGCTATTATTTTACAATGCTTAAATGATTAAATGATTAAATGCTTGAATGCTTAAATGTAGGGTTGAGCCAACTTTCACCTTTATAACTTTCAACTTTCAACTCTCAAAGCATGCCAAGTTCCAGCTTCGCTTCGTCCGAGAGCATTTCTTCATCCCAGGGCGGTTCAAAGGTGAGTTCCACCTCAACCTCATGAACTCCTTCGATGGTCCTGACCCTTTCTTTGACTTCAGCCGGCAGGCTCTCAGCTACCGGGCAATTCGGTGTTGTAAGGGTCATCAGAATATGTACTTTATGATCTTCATCGATCTTTATCTTATAGATAAGCCCGAGCTCATATATATTCACCGGGATCTCCGGGTCATAAATGATCTTGAGCTCGTTTATGATCTTATCTTCCAGTTCTGTCTTACCCATTTAAAATTCATAATTTAAAATTTAAAATTCCGGATTGTAAAGGTTAGGGTTGAGTTTTTGACGCTTCCTTCGCCTTATACGCCATGGCATACAATCTGATCTGCTTGATCATCGACATCAGGCCATTCGACCGGGTGGGAGAGAGATGCTCCTTCAATCCTATTTTATCAACAAAATCCAGCCTGGCTTCAAGAATAGCATCCGGGGTCTGGTTGTTTAATACCCTAATCAGAAGGTTTACCATCCCCCTGGTGATGACTGCATCGCTGTCACCTTCAAAAAAGATCTTCCCATCCCGGTAGCCGGCGTGAAGCCATACCTTCGACTGGCATCCTGAGATCAGGTGGTTGTTGTCCTTGTATTTCGGATCTATAAGGTTCAACGACTTGCCATTTTCGATGATGTGGTTGTATTTATCCATCCAGTCATCAAACAATGCAAATTCCTCAACGATCTGGTCTTCAATTTCCTGGGTTGTCATCATTTTTTATTTACTTCAGTTTTCAAAGGTAAAAAAATCCTGAAAGGGTTTTACAATGTATTTAAATCCGAAATCCTAATATCAAAATCCTAAATAAATTCAAAACTCAAATGTTTCAATCCCGAAAGCTTTCGGAGCAAACAAAGCATCTATATTGCACGCTTGAAATGGAAAGCCGTATCGCGTTATTTAGTCATTTAAATTTTGGGCATTTGATATTGTTTCGAATTTCGGATTTCGTGCTTCGAATTTATAGTGAGAAACGCTCCATATACCCTTATTGGGTGCTTCCTCAAAGCCCTGTCCTTTGGGCTGGGATTCTTTGCTTTCAATCCAGCATTTTCTTCACTTGCAGTAGCGCTTCTACCAGGCGGTCAACTTCTTCTTTGGTATTATACAGGGCAAAGGAAGCCCTGATGGTTCCGGGAATCTCATACCGGTTCATCACAGGCTGGGCGCAATGATGGCCTGTCCTGACTGCTACCCCCAGTTTATCTATGATCATCCCGGCATCGTAAGGGTGTATGTTTTCAATGTTAAAAGAGATGACACTCGTTTTATGTGGAGAATTACCATAGATCTTCAGCCCTTCAACGTTCAGCAGTTCTACTGTGGCATAATCCAGCAGAATATGTTCATGTTCAGCGATCTTTTTGATTTCCAGATCGTTAATATATTTAAAAGCAGCGTCCATTCCAAGAACGCCAGCGATATTTGGTGTTCCGGCTTCAAATTTGTATGGGATTTCATTATAAGTAGTGTGCTCTGGTGTTACCTCGTTAACCATTTCTCCGCCTCCCTGGTATGGGGGCATGGCCTCAAGCCATTTTTCCTTACCATACAGCACTCCAATCCCCATCGGGCCATAAACCTTGTGCCCTGAGAAACAGTAGAAATCACAATCCAGATCCTGCACATCCACATACAGATGTGCCATCGCTTGTGCACCGTCAACCACCACTGGAATATCCAATTGATGTGCCAGGTCGATCATATGTTTTACCGGGTTTACTGTCCCGAGAACATTTGAAACATGGGTAACTGCCACCAGCCGTGTCTTTTCGTTAAGCATCTCCTTATAGACACTTAACTCTATATCTCCTTCATCATTGATCGGAATAACCTTGAATATGGCATTTTTTTCTTTGGCAAGCATTTGCCATGGGACATAATTGGAGTGATGCTCCATTTCCGTGACAAGTATCTCATCTCCGGCATTTACAATATTACGGCCCAGGGATGAAGCCACCAGGTTAATGGATTCCGTGGTTCCTTTAGTGAACACGATCTCGTGGGAGTTGGCAGCATTGATGTGTTGTTGGATATTCTTACGGGCATTTTCGAATGCTTCTGTGGCATGCTGGCTCAGAAAATGTACCCCCCGGTGGATATTACAGTTCTCGTATTTGTAATATGTGCTGATCCTGTCAATTACCTGTTTGGGCTTCTGGGTGGTGGCAGCATTGTCTAAATAGACCAGCGGTTTATCATAAACCGTCATATCCAGCATGGGAAAATCGTATCTTATATGATGTATGTCGTAACTCACGTATTCAAATTTTTTATCAGTAATCAGTAATCAGTAATCAGTAATCAGTAATCAGTTATCAGTTATCAGTTATCAGTTATCAGTAATCAGTTATCAGTAATCAGTAATCAGTAATCAGTTATTAGTTTATTATTCCCATCTTCCGACTTCCGACTTCCGACTTCGGACTTCTTTGCTAAATTTTACTAAGGTCGATGTCAAAAGTAACCTCCTGCTCCGGCTGGCTGCAATGCAGAACACATCGGTCGCAAATAGACAGCTCCCCACGGAGGCGTTTTTTCACCATATCGTCTATCCTGTTCCTCAAGGCATCGATCCCAATCTTGTTGATGATCTCAGCAGCAAAGGCATACATCAGCAGCAGGCGGGCGCTGGCCTCGGAAAGACCCCTGGACCGGAGATAGAATAGCGCTTCAACATCCAATTGCCCTACGGTGGCCCCGTGACTGCATTTCACATCATCTGCATAGATCTCTAAAAATGGCTGGGCATTGGCTTTTGCCTTGTCGGTCAGCAGGATGTTTCGGTTATTCTGAAAAGCATTGGTCCTCTGGGCGTCTCTGTCAACCAGGACATGCCCGTTGAATACGGAGCTTGCTTCATCATCCATTACCCCTTTGAACATCTCATTGCTTCTGCAATCAGGACTTGCATGGTGCACAGATACCTGGTTGTCAACATGCTGTTTTTTATCCATCAGGTAAAGCCCGAATATATCTGCCTCAGCATGCAGGCCATTCAGGATTACGTGGGTATAATTCCGGATCAGCCCGCCGTTCAGGCTGATGGAATTAATCATCAAACGACTGTCCCGCTCCTGGTGGAAGTAAGTCGAGTTCAGCAGAGTGGAATCGTTATTCAGATTTTGAAGCTTGTAATAATCAATGCGGGCGCCTTTATCTATGAAAACTTCTGTAAGGGAATTGTTGAAACTGGCCTGATGATTGGTGGAATCATCACAATGAACCAGGTTGAGCCTGCTGTTTTTACCCATAATGATCAGGTTGCGGGTGTGCAACATCAGGTTTTCTGACGGATGCATGATGTTGATCATCTGAATGGGTTTTTCAATGACAAGGTCGTCAGGTACATAAATGAACACCCCATCCATGGCAAAAGCAGTGTTGAGGGCATGGAAGATGTTCTTTTCATAATCCGCATACTTACCGAAATGCAGTTCGATCAGCTCAGGGTGTTCTCCCATGGCAGCGGCCAGGCTTCCGGCGATAATGCCATTGGGGAATTGCTTCAGCGGTTCATCCGTATGAACATGCCAGCCATTCAGCAAAGAGATCTGGTCTGTCTCAAAGTCGTGTACATCGCATGTAAAAATATCATTAATATCCAATTCTTCAGTGTCTTTATTCAGATACTGCAAATAGTCTTTAGACAAGGCAGGCCCCAGGTCAGTATGCCTCCAGTCGGCTGTTTTCAGGGTTGGAAAATCCAGTTCCAGGAACTTCTGAAAGCTTTTATACCGCAATGATGATAAATATTTGGTGTCATTCTTAAAGACGGTATTTTCACAGTCCTTAAAAAGACTTGTCATCTTCTTTTTGAATGATCCGTTTTCTACAAAAGCTTTCATCAGTTTTCCTTCAATATTTCAATGCTTAAATGCTTAAATGCGATAATGCTTAAATGTTTTGCGTCATTATATCATTATATCATTATATCATTATACCATTTAATCATTCCTAATCCATTCATAACCCTTCTCTTCCAGTTTCATGGCAAGCTCTTTTCCTCCTGATTTAACGATCCTGCCCTCAAACAGGACGTGCACATAATCAGGGATGATGTAATCCAGCAAGCGTTGATAATGGGTGATCACGATCGTAGCATTCTGGGGTGTTTTAAGCATATTGACACCATTAGCTACGATCTTGAGTGCATCTATATCGAGCCCGGAGTCGGTTTCATCCAATACCGCCAGGGAAGGCTCCAGCATGGCCATTTGGAAGATCTCGTTCTTTTTCTTCTCTCCTCCTGAGAACCCTTCATTTACCGACCTGTTGGCGAGCTTTGAATGGATCTCCACCAGCTTTTTCTTTTCTTCCATCTTCTTCAGGAACTCAGCCGGCGGCATTGGCGGGAGCCCTTTGTATTCCCTGGTTTCGTTGATGGCTGTCCGCATGAAATTGGTGAGGCTCACCCCGGGTATCTCAACCGGATACTGGAAGCCCAGGAAGATACCTTCCCTGGCCCTTTCTTCCGGCAGAATTTCCAGCAAGCTTCTGCCTTTATATATGATATCACCTTTTGTGACATCGTAACCTTCCTTGCCGGCAATGGCCATTGCCAGTGTGCTCTTCCCGGTTCCGTTGGGCCCCATAATGGCATGCACTTCCCCTTCAGCGATCTGCAGGCTGAGCCCGTGTATGATCTCCTTCCCCTTAATCGCTACATGTAAATCTTTTATATCAAGCAACATCATTATTTCAATTAAAAATTAACTCAGCATTCAAAATTATCCCACACTTCCTTCTAATGATATGGAAAGCAGCTTCTGAGCCTCCACTGCGAATTCCATTGGAAGCTGTTTCAATACCTCCTTAGCATAACCGTTTACAATCAAACCGATGGCACTTTCCATATCGATGCCGCGCTGTAAACAGTAAAACAGTTGATCCTCGGATATTTTAGAGGTAGTGGCTTCATGTTCAACAATGGCGGACTTGTTTTCACATTCGATGTACGGAAATGTATGGGCCCCGCATTTATCCCCAAGCAATAAAGAATCACACTGGCTGAAGTTCCTTGCATTCTCTGCCCTTGTTGTCATCTTCACAAGTCCCCTGTAACTATTATTGCTGTGACCGGCCGAGATACCCTTGGAGATGATGGTGCTCTTTGTATTTTTTCCAATATGGATCATCTTCGAGCCGGTATCGGCCTGCTGGTAGTTGTTCGTCACAGCCACCGAATAAAATTCTCCGACAGAGTTGTCGCCCAGTAAGATACAACTTGGGTATTTCCATGTAATGGCCGATCCGGTTTCCACCTGCGTCCATGAGATCTTGGCGTTAACGCCCCTGCAAATCCCTCTTTTCGTGACAAAGTTAAAGATGCCTCCTTTGCCGTCTTTATCCCCCGGATACCAGTTCTGTACGGTAGAGTATTTTACCTCGGCATCATCCATGGTTACGATCTCGACCACCGCGGCATGAAGCTGGTTCTCGTCACGCATAGGTGCCGTGCAACCTTCCATATAGCTGACATAGCCTCCTTCATCTGCGATGATCAGGGTTCTTTCAAACTGCCCTGTGTTGGCAGCATTGATCCTGAAGTATGTTGACAGCTCCATTGGGCTCCTGACGCCTTTTGGAATATAACAGAAAGACCCGTCGCTGAATACTGCGGAGTTCAGGGCGGCAAAATAATTATCCGTATACGGAACGGTCGACCCTATGTATTTCCTGACCAGTTCAGGGTGATTCTGAACCGCCTCACTAAACGAGCAGAAGATGATGCCATGCTTTTCGAGTGTATCCTGGAAAGTGGTTTTAACCGAAATACTGTCCATTACCGCATCTACAGCAACGCCGCTGAGCCGTTTCTGCTCCTCAAGAGAGATGCCCAGTTTATTGAAGGTTTCCAGCAGATCGGGATCCACCTCATCTAAGCTGCTCAGCTCCTGTTGCTTTTTCGGAGCTGCATAATAGATGATATCCTGGAAATCGATGGGCGGAATATTTAGATGTGCCCATCCGGGCTGTTTCATGGTGAGCCAGTGCCTGTATGCCTTAAGACGAAAATCCAGCAACCATTCCGGCTCCTTCTTTTTGGCTGAAATAAACCGGATAATGTCTTCACTCAGACCCTTAGGCGCCATCTCCATCTCAATATCGGTCACAAAACCGTATTTGTATTCACCCTGGGTTACTTCATCAATAATATTATTCTTGTCCTTTACCATCTTAAAACCAGCTCCTTAGCTTAGATTATTATTTATAATAAATATAAATAAGGCTGCAAAGTTAGTAATAAAATTGGTTTGTTGTCGCACTTAATAGTTGAACCTACGAATTCCTAATTCCTAATTAATTTACGCTCTTTGCCTTATCCGGTAACCGGTATCTGCCTTCTTTTTCCTAATTTTGCATTAAATTCAATTAATACAAGCACTATGCAGGCAGAGAAAAAACAGCGGACAAAGCTTACAGAGCTAGGTGAATTCGGACTGATAGACCATCTGACCGGTGATTTTGAAATAAAGAATAAAAGCACAATAAAAGGTGTGGGTGATGACACTGCCGTGATCAGCTATGGAGACAAACTGACCCTGGTATCCAAGGACTTATTGGTTGAAGGTGTACATTTCGATCTGACCTACACACCCTTGAAACACCTCGGATACAAGGCTGCCGTGTCCAATATCTCCGATATTGTAGCCATGAACGGCACAGCAAAGCAACTGATCGTTGGTATTGCCGTATCCAACCGCTTTTCAGTGGAAGCCCTGGAAGAGCTGTATTCGGGGATTATCCAGGCTTGCAATGTGTATCATGTGGACCTGGCAGGAGGAGATACAACTTCCAGTGTCTCAGGCTTATTTATTTCTATTACAGTAGTGGGGGAGGTTGATAAAGACAAAGTTGTTTACCGGAATACGGCAAAGCTCAATGATCTCCTTTGTGTTACCGGCGACCTGGGGGCTGCCTACATGGGCTTGCTGTTGCTGGAGCGGGAAAAGCATGTATTCAAAGCGGATCCGTCACTTCAACCCGACCTGGAAGGCCATGATTATATCCTGGGCCGGCAATTGAAACCGGATCCGCGGACCGATGTAATCAAAATGTTTAACGAAATGAAGATCAAACCCACGGCCATGATCGATATTTCAGATGGACTGGGCTCGGAGGTGTTGCATATCTGTCACGACTCGGCCCTCGGATGCAGGATATACCAGGAGAAGATCCCGCTGGATCCGACAACCGTCAACATGGCTGCTGAGTTTAATATGAGTGTATATACGGTTGCTTTGAACGGGGGCGAAGACTATGAATTGCTCTTTACCATAGGTCAGGAAGATCACGAAAAGGTCTCACAAATGCCGGGTGTATCCATCATCGGGCATATGACTGATAAATGCGAAGGAGTGCAAATGGTCACACCTGACGATGAAATGGTTGAGATCAAGGCGCAGGGATGGGACGCACTTAGAAAACGGGAACCGTGAATTACGGGTTACAGGTTGCAGGTTGCAAATACATACTCAATCAGCCTGAACATCATAGAAAAATAAGTTTTGCGGAAGAATAGGATTTGTTTATTCAACATTATCAAAAAAACCTGGGAAAAAATAAGGTAATAAGGTTTTAGGTCGCGTTTCTAATAATTTTTTCTACTAAGGTTAATGGTTGAAAATAAGGTTTTTATCACTAAACGTAAGTAATATTTAATGATTGCTGCATATTTACACAACCTTATTTTTATAAAATCCGTAAACCTTAGTAGTAAAACATGATGGCCATCTTACCAACCTTATTAACCTTATTGAAGACATAGATTTGTTAAAAGATATAATAAATACATTTATATTGTCCAGCACATCAAAATATTATTTAACCGTTTCAATTCGTAATTGATTTAGAGTCTAATGCCGGTAAAAAATAAAAATATCGATCAACTGAAACTCCTTATCAGAACGCTGCCCGATAAGCCGGGTGTGTACCAGTTTCTGGATCAGGAGAAGAAAGTGATCTATGTCGGGAAGGCCAAAAGTCTCAGGAAAAGAGTGGCCTCTTATTTCAATAAGGACCGGGCCATGGGAGCCAAGCTCACAATGCTGGTCAGGAAGATATCCGATATCAAACACATAGTCGTGGATACTGAGTTTGATGCCCTGCTGCTTGAAAATAATTTTATCAAAAAGTACCAGCCACGGTATAACATACAGTTAAAGGATGATAAATCCTACCCCTGGATATGCATAAAAAATGAAGCTTTTCCGCGCATTTTTCCCACACGCCATGTGTTGGATGACGGGTCTGATTATTATGGGCCTTATGCTTCGGTCAGGATGATGAATACCCTGCTCGACCTGGTTCGGCAGTTGTATCAGTTGCGTACCTGTAAACTCAGGCTGACACGCAAAAATATAGAGGCCCGGAAATTCAGGATCTGCCTGGAATATCACATCGGTAATTGCAAAGGCCCTTGTGAAGGCCTTCAGTCAGAAGAAGAATACAACCATGCCATTGAAGAGATAAAGAATATTATCAAAGGGAATATCAGCAATGTTGTGAAGGAGCTGAAGCGAAAAATGAAGCTTTATGCCGGTACCCTGGAATTTGAAAAAGCGATCGATCGTTTCAAAGATAATACCGGTTGGCCCGGGCCAGCAAACTGGGAACAGGGTGATTTCCTTAAGGGTGAAGACAATTTACCTGTAACAGGTATAAGCTGGTATGAAGCAGCAGCATATGCAAAATTTGTAAATAAAGAACTGCCCACCTTATTCCATTGGGAGTATGTTTCAGAAGCTCATGCAGCTGCTGAGATTGTAAAATTTGGCAATTTTGATAGGAAGGAACCAGTTGAAAAAGGTACATACAATAGCCTGACAAGATGTGGTACTTATGATTTAC
>DAOWEV010000233.1 GCA_030638325.1 Bacteroidales bacterium
TGGCCAGTTGATCATGGACGAGATCGTAAGCGGCAATAAGTATGAGCTGAATACCTCCTCATACACCATTGGCGCCTACATGGTCCGTGTAGAGACAGAAAAGGGAGTAAGCACCAGCGTACTCAACGTTCAGAGATAACCATAAAGACCTCACCCTGAGTGTGAGGCCTGAGAATATAACAAGGGGTTCCGTTTTGGAGCCCCTTTTTTATTTAATTTAAAACGATTCTAAATTACTGACAGGTGCAACCTGTATGATCCAATTATTGTCTTAAAAGGTGTATGGAACGATGCTTATTCCATAATTAATAATCAAAATTTAACGCTATGAGAAAATTTACCAGAATTCTTATGGCGGTGGTAGCTATACTATTATCTGCCAATGTGCTTTGGGCACAAATAAAAGTTGAAGGGCCTGCTTTTCCTGTTGGAGATTATACCCAGGAACTGATGCTGGAATGCAACGATCCTGATACCCCTGAGTTTATCATTGATAACACCATGCATGTATACCAACCCGCACAGTTTGCAGGCTATGTGTACGATAATGATAACACTGGCCCGTTACCGGGAGTAACCGTAACAGCAGGTGCCTTTCAGACCCTTACGGCAGAAGACGGAACCTATGAATTATATGTTGATGAAGGGGCTTACGATGTAACATTTGAAAAACTGGGCTACCAGACTTACATCGAAGTGGATACATTTGCGGCAATGGGCATAGTCACACCACTGGATGTAGGCATGTGGGATATGAACTATCCGCCGACCTTTGTATATGCAGAAGTGATGGACAACGACACCTGGTGCGAGGTCACCTGGGCATTGCCGGCTGGTCCTTACGAGATCCAATATGACGATGGTACAGCCGAAGACCTTGCCTTGTGGATGCTTCCGGGCAGCCAGAGCGCTGTTAAATTCACCCTGAGCGACTATCCCTGCACAGTGATAGGTGGCCGTATCTACGTGGGCGACGGCAGCTTCCCCGCTGGTAATTGGCTTGGATCAGAATTTGGAATAGCCATCTATGATGATGACGGCACCGACGGATTGCCTGGCACCATGCTTGATTCAGGCGGTGTGACCGTGAACAACTTTGGCTGGGTTGATTTCGACTGGTTCAGCGCCAGCTTCACCGAGGGCGATTTCTATATCTCCATGATCCAGGTTGTGCCGGCCCCGAATGCCGCTCCTATTGGAATAGATGTGGACAACCCGACCTACTACAGGAGTTATAGCAACTTCCAGGGCCAGGGCTGGACCCTTTCGCCCTACCAGGACTTTATGATACGTGCCTGGGTTGATGGACCTGAAGGTGATTTTGTGATGACCGATGGTGTGGAGATGAAGATCCCCGCCAAACCGGTGGGCTTTCACCAGGTAGCCATGTCACTCACAGGCATACCCCCGCTAACGCTTCCGGGCGTGGAAAAAGTAGGCCTGTACAAAGCGGTAGAAGGTGTGGCATCCAGGGATGTGACCGGATACGGTGTAGTACGTTATAGCGATTTTGACCCGAACTTCCCACCTGAATTGGGTACTATGACCCCGCTCGCTACCACCAGCAACCTGTATTATAATGATATGGCCTGGGCAGGACTGGTACAGGGCTGGTATGCCTATGGCGTGAGAGCGCATTATACCAGCTGCGAATGGTCAGAATATGCGGTCAGTAATATCGTAGACCATCTGATGGAAGCTGAAATTACGGTGAACGTAACCCTTTCCACAGGCTTTGAGCCGGTCAACGTGGAGATAGAAATGCAAGGACTTGAATATCCTTATCAAACATACACGGATGTAACCCCTTCGAGTGGTACGGTAGTATTCGACCCGGTCTGGAAAGGTTGTTATACGGTAACTGCATTCAAGATTGGATATGAACTCTATCGTATTGACAGTATCTGTTTCTATGATAATGACATAATCAACATTGTGCTGTCCGAGAAGAAATATCCTGTTACGAACCTGTATGTGGATCCGCTTACGTTGATCGCCACCTGGAACGAGCCGTTGATAATCGCCTTAGATGAAGACTTCGAAGAAGAACTCTTCCCGCCGCCGGGCTGGCAAATGACCACCTTACAACCACCAGGTTGGTATCGCACCAATGACGGCAGCGGGCCGTATTGGCAGGTGCCGACCTGGGACGGCTACTATGCTGTTTCCAACGACGATGCATTCGGTAGCACCGGCGGCTCAGGTGCGATGGATTACTTGATCACCCCCCAGCTGGATCTGCGTGAGAGCGATGGCTTCGCGATGTGCTTCGACAGTTACTATGACGGTACATACGGTCAATTGGCCTTTGTAGAATACAGTTACGATGCTGGTACTACCTGGGAAGTTCTCTACCAGATGCCTATGTCCACATCATGGACCCATGAGGAGATAGACCTGGCCGCCTTCAGCGGCCCAAACGCAGCAGCAGCCATATGGTTAGCCTTCCATTCGGATGACGGTGGAAACTGGGCTTCGGGCTGGTGTATAGACAACGTAAAGGTACAGGTACCCGACCCGGCGGCTAACTATATCGACTTCCATGTCTTTTTGGATGACGACCTGGTAGCAGCCACCGATACGAATATCTATAATTATGTATGTTTGACCTATGGTGTGGAATACGAAGCCAGCGTGGCAGCACGTTATACCAGTGGTCTTTCAGACAAAGATTACTATGTATTCCTGTGCAAATGGTTGATACCCCCGAGAAACCTTGTAGGAGCAGCCCCAGCCCTTTTGACCTGGGATCCGCCACTGGAATGCGACACCCTGACACTCATCAGCGAAGAACCGCGACAGGAGTTCCCGAACCCGGTTACCGAGTACAGCCCGATGGTCCGTACGATAGAGAACAACTATACAGGAATCAGGGATCTATGGGATCTTCAGTTTGCGTTTGCCACTGCCGACAACTCCGGAGAAGCCGGAGCAGAGACAGACGGCGACTACCTGTATACCACCCAGTGGAACGGTTCAGGCTTCCACAAATATGAGCTTGACGGTACCTACGTAGGGCCGATGAGTGTGGCGGGTATCGGTTCAATCTGCGACCTGGCCTATGACCCGGGAACGGGACATATGTTTGGCGGGGCGGCCTCGACGACAGTCTATGAGATGGACTTCGCCACCCAGACCCAGATCGGCACGTTTAACGCCCCTGTGGCGGTGCGCGCTATTGCTTACGATCCTGACTGGGATGGATTCTGGGCCAACAACTGGTCCGATAATATCACCCTGTTCGATAAGACGGGTACCCAGCTGAACAGCTTTCCGGTGGGTTCTTATGGCAACTACTATGGCTTTGCGCATGACGAGTGGTCATTCAATGGGCCTTTCTTGTGGGGTTTCTCACAGGATGGCGGCAACACGATCGTACAGATAGAGATCGCCACGGGACTTGAGACGGGTTTCACCTATAATGTGAACAGCATCCTGTTCACAGGCAGCGGTATCGCCGGTGGCTTGTTCACACATCCGAACCTGGTAAGCGGCTTTGTGACCATAGGAGGTAACTCACAGAATGACACCTATTTTGGCTATGAGCTTTGGTTTTACGGTCCGATGCCTTTACAGGTACCTGATAACCTGTTAGGTTACAATATATACTGTGATGAAGGATTTGTCCTCTACCAGGATCATGTAGGTGGAACTCAGGCCAAGCCTCAGTCTTGCACTTTAGAAGGCTTACAGCCGGGCATTTATACCTTTAGTGTAACCGCAGTGTATGACCTGACCAAGTATGGTTTTCCGGGAGAGACCGGAGAGTCGATGGAAGAAGGCCCTGTGATGGTAACGGTAGACTTCTGCTATGACCTTGAGTTCATGGAAGACTGGACACTGGGCACCTTTGGAGCCAATAACTGGACAGCGCAGAGCAACTGGTCGATCAATGGCCAGATAGGTAACCCTGCCCCGGCAGCCGAATTTACCTGGGACCCGATCCAGACCGAATATGAGCTGTCACTGACCAGTTACCCGTTGTGTGGCACAGATATGAGTATAGGAACCATCTGGTTAGACTTCGACTTGAAGCATGAGAGCTACAACCATACCGGAGAAGAATACATGCTGGTACAGGTATGGAACTGGGACAACGATGACTGGTTCACGGTACTGACCTATTCCGACCTGAATGGAAGCTTCGACTGGATCAATGCACACAAAGACATCAAGGCGTATGCCATGGGCAAAATATTCAAGATCCGGTTCCTGGCCCAGGGGATGAATTCCCTTAATATCCTGAGCTGGTTTGTAGACAATATCCATGTATATCGCACCTGTGCAGCCCCGACGGAAGTGACAGCAGAAGAGTTTGGGCCGGATTATGATGATATCTTAGTGAGTTGGACACTCCCTGGGGGTAGCTTAATAGACGAGTGGTTCCACTATGACGATGGCATAAACTTCACCGCCATCGGTACAGGCGCAGCCGCAGAGTTTGATGCTGCAGCGAGGTGGGAGCCTGCTCAGTTGGTCGACTATGACGGAACGGCAGTAACCGAGATAGCGTTCTTCCCTGCAGAAGCCCTGTGTGAGTATCACGTCAGGGTATGGGTAGGGGCAGGTGCAGCCAACATGGTAGTAGACCAGGTTATAGCGAGCCCGCTGATAGGCCAGTGGAACTACATAATACTTGATACACCTGTTCCGGTAGACATCACCCAGGAGTTGTGGGTAGGTTACTATGTAAACACCCAGACGGGCTATCCGGCAGGTTGTGATGCAGGCCCGGCCATAGACGGCTTTGGCAACATGATGAACCTCGGCGGCTGGCAGACCTTGCTTCAGATCGATCCTGACCTGGATTACAACTGGAACATACAGGCCCATGTGTTGTCAGTGTCAGGCGACGTGACCCAGCTCAGCCCGGTCACGGTAAATTCGTATGAGAATGCCGAAGGCCTTGAGTTCACCTTGAATGCGAACCATATATCTGTACAGCCGGTATTTGCCCCACCCTCGGGCACCCGCTTTATAATTGGCTTTAACATCTTTCGCAACGAAGACGGTGGTCCATATGGTTGGCTGGCTTATGTTGAAGGCCTCGGTTACATCGATGAAGACCTTCCGCCTGGCATTATCTACTGTTATAAGATAACAGCGATCTACACCAGTGATATCGACTGGTGTGAATCAGACTACTCGAACGAGGCCTGTGCTTACGTGACGGTAGGTGTTGATGAGCCTGGCATAAGCAGTTTCGTGATGTATCCGAACCCTGCAGTAGACTATGTAGCCATAGAGAGCAGCGATGTGTTGAAACGCGTGACGGTATACAATACCCTTGGCCAGTTGATCATGGACGAGATCGTAAGCGGCAATAAGCATGAGCTGAAAACGGCTTCATACACCGTTGGCGCTTACATGGTCCGTATAGAGACGGAAAAGGGAGTGAGTACCAGCGTACTCAACGTTCAGAGATAACCATAAAGACCTCACCCTGAGTGTGAGGACTGAGAATATAAATCAAGAATCTTATATCCCCTATACCAATTCAAAATCTATCCACAATCCCGATAGCTATCGGGAGTAAACAGGGATTGATTAATAAACTGATTAGTTACGAATTCCATTGTTTCAAAATAATTAATTTTGCAGCCTGAAAAAGTGAATAATAGTGTATACCGTTAACAATATCAGCATATCTTTCTCCGGTACTGATATTTTCAGTAATGCAAGCTTCCTTATAAACAGGAAAGACAGGATAGGCCTGGTTGGTAAGAATGGCTGTGGGAAAACCTCCCTGTTGAATATCATGGCCGGCTGGCTGGAACCGGATACAGGTGAGATAATTATACCGCAGGACAAAACCATTGGCTATCTACCCCAGGAACTGACGCTGAATAACACAAAATCTGTTTTAGAAGAAGCGCTTTCGGCATTCGATTACCTGATAGCAATGGAAGAGCATATCCGTAGCCTGGAGGATGATATTGCCAGGCGTTCTGATTATGAGTCACGGGAATACAACAATCTGGTTATTAATTTAACAGAGGCAAATGATAAGTACCGTATGATCGGAGGGCATACACGGGATGCTGATGTTGAAAAAGTATTATCGGGGCTGGGATTTATTAGGCAGGAGTTTTCAGCCCCCTTGAATGAGTTCAGCAATGGCTGGCAAATGCGGGTGGAAATTGCCAAACTACTGCTCAGAAAGCCTGACCTGCTCCTGCTGGATGAGCCCACCAACCACCTGGATATCGAATCTATTCAATGGCTGGAAGATTTCCTGATCAACTATCACGGAGCCTTGATACTGGTTTCGCACGACCGTACTTTTCTGGATAATGTTACCGGGCGAACCATTGAGATCGAGCTTGGTAAGATCTATGATTATAAAGTTTCTTATTCGGAATATATCTTCCTTCGTGAGGAGAGGCTTGAAAAGCAAATGGCCGCCTTCAATAATCAACAACGGCAGATACGGCAGATCGAAAGGTTTATTGAACGTTTCCGCTATAAGAATACCAAAGCCAGACAGGTTCAGTCAAGGATAAAGAGGTTGAAAAAATTGGATGAGGTGGAGATCGATACAACAGATAACGCCGCCATTCATTTTTATTTTCCTCTTGCTCCTGCTTCAGGTAAGGTGGTAGTAGAAGCTGTTGATCTTGGGAAAAACTATGATGAGAAACAGGTATTAACAAATTTGAATTTCACGATAGTAAAGAATGACAGGATCGCTTTTGTTGGAAAAAACGGAGCAGGAAAAACCACTTTATCAAAAATAATCGCAGGGTTTCTTGATCATACCGGCAGACTTCGCTTAGGGTATAATGTTGAACTGGGGTATTTTGCTCAGAATCAGTATGAGATGCTTGACCCGGAAGCTACCGTTTTTGAAACTATAGACAGGGTTGCAACTGGTGATGTCAGACCTAAGATACGCGCAATCCTGGGCGCTTTTCTCTTCGGGGAGGATGATATAGATAAAAAGGTAAAAGTTTTGTCAGGAGGTGAGAAATCACGCCTTTCGCTTGCAAAACTTCTCCTGACACCTGTTAACCTTTTAGTGCTGGATGAGCCGACCAACCATCTCGATATGCGGTCGAAAGATATTTTGAAAAATGCCTTGCTGCAATTTCAGGGAACCCCGATCGTGGTTTCTCACGACAGGGACTTTCTGCAGGGATTGACCAATAAAATATTTGATTTCCGGGAACAGAAGGTCCATGAATATCAAGGCGATATCTTTGATTTCCTGGAAAGCCGTAAAATGCAACATCTCCGTCAACTTGAAGGAGATCATAAGGACCTCACTCAAGATCAAAAAGGCGCTCCTTCACAGAATAAGATCTTATACGAGAGGAGGAAAAGTGTTGAAAGGGAGATCAGGAAATTAACCAACAGTATCCGGGAGCGCGAAAAAGAGATTGAAGATCTTGAAAAAAAGATACGGCATCTTGATCTTGTTCTGGAAAAGCCTGAAGACCATAATGATCTCATCAAAGCGGAGGATTTCTATCAAAAATATGGCAACATAAGGGAAGAATTGAACAATCAAATGGCCTTGTGGGAAGGGCTTAACGAGGAATTGCTGGCCTGGGAATCAAAAAGATCTGTACTGCTGGATGATCACACTAACAGTCACTGATCACGGTGTACCAGGCCCTTCGCAACGGACCGGAGCTCCTGTTTGGCATCCTGGTCAACATCAATACTTTCAAGGTACTTCATGGCTTTTTCATAATAAAAGCTGATCAGGGATTCAGTATGCTGGTAGATTTTAAACTTGTCATAGATCTTCCTTACGGCCTTGATCTTTTCCAGATTATCAGCAAACTCTTTGTCAAAATAATGTTTCAGCATTTTCCTGTCATTCCCCCTCGCAAGTTCAAAAGCTTTCAGGTACAGGTATGTTTTTTTGTTTGCTACAATATCACCACTGTTTTGCTTGCCAAAAACATCTTCATTGCCATATACGTCCAGCAGATCATCCTTTAGCTGGAAAGCAAGGCCTATGTTAATTCCAAACAGGTAAAGCTTATTAAGGTTTCCCTCGCTGGTTCCTGCGATGATCCCGCCAATTTTCAGACTGCCCCCGATAAGTACCGAAGTCTTGAGACGGATCATTTCAAGGTATTGTGGGATGGTAACATTTTCCGATGTTTCAAAGTTGAGGTCAAATTGTTGTCCTTCACATACTTCCTTGGCCGTCTGGTTAAAGACTTTCAGCACATCTTTTAGCTTGCTGTCATTGATATAAAGAATAAAATCGTAAGCCAGGGGCATCATGGTATCTCCTGTCAGGATGGCAATATTGGTATTCCACTTTTTATAAACAGTTTCCTTTCCCCTTCGCAATGGCGCTTGATCCATGATATCATCGTGTACCAGTGTAAAATTATGGAACATCTCGATGGCCAGGGCGGCCGGCATTGCTTCCCGGAAGTCGCCGCCAAAAAGATCGCATGCCATCAACAGCATAGTTGGCCTGATCCGTTTTCCGCCAATGGAAAGAATATATTTTATCGGGTCATAGAGTTCCGGAGGTTTATTGTCGATCTTCTCATCTTCAAGCGCCTTGTTGAACGCCTCCTGTAAATAACTGACAGAATGTATTTTCAATTTAATTTGAATTAGAAATCCACCTTATTTGATGGGGGTTATGTTCTTTTTTTGTAATACATGATTAATTTACTGGACTTTAGGACTTTAGGACTTTAGGACTGTAGGACTTTCCTACCGTCTTACCATCCTACCGTCTTACCGTCCTACCGTCCTACCGTCTTGCCATCCTACCGTCCTACCGTCTTACCGTCCTACCGACTTTCAGCGCCCTATTGGTGCAATTCAAAGCCACCTTCTTAGAGGGTGAATTTTTACTGATATTATTGTGTTTAATGTTTAGTCAGGGAGACCAAATAGTCTCCATAGCCACTGTTTAATAAGGGTTTTGCAATTTTAATAAGCTGCTCGCTGTCGATATAGCCCATATTGTATGCTATTTCTTCAATACAACCTATTTTAAGGCCCTGACGGTGCTCAATCACCTCAACGTATTGTGATGCCTGTAGCAGTGATTCGAATGTGCCCGTATCAAGCCAGGCTGTTCCCCTGTCAAGTATCCCGACTTTTAATTTACCTTTTTCTAAGTAATATTTGTTTACGTCCGTGATTTCGTATTCTCCACGTGCACTGGGTTTCAGGGCCCTGGCAACATCTACAATAGAGTTGTCATAGAAATAAAGACCCGGAACGGCAAAATTGGATTTTGGCTCTTTAGGTTTTTCTTCTATAGAAACGGCCTTCATGTCCTGGTCAAATTCAACCACGCCATAACGGTGCGGATCGGCAACGTGGTAAGCGAATATCATGCCGCCATCGGGGTCATTACTGTTCAGAAGAAGTTTTTGAAGCCCGGCGCCATAAAAGATATTATCCCCCAGGATGAGAGCTGCCTTATCTTTTCCAATGAATTCCGCTCCTATTACAAAAGCCTGGGCAAGGCCGTTCGGGATTTTCTGAACGGCATAGCTGAAACTGCATCCCAGGCTGCTGCCGTCTTTCAGTAAATATTCAAATCCCGGAAGATCCTGTGATGTGGATATGATCAGAATATCCCGGATGCCGGCCTGCATCAAAACGGATAGCGGATAATAGATCATGGGTTTGTCATAGACAGGCATGATCTGTTTGCTGATCGCAAGGGTGATCGGATATAAACGCGTACCGGCACCCCCGGCTAAAATGATCCCTTTCATACATTAAAATATTTAATTATTTGGTTTTACTTCTATTTTGATGGAAATGTGTAAATGCGAAAATGTTTAAATCATAAATGTAATTTATTGTTTCTAATTAATTCATTCAATCGCCCAATCGCCCAATCGCCCAATCGCTCAATCGCCCAATCGCTCAATCGCTCAATCATTCAAATTAGGCTCCCCCTCTTGTATCCAGTCTTTCTATCTGAAGCTCTTCCAGCTCAATATCTATTTCTTCGTCAAAGATATCCAGTAAAGGCTCCCTGAACGATTTGGTAGTGATCCGTTTATCGAGTGTCAGCAACAGCGAAGGTAACAAAAAGAGGTTTGATGAAAGTGCCATGATCAGGGTAAATGATATCAGGTACCCCATCGCTTCCGTGCCCCCAAAGGAAGATGTAATAAAGATCGCAAAACCGAAGAACAACACAACCGAAGAATAGATCATACTATAACCTGTTTCCCTGAGGGCTGCGATCACTGATGATTTGATCTGCCAGTTGTTTAGCCGGAGATTAAGCCTGTACCGTGATAAAAAGTGAATGGCATTGTCAACCGAAATCCCGAGGGCAATACTGAAGATCAGAATGGTGGAAGGCTTTATCGGTATTCCCAGGTATCCCATCATACCTGCTGTCATGATCTGAGGAAGGATATTGGGGATCAGGGAGATCAGGATCATCCTGGCTGAAGTGAACAGCAACGCCATCAATAATGATATGACGGAAATTGCCAGGAGCAGGCTGGTAGTCAGATTTTTTAAAAGATACTGGGTGCCTTTGAGAAAGACAATACTCGTACCGGTTATTTCAACATTATATTTGGATGGTGGGAATATGGAATCGATCTCCGGCCTCAATTTTTCCTGTATTCTTTGGATCTCATTGGTGCCGATGTTCCTCATTTGGGTGCTGACCCTGGTCACCTGCAGGTTGGTGTCGACAAAGGAATTGATAATGGTTCTTTTGCCGGATTTCATATCCGGCAGATACCGGGCCATAAAATTCAATTCCTGGCTGTTGGGCATGTCGTAGTATGATTCATTTCCATGATAGAATGCCTGACGTGCAATCTTTACGACTTCTGCCAGGGATATTGACTTCGATAATTCCGGGTATCTTTTAAGGACTTTCTGCAACTCATTAATTTTTTGCAGGTTGTAAAGCTTCATGACACCTCTTTTCTTTTTGGTGTCTATAGAGAATTCCAGGGGCATCACTCCATTGAAATTCTTTTCCAGGAAGATCAGGTCTTTGTAAAGCTGGTCTTTCTTTGAAATATCATCCACAATGTTCCCGGTGACCCGCAGCTTTAGAGCCCCGATGATCCCAATGCTGACCAATAATATGGTAACAATATAAATGATATTCCTGTGATGCTGGACCTGGAAAACAACTTTATCGATAATACGGCTTACCAGGCTTTTTTCAAGATGGCGGACATGCCGGCTTTTGGGAGGAGGCAGTAAACTGAATATGATCGGGATTAAGAAAAGAGTTAGCAGATAAGCAAGCAATATGCTCAGGGATGCCGTTACCCCGAACTCCACCAGGATTTTATTACCGGTCACAATGAAAGCGGCGAAACCCGCAGCAGTTGTGGCATTGGTGAGTAGATTGGCATTTCCGATACGCCGCACAACCCTTGATAACGCTTTTATCTTGTTGCCATGTATTCTGTATTCGTCGTGGTACTTATTCAGAAGAAAAATGCAGTTTTCTACAACGATCACGATGATCAACGGGGGCAAAATACCTGTCAGTATAGTAATATCATATTTTAATAGTGACATGATGCCCAGCACCCAGATAACGTTGATGATAACAATGATCATGGTGAAAAAAGCAGCCTTCCCTGAACGGAAAAAGATTAGCAATATGATCGTCGCAATGACCAATGCCATGAAAATAAAGGAGATAAGTTCCTTTTGTACCTTTTCGGATGTTTTAGTACGGATGTAAGGCAAACCTGAGTAATGCATCTCAATACTATTATCTTCCCCGAACTCATCAGTTTTTCTTTTGATCTGGTTGATCAATGAAACCCTGTTTTTGGTATTTAATATCTTTTTATCCAGGGTAACCATAAGCAGGGTTACATCTGTCTCAGGATTGTACAAGATCCCTTTATAGAAGGGATAGGAGAAAATGATCTGTTTAAGACTGTCAACCTCCTGCTGACTTTCCGGACGTTCTTTGACAATCAGTTCAAACTCAAATTTCTTGATGCTGTCATTTTTTACCAGGTAGTAGATCTTGGCAATGGAAACAACCTCTTCTACGCCTTCGATTTTTTTAATATCGTATGTCAGGTCGTACCATGCATTGAATTTCTCTAATTCATAGATCTCAGGGGCCTGAATGGCGATAAACATCACAGCCCCGTCTTCTCCAAATGTTTCCTTGAATTTCTTATAAAAAATATTGGTGGAATCAGTTTGCGGCAACATCTGTGCAAATTCATAGGATAGTTTCACGTCAAGCGCCTTGTATCCCATGAAGGCTGTTGCGAGGATGATAACTATGATGTTTATCAGCCTGTAACGCAGTATGATCCGTACAAGATATTTGAACATTTAAGAAAACTTACCGTAAATAATGAGTTTAGCACAAAATTTGGAGTAAAATTAAAAATTAATTTTGCAATCGCTATGATATCATCTGTTTTTTTAATCAGCGGGAATCTGAGGTTAACTGTGAAAAAGTTTGATTTTCACGAGTTTAAATTCTTCCCGGGGAAAGTTTCTGAGCAATTGATAAAGACATCTATTTTTCTGCTGCTGCTTTTTTACTTCCCGTCGAATGTTTTTTCACAAGCATATAATTACGATGAGAATATACAGAAACAGGTCAATAAGCTTGTTCAGTATCCTGGGAATAAGAAAAAGAAACAACAGCTTGAAGAACTTTACCATGAGGCCAACGAGGTAGATGAAAACGGGATAGCTATGCTTCGTCAAACCGGCATGCCCGGTATCTGGTATGAGGTTTATTCGTTGTATAGTCAGCTTGATAAGAGACAAAAAATGCTGCAGGCATTGCCCCTGTCTACCTTGGAAGAGATTGGATACAGCTATAAAGATTATGACCCCGATATCAGGGAAGCCAGACTCAAAGCGGCCGCTTATTCATATGCCAGGGCAGGGAAATTACTGGAAGAAGATGACCTCCAAAAAGCCAGGACTGCTTATTCTGAGCTCCTGTTGGTTGCTGATATGTACGAACAGTACAGGGATATCGACAAACTCCTGCGAAAAGCGATAACCCTCGGAGAGCCTGATGTTCGTTTTGAACTCGTTAACAATACCGGAAAAGATCTGAATGATGCCATCATTGGAGAAATAGGTAAAGTGTTCAGGGAATACCGGGCTAAACATTCCCCTGAAAATATGCAGGAAAAAAGCCAGGGGAGATATGATTTTACAATACGGGTGGTGATTGACAGGATCAGCGTTTCAAAGGATCAGATCAAGGCCCTGGAATACAAGGAAGAACGTGATATTCTGGATGATCTGTACAATGTTGTTGATACCATAAGTTGTACTGTTACCGAGACTCATCAACGGAAGAGCGCAGTGATGGAAGGGCGTATCAGGTATGTCGATAATGCCAGGAAAATGTTGGTGAATACTGTTCCTGTGCGGGCCGAATCGGTGTTCCTGCACCAGTATGGCTCTCTCAAGGGAAATGTGAATGCCTGTGGCGAAGAGACAAAAACCCTGGTGCAAAAAAAGGAAGTGCCTTACCCTTCCAACGAAAGCATCGTCATGGATGCTGTAGATAAGTTTAGAAAGAACATGGCAGAAGTGATTTTGGGGAATTAGCCTGCATTATTCATGCAGAGTTGAAAGTTTATAAAGTTATGGTTCATCACAAAGATGCGTACTTTCCCCCCATTTATTTACTATAGAAGACACAATAGGTCATAATAAAACATAAGATTCCCGCCGCGCCCTTTTCTTTTTGGGTCATTTCAAGATTGCATGCTTCTTTTTATTTCAATCTCATTCCCTGACTCCTTCTTTTTAATACACTTCATCCCGGCAACCCCTTCTTTTCAATACACCTCATCCCCTAACCCCTTCTCCTCCAGGAGAAGGGGGATGGGGGTGGGGATAGGGGGAGGGTTTGAAGCTTAAGAATGGGGATTGTTTTGTACAAATCTGATAATTGCTTGTTTAACTTCATCTATAGAATTAATGACCTGGTCATTTGTAAACCTGATTACCCGGATTCCATATCTTTCTAATTCAGCAGTACGATTTTCATCATGTTCTTTATGTTGTTCCAGCAGATGAACACCTCCATCAACCTCAATGACAAGATGTTGTTCATGACAATAGAAATCAGCAATATAAAAATGCAGAGGGTGTTGTCTTCTGAATTTCAAACCAAGCAACTTTCTGTTCTTCAACTCATTCCATAGTATTTTCTCAGGTTTTGTGAGGTTCTCTCTTAAATGCCTTGCAGTATTGAAAGTATCTTCATCCGCCCCTAAGTGCAATAAGTGATCAAATGTGTTACCGAGAAAAGCCATAATTAGATGTCTTGTTAAATTGTTTACGATGAGCGGGATACCCCTTCTCCTGGAGGAGAAGGGGCCAGGGGATGAGGTGTATTACAACAAGCTTAAAAACTTATGCAACTAATAAAAGTACGTATTTCTGCAAAGAACCGGTAATTATTTCCAATCCAGAATCTTTTTAAAGTCATAGTGCTCCGGATTGGGGAAGTACTGTTTAGCCTGGTGATAATCCTTTTCCGTGATGTATTGCAAACCCTCATCATACACCATCCTGAATTTCTGGGAATCTATATTGACAAGCCTGGTTTTTACCTTTCCATGTTCATCTTCAACATCTTTCAGGTAGAGGGGCGCGATGTCACCTTTAGGATCAGCCGTGACCATACAGCCGGTCTTACCTTCATCAAAAAGCTTTTTTACGCCATATCCTAACAATGAGCAGTACATCAGGTCAAATGCAATGGGAGTGATACATCTCAGCTCATATCCCAGTTCCTCGGGACGGCTTTTTACGTCAATCTTTAGCTTCTTCAACTTTCTTTGCAGTAAGATGTTGAATATATGAGCTTTGCTGACGTTTCCCAGTTCAGGGTGGCCATGGTCATCATATGTAAAGCTGATCTCAGAGGAGGTGATCTCCTCATCTGTCATTAAATGGAAAACCCCCTCGCTGATGATGGCTGCCCCGTATTTGATACCCAGTAATTTACGTTTGATGATGGCAGAAATGATAAGCCGCGTAATCTTATCAAAGCTGATATGGGTTTTATTGAACATCTCCGGTATAATGATCATGGGGAAATGACAGGCTGCCCCTATACCGAAAGCCAGGTGCCCTGCTTCCCGCCCCATGGCGGAGATAATGAACCAGTTGCCGCTGGTCCTCGCATCTTCATAGATGGTGGAAGCGATCTTTACGCCCTCTTCCTTAGCCGACTGGTACCCAAAAGTAGGCGTTCCTTCCGGAAGCGGCAGGTCGTTATCGATCGTTTTCGGAACATGAATATTCTGGATAGATATATTGTTTTCGCTTAGGTATCCGGATATCCGGTTGGCTGTAGACGCAGTGTCATCCCCCCCAATAGTGACCAGCAGCTTCACATCATGCTGTATAAAAAGCCTGGTGTTGAAATCTTCATGTTTTGGCTTAAAACGACTCATCATCAGGGCTGACCCACCCTGGTTTTTGATCTTATCAGCAAAACCAAAATCAATGTCCACAATGTCCGGGTCTTCGGCAAATAATCCTTTATAACCTTCGTGGATTCCCAGTACCCTGTAATCATCCTTTAAAAAGATCTTGGACACTGCGCTGATGACGGAATTGATGCCCGGGGCGGGCCCTCCGCCGCATATAATTGCTATTGAACCTTTCACCTTTGAAATATTTTAAGTTAGACTTCTGCAAAATTAAAATTTATACAATACTTTTCAGTTTTTGACAGGTGATTTTCTGTCAGAATCGACACTCAAAATTTAATATTCACCCCTCACCCCTCACTCTTCACTTCTCACTTTTCACCTCTCACCCTTCACGCCTTGACCACCAGCCGTATTGTTCTCCTGCTCCTTTGTATGAGTAAGACCTCACGGTTGCCGGTGACCTCATCAATAAGACTTTCATTATACCTCCGTATGGTAATAAGGTGCAGATCTGTATTATATTTTAAACCATAGCTTGCATGAAGGCTGTTCAGCAGTTTCTCAATGTTTTGATGCGCATCAACGCAAATAGAAAAGCTGATGGCCGAGTTTTGCATGAGGTTTAACCTGATGCCATATTTTGAAAGCAGGCCGAAGATTTGATGAAGATGGTCAGTGGTGATAAATGAAAAGTCTGATGGAGAAATAGAGATCAATACCTGCTTGATCTTAACAATGTAAAAGGGAACTGTAGTTTCTTTACCCGATGGTTTTTCAATTAAGGTGCCTTTCCCGGAGGGATTATAAAAATCTTTTACAATAAGCGGTATCAGTTTGTTTTGTAATGGCTTTATGGTTTTGGGATGAATCACTTTAGCGCCGAAGTAAGACATCTCCATGGCTTCCCTGTATGAAAGCCTCTCTATTTTTATGGTATTCTCATAATATCTCGGATCGGCATTCAGTATACCAGGCACATCCTTCCAGATGATCACCTCCCGGGCATTCATGACATGGCCAAATATGGCTGCACTGAAATCTGATCCTTCCCTTCCCAGGGAGGTTGTGTGATGGTTTGAGGAGGCGCCAATGAATCCCTGGGTTAAAGCGATTTTCCGGTGGTCAGCCCGGCTGAAGTAAGGTAGCAGGTCATGGATAATATGATCGGTGGTTTTGGTCCAGTCAACCCGCGCTTCCCGGTATAATGAATCGGTCTGTATCAGCTTCCGGGCATCAAACCACTCACAGTTCATCTTTTCCTGCCTGAGGTAGTGATGCACAATAGTGGTTGAGATCAGTTCTCCGTAACAAACGATCTGGTCGTACTCGAAATCAAATTGAGGGACGGCCCTGGTGTCGATATGATTTCGCAGCTCCTCAAACCATCTGTTGACATCTGCATACACATCATGATCCTTCTCTTTTTGAAAGAGACCATCCAGAATATTATAATGATATGATCTTATATGATCGAACTTTGCATCTAAATCATCTTTCCTGAAAAAATAGGAGTCGATCAGGCCTTCCAGTGCATTGGTCATCTTATCCATGGCGGAGACCACTACCACCAGGTCATCATCAGGGTATTGTTTCACAATTGCTGCAAGCTGCTTTACAGAAGCAGCATCCTTAACGGTCGCTCCTCCGAATTTGAATACTTTCATATACCGGCTCTTTATGGGCAAAAGTAATACATTTGCAAATATTTTGAAACCTGCCGATCTCACCGGATTATATACAAGGAGCGACCATGGCCTCAGGATAGCGGAACTGCTTTCCGGCCCACCGGCCGTCAACCTGCAACTGAAAGGCCTAATTGGGTCTTCCAGGGCATTGGTTGTGAGCAGTGTCTTCGATACTTTAAAAAGACACCACCTAATTATTCTGCCTGATAAAGAGACGGCCGCATATTTTTACAATGACCTGGAGGCCTTGTTTGGAGAGAAAGACCAGAACTTGAAGAAGAAAAGCATACTGTTTTTCCCGACGTCTTATAAACGCTCTTATGCCCCTGAGCAACAGGATAGTACAAACCTTCTGATGAGGGCAGAAGTGCTCAACAGGATAGGGGCATCCCGGAAAAAAACCATAATCGTTACTTACTCTGAAGCGCTTGCAGAGAAAGTGGTCACGCGTAAACATATAAGCAGGAACACCCTTAAGTTTAAGACCGGTGAGGCCGTTTCATTAGATTTTTTGACAGATACATTATTTGATTTTGGCTTTGAGCGCGTTGACTTTGTTTACGAACCGGGACAGATTTCTGTGAGAGGCGGTATTGTTGATGTTTTCTCTTTTTCCAATGAACTTCCATTCCGTATTGAACTGATAGGCGACACCATCGGGTCAATCCGTATATTTGACCCGTCAGACCAGCTATCTTTATCAGCCCTGAACCATGTCACCATATTACCGAATGTCCAGGACCGGATGATTTCTGGATCCGGGGTTTCATTTTTAGCAGACTTCCCCAAAGACAGCCTGATATGGTTCGATAATGTGAGTTTCACCTCAGACATGATCAGGAAGGAGCTTGAAAAAGCAATAAAGATATTTGAAGAGGCGGATACCGCAATGGAACAGGATGCTCCTGCAAGTATTTTCATAGATGCAACGGAATTCCTGGAAAGCCTCAACAGCTTTTCAATTATTGAGTTTGGGAGGCAGTATTATTTTCAGGATGCTGACGTTTTATTATATGATCAGGCACCCCAGCCTTCATTTAATAAGAGTTTTGATATCCTGATCAGTAACCTGGAAGAAAACAGTGCCGAAGGCATTCAGAATTTCATCTTCTCCGATAACCCCAAACAGATTGAAAGGATCTATTCAATATTTGATGATATTCAGCAGGGTAAAGGGCGATCCGACAAATTTCATTTCACTACACTGAATATTGCCCTCCATGAAGGTTTTATAGACCGGGATATGAAGATAGCCTGCTATACAGATCACCAGATCTTCGAGAGGTATCATAAGTTCCATCTGAAAGAGAGCTTCAGCAGGAGGGAAGCCATCACCATAAAAGAGCTTTATAGCCTGAATCCGGGTGACTATGTGACGCATATCGATTATGGTATCGGCCGCTTCGATGGACTGGAAAAGATTGATAATAACGGCAGGTGGCAGGAGGCTATCAGGATCGTTTACAAGAACAATGACCTGTTGTATGTGAGCATACACTCCCTGCATCGCATCTCTAAATACGTTGGGAAAGAGGGGAGTGCTCCGAAGCTTAACAAGCTGGGATCAAATGCCTGGAACAGGCTTAAAAGCAAGACGAAGAAAAAAGTCCAGGACATTGCCAGGAATCTCATTAAACTTTATGCCGAAAGAAAAGACAGCGATGGACTTCAGTTCTCACCAGATACCTACCTGCAGAATGAGTTAGAGGCCTCCTTTATTTACGAAGATACGCCGGATCAGTTAAAGGCCACGGTGGACGTAAAAAAAGATATGGAGCAACCCTTTCCCATGGACCGTCTGATATGCGGGGATGTGGGTTTCGGCAAGACCGAAATTGCCATACGGGCAGCCTTCAAAGCTGTTGCCGACAGCAAGCAGGTGGCCATATTGGTGCCGACAACCATCCTGGCCCTGCAGCACTATAAGACATTCTCGGACCGACTCGGAGATTTTCCCTGTAATATTGACTATATCAACCGCTTCAAAAGTGCAAAAGATCAAAAAGCTTCTTTGGCCAGGCTCGAAGAGGGCTCCCTTGATATCATCATAGGAACGCACCGTTTACTCAGTAAAGACATTAAATTCAAAGACCTGGGCCTGCTGATCGTGGATGAAGAGCAGAAGTTCGGGGTGGCTTCGAAGGAAAAGCTGAAACAGTTGAAAGTAAATGTAGATATCCTGATCCTGACTGCAACCCCCATCCCGAGGACCCTGCAATTTTCCCTGATGGGAGCCCGCGACCTGTCTATAATAAATACAGCTCCATCCAACAGGTATCCTATACAGACCGAAGTGCACTCTTTTGGCGAGGAGGTCATCCGGGATGCCATCCGGTATGAGGTTTCCCGGGAAGGACAGGTTTTCTTTGTTCACAACCGGGTTCAGAACATCATGGAGGTGGAACATATGATCAGCCGGTTCTGTCCGGAAGTTAGCATTGGTGTTGTCCATGGACAAATGGCAGGAGCCAGGCTTGAAAAAGTGATGCTTGATTTCATCAACGGGCAGTATGATGTGTTGCTGGCAACCACCATCATCGAATCCGGCCTGGATATCCCGAATGCAAACACCATTATCATCAATGAGGCACAGAATTACGGATTGAGTGACCTGCACCAGTTGCGGGGCCGGGTGGGAAGGTCCAACAGGAAAGCATTCTGTTATCTGCTTTCACCCCCTATGTCAGTCCTCACAACGGAAGCAAGGAAACGCCTGAAAGCCATCGAGGAGTTCTCGGATCTTGGCAGCGGGTTCAACATTGCCATGCGTGACCTGGATATCAGGGGAGCCGGTAATATGCTGGGGGCAGAGCAAAGTGGCTTCATATCAGACATTGGCTTTGAGATGTACCATAAGATACTGGATGAAGCCATCCAGGAATTGAAAGACGGGGAGTTTAAAGAAGTGTTTGGACAGGGTGAGGCGCGGGATTATGTAAAAGACTGCCAGATAGATTCAGACCTTGAGATCCTGATCCCTGACGATTATGTTACCAACATTACCGAACGCCTCAATCTTTATAAGGAACTGGATAATATTGAAGCAGAGGAGGAATTGCATAAATTCCGGCTGAAGCTCACAGACCGTTTCGGCCCGGTAGCGCCACAGACTGAAGAGCTGATAGATACGATCCGGCTGCGGTGGATGGCCAAAAAGATCGGGTTTGAAAAAATCCTTATGAAAAACGGGAGGTTCACAGGGTATTTTATTTCAAACCAGGAATCCTCCTATTTTCAGTCAGAGAAATTTACCCGGGTTTTGCTATATGTTCAGCAGCATCCGTCTTCATGCAGATTGCGCGAAGCGAATGAAAAGCTGACGCTCATCATCTTCAATATCCGAACAGTTAACGAAGCCCTGATAAGACTTGGGGAGATTTTGGGATAAGGGCTACGCAACTGTTGCCGGGGGTTCATCCTACGGTAGTATATACTTTGAAATGATTAATTCAAAACCCCAGGCCTTATATTTTATTATCACTTAATTAAAGATGTTTGTTCGTAAATTGAAATTGTCGCATCTTGAATGTCGAATAATGAACACCGAACACCGAATGATGAACTATTTTTTCCTTTTTGCTATGTTTTTTCAACCATTACCTGTTAATTAAAGTTTAATATTCAGGCTCTATGTTGCTTTTTGCGGGAAAATAAAATGCCACAGATTCACAGATTAAACAATTGATTACAAAAAATATACAATCTGTGAATCTGTGGCTAATTTGAATAAATTACTAATAAGTCTGGATTTCTGTAATTATGAGGCTTTCAACATGACCTTGGCAATTCCCCGAAAAATTTTAAACAGTCTCTTACATTAATTTATTAAATTTGCTGATAGAAAATCATATTATAAACCTAATATTAAAAATTATGAAAAAATTTACCTCTCTTCTTGTCTTGTTTTTTCTGTTTAGCGGGTTCCTGATGGCTCAGACGACTTGTGCCGACCTGTTTTTCTCAGAATATGTGGAAGGCTCCGGCAACAATAAAGTGCTGGAGATCTACAATCCAACCGACCAGCCTGTTGACCTCAGTCTATATGTAATTAAGAGATATTCCAATGGCAGCCCGGTTCCTACAGAAGAGCTGCCATTATCGGGAACAGTGGTGCCCGGTGATGTGTTTGTGGTGACGAATGGGCAGACGGATTCCGTTTGGGTTCCCGGCGGAGGCTATTGGTCATTACCGATTGAACCTCTATTTTATGCCAGGGGAGACTTTCACTGTTCAGGCATATATCCTGCTCCCATGTATTTTAACGGCGATGATGCCATGACGCTTGAAAAAGTGACCGGGCAGGTGGTGGATATTTTTGCTAAAACAGGTGATGACCCGGGTAACAATGGCTGGAATGATATCCCGCCAACCTACTATGCAGGAGATCAATACTGGACTTCCTGGACCAAAGATCAGACCCTCATAAGAAAACCTGAAATAAGGGATGGTGTGAAGGTGAACCCTGCGATCTTCAAGGTCGATGTTGAATGGGATTCTGTTGCAAAGAACACTTACGACAGCCTTGGCTTCCACCGCTGTGATTGTCATACCGGGCCAGTAATTGGATGGGGAATAAATGATTACCAGGCAGTTCATACCATAGTTTTATATCCAAACCCGGTTACTTCACAACAGCTAACACTGGATGCTGACGCCCCTGTACGGGAAGTCACTTTGGTAAATCTGATCGGACAACTTGTTTTTAAACAGAAGTTTGAAGGTTCAACAAAACGGTTGACCTTGAAATTCCCGGAACTGCAAACAGGAATCTATACGATCCGGGTGGTTTTTGCTGACGAAAGCACCAGCCAGCACAAAGTTGTACTCAAATAAAAATATTCACATAACAGACACAGGCTGCCCCGGTAAAGGCAGCCTGTTTTGTCCTTTCTAAGATAATGACTATGAGGAATTTTCTGGTGACTCTATCAGTGTTTTTAATGGCAACACAGCTTTACGCTCAAACAGGAACAGTTGCAGGAAGGGTCTATGATGCCAGTACCGGTGAAACGCTTATCGGGGTTAACATTATCTATATCCAGGGAAAGGGGACCGTAACTGACTATGACGGTAATTATAACCTGGAATTGCCCAATGGTAATTACACCCTTACGGTATCATATGTTGGCTATGAGACCATATCCAGGGAGATTTCATTGAAAGATAATGCCATTATCGAGAATTTTGAACTTACCACAGTGACACTTACAGAAGTTGAGGTTATTGGTGATATAGCAAAATTCAGGGAAACGCCGGTTGCCTTTAGTACTGTAGATCCTATTCAGCTACAGGAAGAGCTTGCCGCCCAGGACCTTCCAATGATCCTGAATTCTACGCCTGGCGTATATGCAACTCAACAGGGTGGAGGTGACGGCGATGCCAGGATAAACATCAGGGGATTCAACCAGCGAAATGTAGCCGTTATGATTGATGGCATCCCCGTGAATGATATGCAAAACGGGTGGGTATACTGGTCCAACTGGTTCGGACTTGACCTGGTAACCCAGAGAGTACAGGTTCAGAGAGGATTGGGTGTTTCAAAACTTGCCATACCCTCTGTTGGAGGTACCATGAATGTTATCACAGCCGGAA